>NZ_JAHBAH010000001.1:0-330000 GCF_020510425.1 Quatrionicoccus australiensis
CGATGCAGAGATCGGCGAATTCGAGGTTATTTTTCTGCGCAACGTGATGATTTATTTCGACCCGCCGACCAAGACCAAAGTCGTGCATAACCTGTTACCCCGGCTCAAATCCGGCGGTCATCTGATCATTGGCCATTCGGAAACCCTGAATGGTCTTACCGACCGGGTTGAAGCCATCCTGCCGACGATCTACCGCAAGCCATGACCAGCGTGGCGCCGGAACCCCACACCGTTTTTCTCAATCCCGGCGAGTTTTACTTCGGCTCCGGCATGACCCGTATTTCCACCCTGCTCGGTTCCTGTGTTTCAATCACGCTTTGGCACCCGCGCCGCAAGATCGGCGGCATGTGTCACTACATGCTGACCGAGCGAAACCGTCCTGCCGGAGCTCCTCTTGACGGACGTTTCGGTAGTGAGGCTTTCGAGATGTTTCTGCAACAGGTAGAAGCCGCGGGTACGCATCCCGGCGAATATCAGGCAAAGCTCTTCGGTGGCGCCAACATGTTGAGTGGTCCAGGAGGAGAAAAAATGGATATTGGCCCTCGTAATATAGAACTCGGACGAAAAATGCTTGCCGCCCGGCATATTGCCTTGATGGCCGAACATGTTGGCGGCAGCGGCCGCCGCAAACTGCATTTTGATATCTGGAGCGGCGATGTCTGGCTGGCCTTCCCGCAAGGTAGCGATGCCAGCATCAGGAGCAGCAATGGCTGAGCAGCGAATCAAGGTAATGATTGTCGATGACTCGGCCGTCGTCCGGCAGGTCATCTCGCAGGCCCTGATGGCTGATGCCGGGATCGAAGTCATCGGTACGGCGGCTGATCCGATTTTTGCCCTGCAAAAAATGAATGCCCAGTGGCCCGATGTTCTGGTCGTCGACATTGAAATGCCGCGCATGGATGGCATTACCTTCCTCAAGAAAGTGATGGCCGAGCGTCCGACGCCGGTTGTCGTCTGCTCGTCGCTAGCCGAAAAAGGCGCACAAGCAACCTTCGAGGCCCTCTCTGCCGGTGCTGTTTCAATCATCACGAAGCCCAAGGTCGGACTGAAAAACTTTCTGGAAGACGCCTCCAACGATATCGTCCAGGCTGTACGCAGCGCGGCTCGTGCCAATATGCGCGCGGTCCGCACGACGGCTGCGCCAGCTACATTTTCAGGCTTTCGTCCGAAGCTGACGGCAGACGTCATGCTCAGTTCCGCGAATAATGCCGCCCTGGTCAAGACCACGGAACAGCTTGTTGCCATCGGCACCTCGACCGGCGGCACGCAGGCGCTGGAGATCGTTCTCAGCAAGCTCCCGGCAACGGCACTGGGAATTGTCGTGGTCCAGCACATGCCGGAAAAATTCACCGCCATGTTTGCCGAACGACTGAACAACCTGTGCCAGATCGAAGTACGCGAAGCCAAAAACGGGGACCGCGTCATGCCTGGCCGGGCATTGATCGCGCCTGGCGGTCGACACATGATGCTCAAGCGAAATGGTGCCCAGTATGTCGTCGAAGTCGTCGATGGCCCGTTGGTGAATCGCCACAAACCGTCGGTTGATGTACTTTTCCGCTCGGTTGCAAAGTTTGCCGGGGCCAATGCACTGGGCATCATCATGACCGGCATGGGGGATGACGGGGCGCGCGGCATGAAGGAAATGCATGCTACAGGGGCCCACACGATCGCCCAGGATGAAGCCAGCTGCGTTGTTTTCGGGATGCCCAAGGAAGCAATCAAGCTCGGAGCCGTCGATCAGGTAATCGCACTGGAACAGATTCCGCAAGCAATCGTCAGCTTCGGCAAGTAATTCAGCAGGGAGAAATGAAATGAACGACGTCAAGGAAGCTCTCTATGCCATCGCTGCCGATGCGGTGCGAGGCGACATGGTCTTTCCGACCAACGCCGAAATTGGCTTGCGCGTGCAAAAACTGCTGGATGACCCGGATTGCTCGATCGATCAGCTCGCCAAGCTGATCTCGGCAGAACCGGTCCTCCTGTCACGGGTCATCGGCATTGCCAACTCGGTTGCCTACAATCCTTCCGGACAGGCCATGAACGACGTTCGTTCGGCCATTTCGCGACTGGGCTTCAATACGCTGCGCATTCTTGTCATGGCCGTCATCGTCAGACAGATGCAAGGGCTGTCGCAGTCGCCGGAACACCGGGCGATTGCTGCCCGATTGTGGGAGCATACAGCCCACGTTGCCGCACTGGCCCGTGTCATTGCCCGCCGCGTCACCCACCAGGATCCCGATGCAGCCTTCTTCGCCGGCATCGTGCATGAAATCGGTGGCTTCTACCTGATTTCGAAGGTCGGTCGTTACCCGAACCTGCTCAACAGCGGTTTCGAGGTGTGGCGCGATGAAGGCGAGGCGCGCATCAGCGGCACCATCCTGCAGATACTTGGTGTCCCGGAAAAAATACAGGAAGCAATAAGCAGCCTGTGGAACGGCTATCTGTCGATGCCGCCCCAATCGCTCGGCGATACCCTGCTGCTTGCGGATCAGTTGTCGCCGGTCTGCTCGCCCTTGAGCAGTGGTGATGATTTGCCGCAAAAGACACCACCGGCCGATCTCGACATGATGATTGATGATGCGATGTTGAGCCAGGTACTCGCCGAGTCGGCGGCTGAGGTGAAATCCCTGACCGATGCGCTGAACGCATAGCGCTCGCCCAAGGTGCCGCGAGAGGCTTAACCCAGCACGGAAAAATCAATCACGATCGCACCCGGCTCGCGTTGCTGGTAAGCAATCCCCAGGCGCTCGCCATAACGCTGCTGCAGTTGTGCCAGTAGCGGCAAAGGATCGTGGTCATTGCAAAAACGCATGGTCTCGCCAGGGTGCAGGGCATCAAGTGCGCCGAAGATCGCGGCATGGCGAAACCGCTTGGCAACACCACGCGCATCAAAGGGATAGAGTGCGGCAGGGGTTGAGTGGTCGCAGACGTGAATGGCTTGCATGATGGCTCCTTGGGTCGGATTCAAAAAATGTGAAAGGCGATTTTGCCCGGTCGCCATTCACATTTCCTTGATCCATCTTGGCAAGCCCATAAAGAAAACGGGGGCTTTGCCCCCGTTGACCGTTCAGAACAGCTTGCGGCTTATTGCAGCTCTTCCAGGCGAATGCGCTTGACCTTGCCCTTTTGTGCAGCGAGAGCTTCGATCTTGGCGATCGCTGCGTCCGCAGCGCTTTCCTTGCAAACGTGGGTCAGGATGATGATGTCGGTCTCGCCTTCGCCCTCTTCCGGCTCACGCTGCAGCATGGCATCAATCGAGATCGCCTGGTCGGCCAGGATGCGCGTCACGTCGGCGAGCACGCCCGGCTTGTCTTCCACTCGCAGGCGCAAGTAGTAGCCGGTTTCAATCTCGCTCATCGGCAGGATCGGCAGGTTGGACATCGCATCCGGCTGGAACGCCAGGTGCGGCACACGGTGCGCCGCATCGGCGGTGGCCAGGCGGGTGACATCGACCAGATCAGCGATGACAGCGGAAGCGGTCGGCTCGGCGCCGGCGCCCTTGCCGTAGTACATCGTGGCACCGACGGCGTCGCCCTTGACCAGCACGGCATTCATCGCACCCTCGACGTTGGCGATCAGGCGCTTGGCCGGAATCAGGGTCGGATGGACGCGCAGCTCGATGCCGTTATCGCGACGCTTGGCAATGCCGAGCAGCTTGATGCGGTAGCCGAGCTGTTCGGCGTACTTGATGTCGGAAGCTTCAAGCTTGGTGATGCCTTCAACGTAAGCCTTGTCGAACTGCACGGGGATGCCGAAAGCGATGGAGGCAATCAGGGTCGCCTTGTGGGCGGCATCGACACCTTCGATATCGAAAGTCGGATCCGCTTCGGCGTAACCCAGGCGCTGCGCTTCCTTGAGCACGGTGTCGAAGGACAGGCCCTTGTCGCGCATTTCGGAAAGGATGAAGTTGGTCGTGCCGTTGATGATGCCGGCCGCCCACTCGATGCGATTGGCCGAGAGGCCTTCGCGCAGCGCCTTGATGACCGGAATGCCACCCGCTACAGCCGCTTCGAAAGCGACCATGACGCCCTTCTGTTGGGCGGCATTGAAAATTTCGGTGCCATGCACGGCGAGCAAGGCCTTGTTGGCGGTCACGACATGCTTGCCGTTGGCAATCGATTGCAGGACCAGTTCCTTGGCAACGCCGTAGCCACCGATCAGTTCGACGATGATGTCGATTTCGGGGTCGCTGACCAGCGCGAAGGCGTCATCGGTCACCCGGGCTTCGCCACCGGTAATCTGCTTGGCCAGTTCGACGTTCTTGTCGGCCACGGCAGTAATGCGAATCGGCCGGCCGGCGCGGCGGGCGATTTCGTCCGCATTGCGCTTGAGAACAGTCCAGGTACCACCGCCGACGGTGCCGATGCCGATTAGGCCAACATTGATAGGTTTCATATATGGGTCGAGTGAGTTAGTTGTTAGGATCAAGTTACTTAGGGGCCAGGGCTGACAGCGCCAGCCTCTGACAGCTAATGGCTAGTTGGTGCCGTGCCGCTTGCGGTAATTTTCCAGGAAGCGCGCAATACGACCGATGGCCTCCTTGAGATCGTCTTCGTGCGGCAGGAAGACCAGGCGGAAATGGTCCGGATGCGGCCAGTTGAAACCGGTGCCCTGCACGAGCAGTACCTTTTCTTCCTGCAGCAACTCGGTGATGAAGGCCTGGTCGTTCTTGATCGGGTAGATCTTCGGATCGAGCTTCGGGAACATGTACAGCGTCGCCTTGGGCTTGACGCAAGTCACGCCGGGAATGGCGGTAATCAAGTCATGCGCGATATCGCGCTGGCGACGCATGCGACCACCTTCACCGACCAGATCATCGATGCTCTGGTAACCGCCGAGCGCCGTCTGGATGCCATGCTGGCCCGGCGCGTTGGCACACAGGCGCATCGAGGACAGCATGTCGAGGCCTTCGATGTAGTCCTTGGCGTGCCGCTTGTCGCCGGAAACGATCATCCAGCCGGCGCGATAGCCGCAGGAACGATAGTTCTTGGACAGACCATTGAACGTAATGGTCAGAACATCCTCGGACAGCGAAGCAATCGAAGTATGCGTCTCGGCGTCGTAAAGCACCTTGTCGTACACCTCGTCGGCGTAGATGATCAGGTGATGCTGACGGGCGATTTCGACCAGTTCCTTGAGCAGTTCGTCCGGGTACAGGGCACCGGTCGGATTGTTCGGATTAATGATGACGATCGCCTTGGTGTGCTTGGTGATCTTCTTGCGAATATCGTCGAGGTCCGGATACCAGCCGTTCTCCTCATCGCACAGGTAATGCTTCGGCGTACCGCCGGACAAGCTGATTGCAGCCGTCCACAGCGGGTAGTCAGGCGCCGGCACCAGTACTTCGTCTTCGACATCAAGCAGCGCGTTCATGGCCATCACGATCAACTCGGAGACGCCGTTGCCGACGTAGATGTCCTCCAGCGTCACCCCCTTGATACCCTTCTGCTGGGTATAGTGCATGATCGCCTTGCGCGCCGCAAAGATGCCCTTGGAGTCGGTGTAGCCCGCCGCATTGGGCAGGTTGCGAATGATGTCCTGCTGGATTTCTTCGGGCGAATCGAAACCGAACGCGGCGAGGTTGCCGATGTTCAGTTTTATGATCTTGTGACCCTCGTCCTCCATCTGCTTGGCCTTCTGCAGCACGGGGCCGCGGATGTCGTAGCAGACGTTGGCAAGCTTGGCGGACTTCTTGATTTGTTTCATGACTCCATCCATCGGGAAAGCAACCGGCGACAATCGGCCGGAGTGCCGTACTCCAAAAGGTATAATCCTACTTTATCGCATGGTGCACCGCAATTTCGGCGGGCCTTTCGGACTGATATCGCTGTGAAATTACACCAATCCAATATTGCCGGACTCAACATGTTCACCGCCTACGGTGAAGGTTACGTAGCGGTCAACAACGAAAAACATGGCAAAAACCTGATTTTGTTGCCGGAATCGATCATTCATGAATGGTCGACCGCCACGCCCGAATCGCTGGGCGAAGCTGACATGGAGAAGTTGCTGACCCTGGGAACGGAAATCATCTTGCTCGGCACCGGCAAGCGCCTGCGCTTTCCGCCGGGTGCCCTGCTCCGGCCATTTGCCCCGGCCGGTATCGGCCTGGAAGTGATGGACCTGCAGGCGGCCTGTCGAACCTACAACATCCTTGCCGCCGAAGGCCGCAAGGTCGCCGCGGCACTGCTCTTCGACTAAACCGAAGACTGCTCGCCAGGGATTCCCGGCGACCATAGGCTCATGTCCGCCAATGGAATATCGAACATGCGACGTTGCATGGTGACCCGCCGCTCAGCCATGCCTGGTGGGGGCCCCTGTACGTTTTTCCGGCGGTCATTGCCTGCCCGACGATCCTGTTTTATCACGATGCTGAATTTCTCTTTATGCCGTTTCGTCGCGCACGCCGAAGGTGCGCACGAAATCCCAAGTTGAGGTTGCCGACAAATCGTCTGCAGCGCCCTGCCATCGGGGAGCCCTCAACGCCAATTAATGACAGGCGACTAATGTAACACAGGGCGCAGGCCGGGAAAAACGATTCAGACGTTTTGTATTCCCCTCCCGAGAAGCCGAACGGTCAACACGGTGAAACAGGCATTTTTGCGCCCTAGCCCAGCAAATCGGAGGTTGCCCAGGCCATCGCCGTACTATAAGTATTCAACAACCGGGTTGGATCGATCGCCATCAGCCCCGCCATCGTCACGGCCTGGTCGATACGGCATCTCTCCAGAGCAATCATCAGCACCAGATAACGCACATAAGGCCCCTCGTTCCTCAGCAAGGCCATCGATACGGCTTCGGGCAGATGCATCCTGCCCAGGACAGCCGCCATCGGCATGCCAAGCAGACTGTCAACAACGGAAAGCATGCCAAGCAGGAAAAGCTCGCCCGCCAGTTTCTTGTCCCCTCCGGGAGCCAGGGCTTCGAGACAACAGGCGCGACTCAGGGCTATGACCAGCAATGTTTCATCCAGCCCCCTTTGGGCATCAATGCGAAACATTGCCAAGGTCAGCCAGCGGTAAACCGCATCCCGCCCTAGCAGCATGATGGCTTCTTCCAGATTCGAAACCCGGCGCGACAGTCCGGAAAGGGGTGAATTGGCCATTTCGAGAAGCTTCAGAACCACCGCCGGATCGCGCTTTGCGGTAGCGGCAACCACGGCGGGTTCAGCGTCACTGCGCAGCTGATTCAGCATTTCGATGACCACCAGACGACTCTGACTCAAGCGCCCGGCCTGCTCCGCCTCATCCGGCGTGGCGGCAAATCCGCCAGTGCAGTAATCAACCCCCAGCGACTGGAAAAAGCGAAACTCGGCCCAGGAACTGACGTCACGCACAACCACAGGCAACCGAGGATAGCGCTGACGGACAGCCTTAACCATCTGCTCAAGCGCGGCCAACTCGCCAGCGCGCGCGTCGAGCAGCACCATATCGGCAAGATCACCAGAGGCATCCGGCAAGTCAAAAAAGGCAGCATCCACTGCCACCCTGGCCCCGCATGCGCGAATATCCCGTGCCACAGCATACCAGGCGTCAGGTGCCGCAACCGAGGCAAGCAACAGATGAAAGTATGTCCGGGCGGTAGCGAGGCAGCCGAAATCAGCGCCTTGCCATTGCTCAATGGTAACCGGCATCACCACCAGACGCTTTTCGGCCAGGCGTGTGACGTTTTCAGAACGGAATGCATCAAGCAACTGCTGGCCGGTAATGACGGAACCCGCACTCACCGGACTGGCAGGCAAAAAGTAGCCGGCAATCCTGGCATGGGCATCAAGCATTTCATGCCAGCTGACCAACACCGAGCGCACGGGAGGCTCGACTGGCAGGGGCTTCGCGACAGGCTGCGGAGTGGTTCTTGAAGCTTCGCTATCAGGACGCGACAAAAAACCGAAAATGCGCTTGAAAAAACCCATTGGCTATCAACACCCGCAGATGAAGGATCAGGCAGCCCTCGCCACTGACCCGGCAAAAGGAAAAGAAGGATAGGGGCACATCGACAGAAAACCGTTTGATTCTGCCAGCCAACGTTATTCAAGCATGCCGAATAGTTTCCTCGACGCCAAATACCCAAAACCGAAACGCGTACCACCAGGAACCGGCCGGCTCCGATTGCATTCAGGGAAGCAACAGAGAAAGGACAGGAGATGGAGCGTGGTGTGCCCGGAGGGACTCGAACCCCCGACCTGCTGCTTAGAAGGCAGCTGCTCTATCCAGTTGAGCTACGGGCACTTGAGGGTGAAGCGGGAAAACAGGGAAGGAATTGGTCGGGGCGGTGGGATTCGAACTCACGACCCTCTGCTCCCAAAGCAGATGCGCTACCAGACTGCGCTACGCCCCGACACGAGGAAGCGCATTCTAGCACCACCCGGAAACCCGCACCAGTACTGGAGCCTGACTTTTAAAAATAAACTTTTCTTGCGACAAGGCGGGCTTTCTGATATTTAATCGCCTTTTTCGCCACCAGGACGCACAAGAAAATGGCAGAAGACCTGCTCCACAAACATTTCGCGCCGTACGAACCCAAAGCGGGTGAAGACTACATGAGCACCAAGCAACTCGCGCATTTCCGCAAGATTCTTGAGACGCTCAAAAAGGAACTCAGCGAGGATATCGACCGCACCGTGCACACCATGCAGGACGAGGCCACCGTCTTTGCCGACCCGAATGACCGGGCCAGCCAGGAAACCGATATTGCCATCGAACTGCGCAATCGCGACCGCGAACGCAAGCTGATCAAGAAGATCGACGAAACGCTGGGTCGCATCGAAAGCGGCGAATACGGCTTCTGTGACAAGTGCGGTGTCGAAGTTGGCATCAAGCGCTTGGAAGCCCGCCCGACGGCCACCCTGTGCATCGATTGCAAGACGCTGGAAGAAATGAAAGAACGCCAGATGGCGAAATAATCGCCAAATCGTTCCGCAGCGGTCGACATCAGTAAAACCGCCAAAAACAAAGGGCGCCGCAAGGCGCCCTTTGTGCGTTCAGACTCCCGCCAGGGCGGGAGTCTTCAGCCAGCTGATTACTGGGCAGCTTCCGGTGCGGCAGCCGGGGCCGTACCCTCTTCTGCAGCAACCGCCTTCATCGACAGCTTGACGCGGCCACGGTCGTCGGTCTCGAGAACCTTGACGCGAACAACCTGGCCTTCCTTGACGTAGTCTTCGACCTTGTTGACGCGCTCCTGGGCGATCTGCGAGATGTGCAGCAGACCATCCTTGCCCGGCAACACGGAAACGATCGCACCGAAATCAAGAATCTTCAGCACGGTACCTTCGTAGATCTTGCCGATCTCGACTTCCGCCGTGATCGCATCGATGCGCGAACGGGCAGCCGCGGCAGCTTCGCCACTGGTCGCGGCGATGGTGATCGTGCCGTCGTCCTGGATGTCGATCGTGGTGCCGGTTTCTTCGGTCAGCGCGCGAATGACGGCGCCGCCCTTGCCGATCACGTCACGGATCTTTTCCGGGTTGATCTTGAAGGTGTAGAGACGCGGTGCGTAGGCCGACATTTCCTCACGCGGACCAGCAGCAGCTTCCTGCATCAGGTTCAGGATGTGCAGACGGGCTTCCTGGGCTTGCGCCAGGGCAACCTGCATGATTTCCTTGGTGATGCCCTGGATCTTGATATCCATCTGCAGCGCGGTAATACCAGCGGTCGTCCCGGCCACCTTGAAGTCCATGTCGCCGAGGTGATCTTCGTCACCCAGGATGTCGGTCAGCACGGCGAAACGGTTGCCGTCCTTGATCAGACCCATGGCGATACCGGCAACGTGCGCCTTGAGCGGCACGCCGGCGTCGAGCAGGGCCAGACAGCCGCCACAAACGGAAGCCATCGACGAGGAACCGTTGGATTCGGTGATTTCCGAAACCAGACGCATCGAGTACGAGAAGTCTTCCGGCTTCGGCAGCACGGCGAGCAGCGCGCGCTTGGCAAGACGACCATGGCCGATTTCACGACGCTTCGGCGTACCGACACGACCGCATTCGCCGGTGGCGTACGGGGGCATGTTGTAATGCAGCATGAAGCGGTCGCGGTATTCGCCAGCCAGCGCGTCGATGATCTGTTCGTCGCGGTTGGTACCAAGCGTGGCAACCGCCAGCGCCTGGGTTTCACCGCGGGTGAACAGGGCCGAACCGTGGGTACGCGGCAGGACGCCGGAACGCATGGTGATCGGACGCACGGTACGCGTGTTGCGACCGTCGATACGCGGGGCACCGCTCAGGATGCGGCCGCGCACGATGGAGGCTTCGATTTCATGGAACAGGTTGCCGACGGTGTTTTCATCCGAGGCGCCCTCGGCACCGGTACACAGGGCGGCAACGGCTTCGGCGCGGATGACCTTGACGGCCTGGCTGCGCGTTTGCTTGACGGTGATGTTGTAGGCTTCTTCGAGCTTGGCCGTGACCAGGGCCGACAGGCTGGCAACCAGCGCTTCGTCCTTGGGAGCAGCTTGCCAATCCCATTCCGGCTTGCCGGCCTCTTCAACCAGTTCGTTGATGGCGTTGATCGCCTTCTGCATTTCGGTGTGACCGAAAACAACAGCACCGAGCATGATTTCTTCGGACAGTTGGTCGGCTTCGGATTCAACCATCAGCACGGCAGCTTCGGTACCGGCAACAACGAGGTCGAGCTGGCTGGACTTGAGCTGGCTCAGGGTCGGGCACAGGACGTACTGACCGTCGATATAGCCAACGCGGGCAGCACCGATCGGGCCATTGAACGGCACACCGGAAATAGCCAGGGCGGCAGAAGCGCCGATCAGGGCCGGGATATCGGAGTCAACTTCCGGGTTCAGCGACATCACCGTGGCGATGACCTGAACTTCGTTGTAGAAACCTTCCGGGAACAGCGGACGGATCGGGCGGTCGATCAGGCGGCAGGTCAGCGTTTCCTTTTCGGAAGGACGACCTTCGCGCTTGAAGAAGCCACCGGGGATACGACCGGCAGCGTAAACTTTTTCCTGATAATCAACGGTCAGCGGGAAGAAATCCTGACCCGGCTTGGCACTCTTGGCAGCCACGACGGTAACCAGAACAACGGTTTCTTCCATGGAAACGAGGACGGCACCGCCAGCCTGGCGGGCAACTTCGCCGGTCTCGATGGTGACCTGATGGTCGCCATAGGCGAAGGTCTTTTTCACGACATTAAACATATATTCCTTTCACTCTCATCACAATTAACAACAATAACAACAACTTACAACAACGAAAAAACAAGTTCGGAAAATGCAAAAAAGCGGCCGGGAGAATTCCGGGCCGCTCTTTCTTGGCTTTGGTGCTGCTTACTTACGCAGACCAAGGCGGGTAATCAGGGTACGGTAGGCATCAACATTCTTGCCCTTGAGGTAATCGAGCAGCTTGCGACGCTGATTGACCATACGCAGCAGACCACGACGCGAGTGGTGATCCTTCTTGTGTTCCTTGAAGTGCGGGGTCAGTTCATTGATGCGGGCGGTCAGCAGGGCGACCTGAACTTCGGGAGAACCGGTGTCGCCTTGGGCGCGCTGGAACTCGGCGACGACGCCGGCTTTGGTTTCGGTGGTGAATGCCATTTCAAACTCTCTTTCATGGTTACGACGCCGCCCCGGTTTGATAGAGCAAGCGCCAGTTGGATAAAATTTTCCGTTGGCGACGGAAAGCGCAGCAGTATATCAGCTTAAATAGCCAATTGCACCAGACGTTTCGGCCACAAGCGACCATCGCCACCTGGCTCGCCCACACCGATCAGTTGATCACCGGCATAGACCCGGATCTTTCCGCTCAGGCCGGCCGGCAAATCGACCGGATTGCCATGCCGGAAACGCGACTCTGCCTCACCTTCGACCGTAACAATCGGCAAGGTATGCACCAGCGCATCGACGGGCTGCAGACGCGCCATTCGCCCCGCCTCGTCGAGCGCCTCAAGTTCGGCCAGCGTCACGGCATTGACCAGATCGAGATCACCGACCACGGTACGCCGCAAAGCCGTCAGATGCGCACCACAGCCAAGCTCACGCCCGATGTCGGCGGCCAGCACGCGGATATAGGTTCCCTTGCTGCACGCAACACGCAAGCTCAGGCTGTCGCCGCTGAAAGCGAGACACTCGAGACGATGAATGGTCACCGCCCTCGCCTCTCGCTCAACCTCGATACCCTGACGAGCCAGCTCGTAAAGCGGCCGACCATCGCGCTTGAGCGCTGAGTGCATGGGCGGAATCTGCTGCAGGTCACCGGTAAACATCGGCAAAACGCGGAAAATGTCGCTTTCCGTGACGTTGACCGCGGCTGTTTCCAGCACCTTACCCTCAGCGTCACCGGAATCCGTCGTCACACCCAACTTGAGGACAGCCTCATAGGTCTTGTCGGCATCGAGCAGATCGGCCGAGAATTTGGTCGCTTCGCCGAAACATAGCGGCAAAAGGCCGGTCGCCAGAGGATCGAGAGTGCCGGTATGCCCGCCCTTGGCCGCCGAAAACAAACGACGCGCCTTTTGCAGCGCGTCGTTCGAAGTCAGGCCGATCGGTTTGTCGAGCAATAGAACACCATCGACCCGTTTCCAGGTCTTCTTCACTTGCATGGTGTTCAGTCTTCCGGGGTCAGGTCGCTGAGCGCGTTGGCCCGCTCGATCAGCGCCGACATGCTGGCGCCGTGCTGGATCGAGTTGTCGTAGACGAAATGCAGCTCAGGCAGGGTATGGATGTGGATGCGCCGGCCAAGTTCGCGACGCAGGAAACCGGAAGCACGCTTCAAGCCCTGCATGACCTCGTCGAGATGCTCGTCGTTGAGCGTCGCGAAGAAGACCTTGGCATGCGCATAATCCGGCGTCAACTCGACAGCCGTCAGGCTGACCATGCCGACGCGCGGATCCTTCAACTCGGTGCGAATGAGGTCGGCAAGGTCGCGGCGAACCTGCTCCGCGACCCGGTCACTACGCTGAAAACCTTTTTTCTTCATTACAGCGAGCGTGCCACTTCCTGGATTTCGTACACTTCGAGGTGATCGCCTTCTTGAATATCGTTGTTATTCTTGAGCGACAGACCACATTCGAAATTGCTGCGAACTTCCTTGACGTCATCCTTGAAGCGCTTGAGCGACTCGAGTTCACCATCCCACTGCACGACGTTGTTACGCAGCAGACGGATACGCGAATTGCGCTTGACGACACCTTCCAGCACGTAACAGCCGGCAATGTTACCGACCCTCGACACGGTGATGACCTGACGAATTTCGACCATACCGGTGATCTGCTCGCGCTTTTCTGGCGACAACATGCCGGAAAGCGCCGCCTTGACCTCGTCAACCGCATCGTAAATCACGTTGTAGTAACGGATATCGACACCGAAGGTTTCGGCCAGCTTGCGGGCGCCCGCATCGGCACGCGTATTGAAGCCGATGATGACGGCGCCCGAAGCCTGCGCCAGATTCACGTCGGATTCGCTGATCGCGCCAACCGCACCGTGGATGATCTGAACCCGGACTTCCTCGTTGGAAAGCTTGGCCAGCGTCTGCACCAGCGCTTCCTGCGAACCCTGCACGTCGGCCTTGACGATGAGGGCGAGCGACTTCATTTCGCCTTCCTTCATCTGCTCGAACATGTTCTCGAGCTTGGCAGCCTGCTGCTTCGCCAACTTGACGTCGCGGAACTTGCCCTGACGGAAGAGCGCGATTTCGCGCGCCTTCTTTTCATCGGTCAGCACAATGGCTTCTTCGCCGGCTGCCGGCACATCCGACAGACCGAGAATTTCGACCGGAATCGACGGACCGGCTTCATTGATCGGCTTGCCGTTCTCGTCGAGCATGGCACGAACGCGACCGAAAACCTGACCAGCCAGCACGACGTCGCCGCGCTTCAAGGTGCCGGACTGAACCAGCATCGTTGCCACGGCGCCACGCCCCTTGTCGAGACGGGCTTCGATGATCAACCCCTTGGCCGGTGCATCCTTCTGCGCCGTCAGTTCGAGAACCTCAGCCTGCAACAGAACCTGCTCGAGCAGTTCGTCGATGCCGGTACCCTTCTTGGCCGAGACCGAGACGAAGGGCGAATCGCCACCGTATTCTTCAGGAATGACGCCTTCCGCAACCAGCTCCTGCTTGACGCGATCCGGATTGGAATCCGGCTTGTCGATCTTGTTGACCGCTACAACCAGCGGCACACCGGCCGCCTTGGCGTGATGGATGGCTTCCTTGGTTTGCGGCATGACGCCGTCGTCGGCCGCCACCACCAGAATGACGATATCGGTCGCCTTGGCACCACGGGCACGCATCGCGGTAAACGCTTCGTGACCCGGGGTATCGAGGAAGGTCACCATGCCACGGTCGGTTTCGACGTGGTAGGCACCGATGTGCTGGGTAATGCCGCCGGCTTCACCGGCTGCCACCTTGGCGCGACGAATGTAGTCGAGCAGCGAGGTCTTGCCGTGGTCGACGTGACCCATGACGGTAACCACCGGAGCACGCGGCTCAAGCGGCACATCCTTGTGATCGGCGGATTCTTCGAGGAAGGCATCCGGATCGTCAAGCTTGGCGGCAAATGCCTTGTGGCCCATTTCTTCGACGACGATCATCGCCGTTTCCTGGTCCAGCACCTGGTTGATGGTAACCATCGAGCCCATCTTCATCATCACCTTGATGATTTCGATCGCCTTGATTGCCATCTTGTGCGCCAGATCGGTCACGGAAATGGTTTCCGGCACATGCACTTCGCGCACGATGACTTCGGTCGGTGCCTGGAAGCTGCCCTGACCATCATCCGTTGCGTGGCCATGCTTCTTGTTGCCACCACGACCGCTCTTCCACGAAGAACCCGTATCCGAAGAACGCGTCTTGATGCCCTGCTTTTTCTTGCCATCGTCAGCACGAGCATTGCCGCCCTTCTTGGCGTCCTTGCCCGGCGCATCCGGCTTCTTGTGCAGCGTACCCTTTTCCGGGGCCGGTTCCTGCGTCTTGGCAACGGCAGCAGCCTGCTGCTTCGCCAACTCGGCAGCCTTGGCCGCAGCCGCAGCGACTTCCGCTTCCTGACGCATGCGCACCAGTTGCTGTTCGCGCGCCTGCTTTTCCTTCAGCTCGCGCTCCTGGATGGCACGCAACTGATTGTGGCGACGCTCCTGGGCTTCGCGAGCTTTCAGCTCTTCTTCACCAATAATGGCTGCACGCGTCAACGGAGCCGGACGAGTCACCACCGGGGCGACCGGCTCGGGCGCCTCAACCACCGGCTCAGGTGCCGGCTCAGGCATCGGTTCGGGTTCGGGCTCCGGCTCGGGTTCCGGAATGAGCTCGACCACCGGCTCAGGAATCGGCTCCGGCACGGGCTCGGGCGCAAGCTCGACCACCGGCTGCTCGATCGGCAACTCAGCTGCCACATCCAGCAGGGATTCGTCGCTTTCAGCCACGTCCGGATGATGATCACCAGCCTCGCGCTTGACGAGAACACGCTTCTTGCGCACCTCGACCTGCACGGTACGGGCGCGGCCATGTGCGTCGGTTGCCTTGATTTCCGAGGTCTGCTTGCGCATCAGGGTAATCTTGGTCTTGGAGTCGTCACCATGCGCACGGCGCAGGTAATCGAGCAGCTTGGCCTTGTCCTGATCAGTCAGGGTGCCGTTGTTATCCTGCGTGGCGACACCGGCCTTGCTCAATTGCTCGAGCAGGGCCGCGACCGGCATTTTCAGTTCAACAGCGAATTGTGAAACAGTTGTTGCGGACATACTTGCTACCTCCCGCTCACTCAAACCAGTGAGCACGTGCCTTCAGAATAAGTTCCTTGGCACGCTCATCGTCAATGCCGGTCATTTCAGTCAATTCATCGACAGCCAGTTCGGCGAGGTCGTCGCGCGTCTTGATGTCGTGACCAGCCAGTTTTGCGGCCAGCTCTTTGCTCATGCCTTCCAGACCGATCAGATCGTCTGAAACACTTTCAAGCTGCTCTTCAGTCGCGATGGCTTCAGTCAGCAACACGTTACGGGCGCGGTTACGCAACTCGTTAACGATGTCTTCGTCGAGACCATCGATTTCCAGCATTTCTGCCAGCGGCACATAGGCCACTTCTTCCAGCGTCGAGAAGCCTTCCTCGATCAGCAGATCGGCGAGTTCTTCGTCGATATCCAGCTTTTCCATGAAGACAACACGGGTCACTGCGTATTCGGCTTCGGAACGCTTGGCCGACTCGTCCTGGGTCATCAGATTGATGGTCCAGCCGGTCAACTCGGAAGCGAGGCGAACATTCTGACCACTGCGTCCGATGGCGATGGCGAGATTGTCTTCGTCCACCACGACATCCATGACGTGCTTTTCCTCATCGACAACGATGGAGGAAACCTCGGCCGGCGACAGCGCACCGATCACGAACTGGGCCGGATCAGCCGACCACAGGACGATATCGATGTTCTCGCCACCGATTTCGTTACGGACAGCGGTCACCCGCGAACCACGCAGACCGACACAGGTACCGATCGGATCAACGCGCGGATCGTTCGACTTGACGGCAATTTTGGCACGCAGACCGGGGTCGCGGGCACAAGCCTTGAGTTCCATCAGGCCGTCGGCGATTTCCGGCACTTCCATGTCGAACAGCTTGATGATGAATTCAGGCGCGGTACGCGACAGGATGATCTGCGGACCACGCGCATTGCGGTCGATGCGCAGCAGGTAGGCACGAATGCGATCGCCAACCCGGAGGTTTTCCTTGGGGATCATCTGGTCACGCGGCAGCAGGGCTTCGATCTTGCCGGCCTCGACGATCGCGTTGCCACGCTCCATGCGCTTGATGGTGCCGGAAACGACATGTTCCTTGCGATCCAGGAAGTCGGTCAGGATCTGCTCGCGCTCGGCGTCGCGAATCTTCTGCAGAATGACCTGCTTGGCAGCCTGGGCGCCGATCCGACCGAAATCGATAGGCTCCAGCCCTTCTTCGAGCGTATCGCCAACCTCGATCTCCGGATCGTCTTTTTGCGCTTCGGAAAGCGGCACTTCGAGGTATTCGTTGACGTATTCGTTGTCGGGCACGACCTGCCAGCGACGGAAGGAGTCGTAGTTACCGGTATTACGGTCGATCGAAACGCGAACATCGGCTTCGTCATGGATACGCTTCTTGGTCGCTGACGCGAGCGCCAGTTCAAGGGCAGCGAAGACGATTTCCTTGCCGACGTTCTTCTCGCGGGCCAAAGCATCGACCAGTAGCAAAATTTCACGGCTCATGGGCTAAAACCTCCTAGTCCTTCAGTCGAATCGCGGCACTAAACGTGCCTTTTCGATATTATTAAATTCGAGTTCCACTTCATCTTTTTCCAGTTGCAGGCCGACCTTGCCATCCTTCAGGCCGAGCAACCGACCCTGGAAATTGCGGCGACCGGCATGCGGAATGCGCAGCTTGATCTGGATATCCTGACCGGCGAAACGCTCGAAATCGGCAGCCTTCTTGACAACGCGATCGAGACCCGGCGAGGAGATTTCAAGGCGGTCAAAATCGACATTTTCCACCTCGAACACACGCGACAACTGATTGGAAACCTTGGCGCAATCCTCGACATCAATACCGGTCGCCTTTTCAGGAAGATCGATAAAGACGCGAATCGTACGGCCGCGCGGCGACATCTCGACATCGACGAGTTCATAACCCAGACCGGTAACGGTCGTTTCAAGCAGCGTGTTTAAATCCATAGCCACAAATAAAAAATGGGCGAAACGCCCACCTTGCCAAAAAAAGATGCCCCGCCAAAAACGACGGGAGGAACAAACCCGTGAATTATAACGAGTTTATCGCCTCCCGTAAATGAATCTGGCTGACTTTATGCACTCTCTGCGTGCGTTTGCGCCGGATTGATCGTTTTTTCCAGCTCACGCAGCAAAGCCTTGACATCACCCTCCGCCAGTTCGCGCACCCAGCCACGTTTCAACTGCGGCGGCAGGTTGAACGGGCCATAGCGCACACGAATCAGGCGACTGACCGTACAGTTGACCGCCTCGAACATGCGCCGCACCTCGCGATTGCGGCCTTCGAAAATCGTCACGCGATACCAGTGATTGGCGCCTTCGCCACCACCGTCGGTCAAACTGGCGAAGTTGGCCGGACCATCTTCGAGCTCAATGCCCTCGAGTAACTGCTTTTGTGCCTCCAGCGTCAGTTCACCGAGAACGCGCACGGCGTACTCGCGAACCAGTTCGGAACTCGGATGCATCAGCTTGTTGGCCAGTTCGCCCGAGGTCGTAAACAACAGCAGACCGGAGGTATTGAAGTCGAGACGTCCGACCGCGATCCAGCGCCCGCCACGAATGCGCGGCAAGGCGGCGAATACCGAGGGACGGCCATCCGGGTCGTCGCGCGAAACGATTTCGCCTTCCGGCTTGTGATACATGACAATGCGCGGCGTCCGGGTGGTGGTGAAACGAACATTCACCAGGCGCCCGCCGATCTTGATCTTGTCGGTCGGAATGACGCTCTGGCCGAGATGGGCCGGAACGCCATTAACCGTGATCCGGCCGGCGGCGATCCACTCCTCCATTTCGCGGCGTGAGCCGATACCGGCCTGGGCCAGCACCTTTTGCAAACGCTCCGGCTTGGACTCAAGCAGCGGCTTGCCGTTGCGCCCGACCGTGCCGCGATTGGCACGCCCGGATTGCGGCCCGAGACGCTGCCGCTTGGGCTTGGCGACGACCTCGGCGGCAGGCGCTTCGGCAAAATCCTCGCTTGGCGCGGGTTCGCGATTGACGGTGCGGGCCGCAGCGCGCCCAGCCCCCATCTTGAAGCGCGGCCGCTCGCCGGAGGCGTCCGGACGACTTGCTGCGCCCTCGCCCTTTTTCATCGGCGCACGCAGCGGTGTTTTTTTAGTTTTCATGGTTCAGCTCCAGTGTCTGGCTGATTTGTTCGAGCGGCGGCAGTTCACTGACGCTGCGCAGGCCCAGATCATCGAGAAATTGTTTGGTCGTGGCAAACAGTGCCGGCCGACCGGGGGTGTCACGATGGCCGACGACGTCGATCCAGCCTCGCTCTTCCAGTGTTTTTACTACATTGCTATTGACCGCCACGCCGCGAATTTCTTCGATATCGCCGCGCGTCACCGGCTGACGATAGGCAATGATCGCCAACGTTTCCAGCATCGCCCGCGAATAGCGGGGCGGTTTTTCCGGATTCAGCCGTTCCAGATAAGGCAGATATTCGACCCGCGTCCGGAAACGCCAGCCCGAAGCCAGTTGAATCAGCTCGACCGGGCGCTCTTCCCACTCTTCGCGCAACTGATCGAGCAATTTGCGCAGCGTATCGGTCGACAGTTCCTCATCGAACATTTTGCGCAGTTCGAGTGGCGTCATCGGCTCGCGGGCAGCGAGCAAGGCCGCCTCAAGCACCTTCTTGACCAGACTCGGTTCCACCTTGGTGCACTCTCACATAAATCGGCGCAAAGGCCTCGGTTTGGGTAAATTCGACCAGCTTTTCGCGGGCCAGCTCAAGCATGGCGAGAAAATGCACGACCAGACCGGGCGCGCCCATTTCCGGATCGAACATGGTTTCGAACTGCACGAAACCGCCGCGTTCCTGCAAAAGACGCAGGATGATGCCCATATGTTCGCGCACTGACAACTCTTCGCGCCCGATTTTATGGTGTTTGTGCAAGCTCGCCTGGCGCACCACCGCCATCCAGGCTTCTTTCAGATCATCGACCGAAACCTCCGGCAAGCGCACGTAGAGCGATTTTTCAACCAGCGTCTCGACCCAGTAGAACTCGCGATCCGCCTGCGGCAACTCGTTGAGCTTCTGGCCGGCGACCTTCATCTGCTCGTATTCCATCAGCCGGCGCACCAGCTCGGCGCGCGGATCTTCGCCCTCCTCACCTTCACCCAGCTTCGGGCGCGGCAGCAGCATGCGCGACTTGATCTCGATCAGCATTGCTGCCATCACCAGATATTCGGCGGCCAGTTCGAGATTGCTCGCCTGCATGCTGTCGATGTAAGCCAGATATTGCTTGGTCAGCGGCGCCATCGGAATGTCGAGGATATCGACATTGGCCTTTCGGATCAGGTAAAGCAGCAGGTCAAGCGGCCCTTCGAAGGCGTCGAGCATGATCTCGAGCGCATCCGGCGGAATGTAGAGATCCTGCGGCAGGTGCTCCATGGCCTCGCCATAAATGCGGGCAACCGGAACAAAAAGATCCGCTGCAGGCAGGTCGACCGTTGCGCTCATGCTCACGAGGCGACCGAACGACCCTTGCTCTTGTAATGCAGATGCAGATTACGCAGATAAATTACGACTGGCAGCGCCTGCCCGAAGATGAACACCGGGTCCTTGCGATGGATGGCATAGATGACCAGCACCAGACTACCGGCCAGGCTGAAGTACCAGAAGGCAACCGGAATCACCACCCGCTTTGCCTTTTCGCTACTCCACCACTGGATCACGAAACGCATCATGAACAGCGCCTGGCCGCCAAAGCCGATGCCGATCCAGATCAGGGACTCCCAGTCATAACCGAACATCAGTTGTATTCCAGCCCCATCGACTCACGTACATCGCGCATGGTTTCGCGGGCGTACTCGCGCGCCTTCTCGCAACCGTCGGCAATGATGTTTTTGACCAGGGTCGGATCGTCGAGATAGACCTGCGCCCGCTCACGCATCGGCGCCTGCTCACGCAGGATGCCGTCAATCACCGGCTGCTTGCATTCGATGCAACCGATGCCGGCAGTGCGACAGCCCTGCTGCACCCACTCCTTGCAGCCTTCGTTGGAGTAAACCAGATGCAACTGCCAGACTGGGCACTTGGTCGGCTCGCCCGGATCGTGGCGACGGGCGCGCGCCGGGTCGGTCGGCATGCTCTTGACCTTCTTGGCCACCGACTCTTCCGATTCGCGCATGGTGATCGTGTTGTGATACGACTTGGACATCTTCTGACCGTCCAGGCCGGGCATCTTGGAAGCCTCGGTCAGCAGGTAACCCGGCTCGACCAGAATCATCTTGCCGGTACCCTCGAGGAAACCAAACAGCCTTTCGCGGTCGACCGCCGAAAGATGCTGGATTTCATTGAGCATGGCCTTGGCCTGCTCGACCGCTTCCTTGTCACCATTCTGCTGGAAGCGGGTACGCAGCTCTTCGTAGAGACGCGCCTTCTTGCTGCCCAGCTTCTTGACGGCTTCGCGCGCCTTGTCCTCGAAGCCCGGTTCGCGACCGTACATGTGATTGAACCGGCGCGCCAGTTCGCGCGTGAATTCAACGTGCGGAATCTGGTCTTCGCCGACCGGCACCTTGTCGGCGCGGTAGATCAGGATGTCGGCGCTCATCAGCAGCGGATAACCGAGGAAGCCGTAGGTCGACAAATCCTTGTTGGCGAGCTTTTCCTGCTGATCCTTGTAGGTCGGCACGCGCTCCAGCCAGCCGAGCGGCGTCATCATCGACATCAGCAGATGCAGTTCGGCATGCTCCGGCACCTTGGACTGAATAAACAGGGTTGCCTGGTTGGGATCAACGCCGGCTGCCAGCCAGTCGATGATCATGTCCCAGGTGGCCTGCTCGATACCCTGCGGGTTCTCGTAGTGCGTCGTCAGCGCATGCCAGTCGGCCGCGAAGAAGAGGCAGGGATACTCATGCTGGAGCTTGACCCAGTTCTTGAGAACCCCGTGGTAGTGGCCGAGATGGAGGGCGCCGGTGGGGCGCATGCCGGAAAGAACACGTTCTGCGTACATAGTCGATCAATAAAGCCCAAAAATGGATTCGATAATCCGCGCCGAAAGAATGACGAGCGGACTCATGATGGTATTGAGGATACCGGTGAACATCAGCAGCAGCAAAATCGGGAAGCCCCAGCGCTCAAGCTGGGCAAACTTCCAGGCCAATCGGTGCGGCAAAAGACTGACCGCAATGCGCCCGCCATCGAGCGGCGGCAGCGGCAGGAGATTGAGCACCATCAGCACGCAATTGACGATGATGCCGGTCTTACTCATCTCGGAAAGTGGCACGGTGTAGTCGTTGACCGGCAGGGCCCAGGCCAGCTTGAGCATGAAGGCCCAGCAGAATGCCATGAACAGGTTGGCCGCCGGTCCGGCAATCGCCACCCAGAGCATGTCGCGCTTGGGATGACGCAGACGGCTGAAATCGACCGGCACCGGCTTGGCGTAGCCAAACAGGAAGGAGCCGCCGGAAAAGAGCAGGATGGCAACCGGAATGATGATGGTGCCGACCAGATCGATATGGCGCAGCGGGTTGAGCGTGATGCGTCCCGCCAGCCATGCGGTCGGGTCGCCGAAATGGCGGGCCACGTAGCCATGCGCCGCTTCGTGCAGCGTGATCGCAAAAATCACCGGCAAGGCGGCGATGGCAATGGTCTGGATCAGGCTCTCGAGCATGGCGACTCAGTCCAGGCCGAACGGCTCGAGCGAGCCGCGCCCGGCCCGGATCAACTCGGGCGAATCGCCGGTCAGATCGATGATGGTTGTCGGCTCGGTGCCGCAATGGCCGGCATCCAGGATCAACTCCAGCTGATCCTCCAGACGGTCCTGGATTTCCCAACCCTCGGTCAGCGGCTGCTCGTCATCAGGCAACTGCAAGGTACAGGTCAGCAGCGGCTCACCCAGCTCTTCCAGCAAGGCCAAGGCAACCGGATGATCGGGAATACGCAAACCAATGGTCTTGCGCTTGGGGTGCAGGACGCGCCGCTCCAGCTCCTTGCTGCCTTCGAGAATGAAGGTGTAGCTGCCCGGCGTCGTCGCCTTGAGCAAGCGATATTGCGCGTTATCGACGCGGGCATAGGTGGCGATCTCGGAGAGGTCGCGCACCATCAGCGTCAGGTGGTGCCGTTCGTCCATCTGGCGAATCTGGCGGATGCGATCCAAAGCGTTCTTGTCGCCGAGATGGCAACCCAGCGCGTAGCAGGAGTCGGTCGGCAAGGCGACGATCGCGCCATCGCGGATGAATTCGGCTGCTTGCACCAGCAGGCGCTGTTGCGGCGTATCGGGGTGAATATTGACTACACGGGCCATAAATTAAGCAATCAGACGCCAGACCGGCTTCAGGTCTTCCGGCAATTGAGGGAGCCGACCGAGATCGACGTAACTTTCTTCCGGCCCGTGGAAATCGGAGCCGCGCGAGGCATGCAACGCGAAATGCCGGGCCAGGCGGGCATAGTGCAACACATGATCCGGTGAGTGGCTGCCACAGACGATTTCAATGCCACGTCCGCCGAGATCCTTGAAGTCACCGAGAAAACGCCGCATGTCGCTGTTCGAGAGCGCCTTGTAGCGCGCCGGATGCGCCACCACGGCAACACCGCCGGCCGCTTCGATCCAGCCGATCGCATCCTGCAGGCTGACCCAGCGGTGATCAACATAACCTGGCTTGCCCGGCGTCAGATAGTACTGAAAGATGCCCGGCACATCCTTGGCGATGCCAATCGACACCATGTAACGGGCAAAATGGGCCCGCGAGATCAGGCTGGAATTGGTCGCGTAAGTCAGCGCGCCTTCGTAGATACCCGGCATGCCGATTGCCGCCAGCGCATCGCCCATGCGTTTCGCCCGCTCGACGCGGCCTTCGCGCAATGCGGTCAGGCCACCAACCAGCACCGGGTTCGCCGCATCAAAACCGAGGCCGACGACGTGGATCGGTACACCGTTCCATTCGATCGAAATCTCGACCCCGTTGCAGAAACGCACGCCGGCCTCCTCGGCCACCGCTCTCGCTTCGACCAGGCCGCCCAGATCATCATGATCGGTCAAGGCCCAGAAATCGACGCCATTGGCGGCCGCTCGCCGCGCCACCACGGCGGGCGGCAACAGACCGTCGGAAACCGAGGAATGGCAGTGAAAATCGAAATTGGCTGGAGTCACAGGCAGGGAACGCAATGCAAAGCGGGAGTTTATCACGAAGGCCGCCCTCGCCCGGCACGCCTTGTGCACCGCAGCAGGTTGCCTCGCATCCGGCGACCCGTTATAGTGCCACCCGTCCCATGGGAGAGCGCAGATCAAGTCTGCCGCCGAAGGCGCAATTTCACCCGAAAACGCTCAGGCAAAAGGACCGTGGAACCAAAACATGGCTTGCCATGCTTTGAAACTCTGGAGAGCGGCGTCAACAGCGCCCACCGATGGGGCAAATCTCTCAGGTATCGAGGACAGAGGGGTGAAACGCAAGATTCGTTCTTTCGTTTCACCCCTTTTCCGTTTCTAGAAGCAACGTTAACAAACGTTTGTAAAGGATTGATATGCTGAAGAAAACAGTGCTCAACAACGCACATCGTGCAATGAACGCCCGGATGGTCGATTTTGGCGGCTGGGACATGCCGGTCAACTACGGTTCGCAGATTGAAGAGCACCATGCCGTCCGCAACAACTGCGGCATGTTCGATGTGTCGCACATGTGCCCGGTCGATGTGGTCGGTGCCGATTGCCGCAGCTTCCTGTCCCGCCTCGTCGCCAACGATGTCGCCAAGCTGACCGTATCCGGCAAGGCCCTGTATGCGGCCATGCTCAATGACGCCGGCGGCGTCATTGACGACCTGATCATCTATTTCCTCAGCGAGACCCGCTTCCGCATCGTCGTCAATGCCGGCACCGCCGAGAAGGATCTCGCCTGGATGCAGACCAAGGCCGCCGAATGGAAGCTGGATGTCAGCATCACCCAGCGCCGTGACGGCGCGAACAACCTCGGCATCATCGCCGTGCAGGGACCGAATGCGCGTAGCAAGGTCTGGGAAGTCCTGCCCCAGGTCAAGGCCGCAACCGAAGGCCTGAAAGCCTTCTTCGCCGCTGAAGTCGACCAGTATTTCATCGCCAGCACCGGTTACACCGGCGAAGACGGTTTCGAGATCATGCTGCCGGCCGGCGAAGCCGAAACCCTGTGGAACCAGCTCAATGCTGCCGGCGTCGCGCCTTGCGGCCTTGGCGCCCGCGACACGCTGCGCCTGGAAGCCGGCATGAATCTCTATGGCCAGGACATGGACGAAACAGTTTCGCCGCTCGATGCCGGCCTGGCCTGGACAGTTGCCAACAAGGACGGACGCGATTTCGTCGGCAAAACGGCGTTGACCGCCAATGGTCAGCAAAAGCAGTTCCTCGGCCTCATCCTGCTCGACAAGGGCGTACTGCGCAGCCATCAAACTGTCGTTACAAAACAAGGTAATGGTGAAATTACTTCAGGTAGTTTCTCACCAACGCTGCAACAATCCATCGCCCTCGCCCGCCTGCCGCTCGGCGTCGCCATCGGCGATGAAGTCGAAGTCGATATCCGCGGCAAACTGCTCAAGGCCAAGGTCGTCAAACCCGTATTCGCCCGCAACGGCAAGTCAGTCATCTAATTCCACCCATTCAGGAGAAAACCATGTCGAACGTTCCCGCCACCCTCAAGTACGCCGCTTCCCACGAATGGGTCCTGCTCAATGCTGACGGCACTGTCACCATCGGCATTACCGATCACGCGCAGGAAGCCCTGGGCGACCTCGTCTTCGTCGAGCTGCCGGAAGTCGGCGCCACTTTCGAAGCAGAGAAGGAAATCGCCGTCGTCGAATCGGTCAAGGCCGCTGCCGATGTGTATGCACCGATCGCCGGCGAAGTCGTCGAAGTCAATCAAGCCGTGGTCGATGCGCCGGAATCGGTCAACCAGGATGCCTACGCCGCCTGGCTGTTCAAGATGAAGCCGGCCAATGTCGCCGATCTCGACAAGCTGCTCGATGCTGCCGGTTACCAGGCCATCGCCGACTAAGTCGATATTTTTGCCAGCCGGAGCGGCCGCGTGGCGGCTCCGGCCATCTGCCTTGCCCGGCCGCCGTTATGCCAGGCCGCACCTTCATTACCAAGGATTCCCATGCCGCTGAATCTTCCTCTTTCTGCGCTTGAGCAGAGTGACGAGTTCATCTCCCGTCACATCGGCCCCTGCGCCGCCGAGACGACCGCCATGCTCGCCGCGATTGGCGCCGCCAGCGTCGAACAGCTGATAGCCCAGACCGTTCCGGCCGCGATCCGCCTGCCGGCTGACCTGCCGCTGCCCGCACCGCGCCGCGAACACGAAGCACTGGCCGACCTCAAGGCAATTGCCGGCAAGAACAAGATCAACAAGTCCTGCATCGGCATGGGCTATTACGACACGCTGACACCCAAGGTCATCCTGCGCAACGTGCTGGAAAACCCGGGCTGGTACACCGCCTACACGCCCTACCAGGCCGAAATCGCCCAGGGCCGCCTGGAAGCGCTGCTCAACTTCCAGCAGGTCATCATCGACCTGACCGGCATGGAAATCGCCAATGCGTCGCTGCTCGACGAAGCGACCGCCGCCGCCGAAGCCATGACCATGGCGCGCCGCGTTTCCAAGTCGAAATCGAACCGTTTCCTGGTCGACAGCGCCTGCTTCCCGCAGACCATCGACGTGATCCGGACCCGTGCCGGCTATTTCGGCTTCGAACTGGTGATCGCGCCGGTCGACACTGTAAAAAACGAAGAATTCTTCGGCGCCCTGCTCCAGTACCCGAATGATCGCGGCGATGTCAGCGACCTGAGTGCTCCCATCGCCAGCCTCAAGGCCAAGGGCGCCACGGTGGCTGTCACCACCGACCTGATGGCATTGGTCCTGCTCAAGTCGCCGGGCAGCATGGGTGCCGACATTGCACTTGGCTCCAGCCAGCGCTTCGGCATCCCGATGGGCTTCGGCGGCCCACATGCCGCCTTCTTCGCCACCAAGGAAGCCTTCGTGCGCTCGATGCCGGGCCGCATCATCGGCGTCTCCAAGGATGCGCGCGGCAACACCGCACTGCGCATGGCGCTGCAGACGCGCGAACAGCACATCCGCCGCGAAAAGGCCAACTCCAACATCTGCACCTCGCAGGTGCTGCTCGCCAACATGGCCGGCATGTACGCCGTCTATCACGGCCCGCAAGGCCTGCGCACCATCGCCGGCCGCATCCACCGCCTGACCGAGATCCTCGCCGAAGGCCTCAAGCGTGCCGGCGTCACCGTGCTGACCCACACCTTCTTCGACACCCTGCACATCGATCTCGGCGCGCGTGCCGAAATCGTCTATCTCGAAGCCCTGGCCGCCGGCTACAACCTGCGCCGGGTCAGTGCCGGCGTACTCGGCATCTCCTTCGACGAGACGACCACCCGCCACGATGTGGCCGCGCTGTTCAAGGTGATCGCCCAGGTCACGCTCGACATGGCAGCGATCGATGCTCAAGTTGCCGCCGCCAACCCGTCGCTGCCAGCCGCGCTGCTGCGCACCGACGCCGTGCTGACGCACCCGGTATTCAACACGCATCACACCGAGCACGAGATGCTGCGCTACCTGAAGTCGCTGCAGAACAAGGATCTGGCGCTCGACCACTCGATGATCTCGCTCGGCTCCTGCACCATGAAGCTCAACGCGACCAGCGAGATGATCCCGGTCACCTGGCCCGAATTCGCCAACCTGCACCCGTTCGCGCCGCGCGACCAGGCCGTTGGCTACCTAGAAATGATCGGCAGCCTGACCGAATGGCTGAAGACAGTGACCGGCTTCGACGCCATCTGCATGCAGCCGAACTCCGGCGCCCAGGGTGAATACGCCGGCCTGGTCGCGATTCGCCGCTACCACGCCAGCCGCGGCGATGCCCACCGCACGATCTGCCTGATCCCGAAATCGGCGCACGGCACCAACCCGGCTACCGCCCAGATGGCCGGCATGCAGGTCGTCGTCGTCGACTGTGACGAGAATGGCAACGTCGATACGGTCGACCTGAAAAACAAGGCCGAATTGCACGCCGCCAACCTTGGCTGCCTGATGCTGACCTATCCGTCCACGCACGGCGTCTTCGAAGAGGCGGTCATGGACATCTGCGCCAGCGTGCATGCCAACGGCGGCCAGGTGTACATGGACGGCGCCAACCTCAACGCCCAGGTCGGCCTGACCTCACCCGGCTACATCGGTGCCGACGTCAGCCACATGAACCTGCACAAGACCTTCGCCATCCCGCACGGCGGCGGCGGACCGGGCATGGGTCCGATCGGTCTCAAGGCGCATCTGGCGCCGTTCATGGCTGATCACGCGGTCGCCGCGACGGGCAGTTCCGAGCGCGTCAATGCCGGTCAAGGAGCGGTTTCCGCCGCCCCCTTCGGCTCCGCCTCTATCCTGCCGATTTCCTGGATGTACCTCGCCATGCTGGGCGGCGCCGGCGTCAAGAAGGCAACGCAATTCGCCATCCTCAACGCCAACTACGTCGCGCAGAAGCTCAACGCCCATTACCCGGTGCTCTACACCGGCAAGAACGGCCGCGTTGCGCACGAGTGCATCCTCGACATCCGTCCGCTCAAGGCCGCCACCGGCATCGCCGAGATCGACATCGCCAAGCGCCTGATGGACTACGGCTTCCACGCACCGACGGTGAGTTTCCCGGTCGCCGGCACGATCATGGTCGAACCGACCGAATCGGAGTCGCAGGCCGAGCTGGATCGCTTCATCGCCGCGATGATCAGCATTCGTGAAGAAATCCGCCAGATCGAGAACGGCAGCTGGCCGGCCGACAACAACCCGCTCAAGCATGCGCCGCACACCCAGGCCGACATCATCGCCGACTGGGATCGCCCGTACAGCCGCCAGCAGGCCGTCTTCCCGCTGCCCTGGGTCGCTGCCAACAAGTTCTGGCCGAGCGTCAATCGCATCGACGACGTGTTCGGCGACCGCAATCTCAATTGCGGCTGCCCGAGCATGGACGCCTACGCCGACTGATGGTTGATCTCTCTGCCATCGCCAAATGGCCTGACGTCCCCGCCTGTTACGACTGGTTGTCGCTCGACCGGCGGGGCGACTGGCGATTGCAGGGCGAGCGCGTCACGCACCGCGGCCTGATCGAGTTCATCAACCGGCAGTATGGTTGTGACGAGACGGGCCGCTGGTTCCTGCAGAACGGGCCGCAACGCGTTTTTGTCAGCCTGGCCTACACGCCGTGGGTTTTCCGCCGCGAAGGCGATGCCTTCGTCAGCCACACCGGTCAGCCGGCCGGTGCGGTGCTGGCGGCTTTTCTCGATGCCGACGGCAACATCGTGCTGGAAACGGAACTCGGCATCGGCCTGCTCGACGACCGCGAGCTGGCCGGCTTTCTTGCCGAATGCTGCGAGGCCGAAGGCGGGCCGGCCAGCGAAGAGGCATTTCTGGCTTTGATGAGCGGTCGACCGGCGAGCATCCATTGGCACGAACTGCCGCTGCAGACGATCGCAGCGGTCGACCTGGCAAAACGCTACAAATTCGTGGCGCAGCCCGCCGCCAACCCGGAAAACTGCTGAATCCAGGCGTCGACCGGCCAGACCGAACAGTCAGTTCACCGCCAGCTTTTTCCGTAACAACGGCCCAACCTGCGCCAACCTGCGCCAGCCAGCGTTCGCTGCGTTCATGCAGGACACACCTCCTCCGGTGCCGGATAAGCGACACAACTTTTCTATTCGGCCAGAAAGGCCTGTCGCCATGCCGCCAGCGTCGGCAGCGCCTCTTCTGCATCCGCCTGCAGCGCCGCGTCCGCCTGCAACAGCAACTTGCGCTGACGGGCAGTCAAATGACGGGGAAACTCGACTTCGAGACAGATCACGAGATCGCCCGCCGGGTTGCGCCCGCGCCCCGGATAACCCTTGCCGGACAGTCGCACCTCGCGGCCTTCCGCCGCGCCCGGTTCAAGTTGGCAAGCCAGCACGCCAGTCAGGGAGGGAACCCGGATTTCCGCACCGGCCAGCAGGCTGAGCGCGCTGACCGGCATGCTGAAATGCAGGTCGCGCCCGCGCATGTCGTAAAGCGGATGCGCCGCGATGATCAGGGTTAGGTAAAGATCGCCAGCCTGCAGCTTGTCGCCACCCGGTTCGCCCTGCCCACTCAGGCGCAGGTCGTCGCCGGACAGCATGCCGGGCGGCACGCTGATTTCCAGGCTGACATCGGCGACTTCACGGCCACTGCCGTGGCAATCCGGACAGATGCGCTCGGAAAACACGCCGCGCCCGCCGCACTCGGGACAAGGGATCAGGGTCCGCTTGGCATCATGCACCCGACCACTGCCATGGCAGGCGGCGCAAAACCGCGTCCGCGAAATTCCCGCTTCGCCACTGCCATCACAGGTCGGACAGGCCTTGCCGCGGGCGTAGTGAATGTCTTTCCGGCAACCGGCGGCCGCTTCTTCGAGAGTAATTTCAAGGTTCAGCCGGATATCGGCCGCCTTGGCCGGCGTCGCTTCGGGCGCAGGCTCTGCCGCCGCTTCTTCGGTTTCTGCCTCTTCCGGCAGGTCGACCGCTGTCAATTTGTCGTAGGCGGCGCGGATCTGTTTGAAGCGCTCGGTCGCCTCCGGATGCTCGTTGCGATCCGGGTGCCAGCGCATGGCGAGGCGGCGATAGGCGCGCTTGATCTCGGCCGGGCTGGCATCACGGGCAACTTCGAGAACGACATGGGGATCGCGGCGCATGCGCTATTTTCCGCCACGTCCGGCAATCGCCGGCAGGATTTCGCCAATCAGGCCGGAAATCAGCCTCGCCGTCAGCCCATCCCGGTCGCGATCCGGGTTGTATTCGACAATCTCGAGCGCCCGCAAGCCGCTGGTCGCGGCCAGCTGACGCAGGGCCAGCCGGATTTCACGCGCGCCCAGACCATCCGGCTCCGGACTGCCGACACCGGGCGCCAGTTGCGGATCGAGCACATCGAGATCGAGCGTAACGCCGAAACCGGCCGGCGTACCGGCCACAATCTTGCCGGCCTCTTCCAGGCAGGCGGCAAAGCCGCGCTGCAGGATTTCCTCGCTGTCGATGATGCGTACGCCCTGCTGCTGCAGGAACACGAGTTCCTCGGGTTCGTAGCTGCGCGCGCCAAGCACGACGCAGTGGGCGGCACTGACCTGGACGCCGGGCAAGCCGATGTTGAGCAGCCGCTTGTCGCCGCGGCCAAGCAGGCAGGCCAGCGGCATGCCGTGTACCGCACCGGAATAGCTCGTTTCCGGCGTATGGCTGTCGAGATGTGCGTCTATCCAGAGCAGGCCGAGCGGAGCGCCGGCAAAGCGGGCGACGCCGCTCCAGGTGCCAATCGCCACCGAATGATCGCCACCGATGACGAGTGGAAACACCTTGTCCTGCAAGGCCAGTTCCAGTTCATCGGCGAGATGATGGCAAAGCTCGGCAATGCGTGCCGTCGCCGACAAATGGTCGGCGGCCGGCGCAAACAGGGTACGCCCCCAATCGACCAGCGGATGCCGCTCGATCTGGTGCCAGGCCTGCGAATGATGGAAGGCCAGCGGCCCGTCAGCGCACGCCTGGTCCTGCGCCCCCAGACCACTGGCCGCGCCGATAACCCGTAGGTGCGAGAATTTTTTCTGGGTGCCGCTTGTCATGAGGCGCGATTGAAACAGGAAAGGCCAGCAAGCTCAACGTCTGCGCCGTCGGCGGATATTCCATGGAGATATTCCGGCAACTGCGTTAGCATGCACGCCTGACTGTTTTTCACGGCAAGCGGATGACACTCCCCGTTCTGATCAGGCATCTCGCCCAAACCAAGATTGAAGCTTATTGCGCCCAAAGACTGCCGGCACATCTGCCCGAGCAGGTCCGCATCGATATCGAAATCGACGGCGATGCGGTCACCCTGATCGAATCGCGACCGCACTTCCAGCATCCGGAGCAATGGAGCCGCCTGCCGGTGGCGCGCTTCTGCTTCAACCCGGCGTCGCACACCTGGACATTGTTCCGGCCGCATTTCGGCCCGCACGAAACCTGGCTGCCTTACCCGGCCAAGCCGGAACGCGACCTGGACAAGCTGATCAGGCTGCTCGACACGGATCAAACCGGCGCCTTCTGGGGCTGAAACACAGCCATCATAGCGAAGCCGCATCGCCGAGCAGGCGATCGCACTCGTCGAGCAGCGACTGCGCGACCTCGGAGTGATAGTTCGGATCGAGCGACTCCATCATTTCATGCGCCGTGTACAGCCCGGCCTCGCGCGACAACGTCGCGGCAACCTGGCGCGCCAGCTGATCGCTCAGGTCGGACAAATGCCGCCGTTCGGCGAGCGGCAGATTGAGCTTTGAGCGACTCAGCCAGTCGGCCGCCAGCGAGGCGCCCTGCCCCTCGGTCAGCCATTGCCCGTGCTCGTAATAAGCTGCCAGGCGTTCGGCCGCCAGCGCGAAGATCAGCGCGACGCGCACGCCCCGGTCGGTTACAGCGGCGGGGGGAGATTTTTGCCGGTTCATTGATTGTGTTGCTTCCTCAGGCTTGGCATACGGCCAAACACTCAAAATTCGCGAAGTAAAAGTTGCTCGGCCGGCACCTCACCGCGCACCACGGTCAGCGGCAGGATACTGACAGTACGCCCATCCTGCGTCGCCACGACAAAACGCCATTCGCCGGGCGGCGGATTGCGCACCCAGGAATAGCCGCGAAAGCCGCGCTCGCGTCCGCCAGTGGTCTGAAAGCGGTTGCGGTAGGCCAGGCGCCAGCCATTGGCTTCGCGCACCTCCCAGCGGTGCTCCAGGGCTGCCGTCACGCCCTTGGGCGCGAACACCGCCGAGACGCCATACAATTTGCCACCTTCCGGCACGTGGACCGTCTGTGACTGATGCCGCCAGAACTGCCAGACCGGCGCCCGCTCCAGGCGCAAGGCATAGCGCCCCGGTGTCTGGACAAAGTCGTGACCAACGGCAATATCCTGTTCGACAAGAGGCACCGGCGCGATCATGTCGAATCGCCAGGCAAGCAGCAGCAGCGCGGCCAGTCCCCAGGCCGGCAGGATCCGCCCCGGCCGGCCGGGAGAAAACCACCACAGGCCATGCACAAGAACAATGCCGCCAGCGGTCGACAGGTAAAACCAGGCCGAATTCAAACTGCCCACCGTATGCGGCAAGGCAAAATTGAAGAGCAGGATGGCATTGAGCGCGAGCAATGCCCAGGTCAGCGTAAAACGCTCGCCGTGACGCTTGCCGGCCACTTCGTTATGGACCAGCAACGCACCAAGCAGCGCTGCCGTCAGCCAGGTACCGAGATGGCCGGAACTCTTGAAGTAGAGAATGAACAACGCTGAAAAAATGCCGCCGTAAAAGAACTGCAACAGCAGGTAAGGCCCCTGCCAGCGCAGATCGACCAGCCGCCCGCGCCAGCCGCTTGCCGCAGCGGGGGCGGCTTTTTGCAAAGCCTCGCGCCGCGCCAGGGCGACGACCAGCAGCCCGGCGCCCAGCAGAAAAAGGCCGAGACGCCAGAGATCGACCACGCGAACCCGCTGGCCGATGGTCAGCGCATCCCAGGCAAAACCGCCGAGAAAGGCGGCCAGCGGATAAAGACGCCGCAACAGAAAAATGGGCAGACGCACCGGGGAGTTATGCGCCTTTTGCCAGGAGCAGCGCCTTCAGTTCGGCGACTTCGGTTTCAAGCGCGCCGACCCGCGCCTTGAGGTCGGCCAGTTCTTCACTGGCTGCAGCCTTGCCCGTACCAGCCACAGGGCTCTCCGCGGCCGGCTGGCCGCTCAGCAGGTGCGTCCAGCGCTCTTCCCGGGTGCCAGGCAGACGGGCCAGACGCAGCACCAGGGCGCCGTCAGCGCGCTCGGCCAGTTCTTCGAGAAATGCCTCGACCGAAGAAATATCGGCAAACTTGTGCAGGCGCTCGCAGTTCAGGCGCAATTCGCCGGCCGTCTGCGGCCCGCGCAGCATCAACACGGTGAGCAAAGCCGCGGATTGGCTCGGCACGCCGAGCTGCCTTTCCAGGTTATGCGCGAAACGCGCCACCCGACTGCCGCTGACTTCGCTGACCAGACCGAGATCCTTGAGGCTATCGATGGCCTGCAGGATCTCCGGCTCACCCAGCTCAAGCACCGGGTTGCGGCTGGTCTTCTGGTTGCAACCGGCGGCCAGCGCGTTGATCGAAAGCGGATAGGTGTCGGGCACGGTGCGTTGCTTCTCGACCAGGGTGGCGAGAACGCGGGTTTCGACGAGGGAAAGCACGGGAAGGGAAAGCGACATACGTTTGCAGGTTCCGGGTTAAACGGTGAATCGGGATGGCAGCAACGGGCTCAGGCCGGCAGGTCGTTATTTTGCCGCCAGGTCCGGTAAATGCGCAGCGCGACGTGCGCATCGTTGGCAGCGTAGAGAATCTGCCGCTCGTTGAGGCGCGCATTGGCCCAGTTGCTGGTCCCGATCTTTTTCGATTTTTGCAGCTTCTGACCGAAGTAATGCGCCACCGCAACCTTGGCCCCGACCGTGCCACGATGCCCCGGCCCGCGCAACTCTTCGCCGAGATCGAGGACATTCTGCAAGGCGATGTTCAGGCGCGTATGCAAGGCACTGCGGTCATTGCCCAGACCAAAGCCGACCTTGAGCACGCCGGGGGCTTCAAGCACGGCTTTCAGCACGTCGAGTGCCGGCGTTCCCGTCACGGGGAAAAGATAGGCGTGCTCGTCGGTCGCCAGCTGGATAAGGTGCGGCCCGGTCGACACTTCGCCCTTCAGGAAAGTCGGCTTCGACTCGGTATCGAAACCGATGGCGTCGGTCGCCATCAGCGCCACCCGCGCCTCGCCAGCCTGCGCGGCAGAAGTCACCAGGGTAATGCCGGCAAGCCCGATACCGGGATAGAGCGGCAATTCGGCGGCAGCCAGATCGCTGCGACTCAATACAACTTCGCTCAAATTGGCCTCCTGCAGGCCGTCGACCGTAAATTGTCGCGCCCAGGGAACGTTCTGACTGCCATCAATGTATCCTTGCCTTTTCTCTCAAGAAGCAAGTGTATGGGATCACGCCGGCCGAAAGGCATCATTGCCTGGCTGAAAGCAAAATTTTCAGTCCGCCCCGCCCCGACTTCGGAAGTTGCCCGCGCCCAAAGCCTGATCGCGGCCATTGATCGCGGCGGCATTCCGCTCAATACCGCCAAGGTCAATGCCATTGCGCGCGACCTCGGCCTCGAGGTTTCGCGGCACGCCGCTGTCGAGCAGACCATCCTGCGCATCCGCCAGGCCCTGACGCGAGTCGGCCGCGATGGCTAAGAAGCCCTGGTTTCTCTATCTGATCGAGTGTTGCGACGGCAGCATCTACACCGGCATCACCGTCGATGTCGCTGCCCGCTACGCAGCCCATTGCCAGGGCACCGGCGCCCGCTACACGCGCTCGCACCCGCCGCTGCGCCTGCTCGGGCATGAGCAGCACCCGGACCGCTCCTGCGCCTCGAAAGCCGAATACCGGATCAAGCAGTTGAGTGCCCAGGAAAAACGGCGCCATGCCGCCACGCTGGCCAAGCAGACTGAATTGCAGGTGCCGGAAAAATAGCTGCTGGCCCTTTACCTGCCATGACCTAGACTGAGAACAAGGGGCGTAGCCCCGGTAACGGACGCAATTTCCGCTTGATGCTCAAAACCATGGAGGTCAGCATGACCGATACATCAGCCACCACTCAGGTCGCGCAACGCTCCACGACGCAAAATGCCGAGTTGGCACCAAGCAGAAGCCGCTCCGCATCGGAGACGAGAGTCAGCCTGCGCGATGAAATGAACGTGCAGATTCTCGAAGCATCCGCCGCGGTATCGCTCAAGGCCGGCGAACAGTCGCAAGCCCTGCTCTTTCGCAGCGCGATCGACCGGATCAACGAATATCTCGCCCCGACGCTGGGAGAAAACGCAATCCAGGGCAAGATGAGCGAGGACAACTCGGCTGAAGCGACAGCGGCGCGCATCGTTTCGCTATCAACCGCCTTTTACGACAGTTACGCCGCCCAACACCCCGGTGATGACCCGGAGCAACTGGCCACCAATTTCGTCAACCTGATCCGCGGCGGCTTCGAAAAAGGCTTCAACGAGGCGAAGGACATCCTGCAAGGGCTACAGGTCTTCAGCGGTGATATCGAAAGCGGCATCATGCGGACCTTCGATCTGGTCAACCAGGGTTACGACGACTTTCTCGCCAGCAAACTGGGCACGGCAAGCGAAACCACGCAGACTGCCTGAAATCAGCCGCCAACTCGGACCCATGAAAGCAAAAAGCACCCGCGCGGGTGCTTTTCAGTTTGCGGCAGCCCGACCTGATCAGGCCGTCTCTGCCGGAGGATTTTTTGCTTCCTCCTCCTCTTGTTCCAGCCGCGCATCGTCATCAAGCGACATCAAACCGCGTTTGCCTTCCCGCTTTTGTTGTTCATAGCGCAACCTGGCCTCTTCCGCGCGTCGCTCGCGGAATTCGCGCTCTTTCTGCTGGCGCAGCTTTTCCTGCTCGTAGTGGATCTTGCTCCGGTAAGCCGCTTCACCAAGCATCAATAGCACGCCAAGCATCCCGAGCGACATGAATGCAGTCAGGAAGGTCTTTTCCAGCACCGTGTAGAGCGCAATCAGCGCCAGCAGGGCACGCCATCCGACAAGCCACAACAGGTAGGGACGGTCGTCAAAATTGAATTTGAGGTGATCCATGAGGAATCTTGCTGACAGCTAACGCGTGAGTTAATCCAGACTGACCAGAGCATCATATCGACCGGCAGCTCTGTCGCTTGTCGCCAGGTCATTCCATGCCGATGAACTTTTTGCCACTAGAAAAACAAAACGCCCCGGAGGGCGCATGTTTTCGATGTTGCTGGCGGAGACGGAGGGATTCGAACCCTCGATGCAGGTTTTGCCCGCATGCTCCCTTAGCAGGGGAGTGCCTTCGACCTCTCGGCCACGTCTCCGGATCCAGACTTCAACGAGGCGCGGATGATATAGCCTCCGCGCCCTTTGGTCAAACTTTTACTGGTCGAGACCGAAGGTGCGGTGCAGGACGCGAACGGCCAGCTCCAGGTACTTCTCGTCGAGGACGACGGAAATCTTGATCTCGGAGGTCGAGATCATCTGAATGTTGATGCCTTCGTCGGCCAGGGCCTTGAACATCTTGGAGGCGACGCCCGGGTGCGAGCGCATGCCGACGCCGACTGCAGAGACCTTGCAGATCTTGTTGTCGCCGGTGACTTCGCGAGCGCCGAGACGGGTTTTGACGCCTTCGAGGATTTCCTTGGTTTTGGCAAAATCGCCGCGGTTGACCGTGAAGGAAAAGTCGGTGGTGCCATCGTGGCCGACGTTCTGGATGATCATGTCGACGTCGATGTTGGCGTCAGCGATGGAGCCCAGGATCTGGTAGGCGATGCCCGGGGTGTCCGGTACGCCGAGCACGGTCAGCTTGGCCTCGTCGCGATTGAAGGCGATCCCGGAGATGATCGGTTGTTCCATTTTCTTGTCTTCCTCAACAGTGATCAGCGTGCCTTCCCCTTCGTCCTGGAAGCTGGAAAGAACGCGCAGTTTGACCTTGTACTTGCCGGCGAATTCGACCGAGCGGATCTGCAGCACCTTGGAGCCGAGGCTGGCCATTTCCAGCATCTCTTCGAAGGTGATGGTGTCGAGCTTCTTGGCTTCCGGCACGACACGCGGGTCGGTGGTGTAAACGCCATCGACGTCGGTGTAGATCTGGCATTCGTCTGCCTTCAGCGCAGCAGCAAGCGCGACGCCGGAGGTATCGGAACCGCCACGACCGAGCGTGGTGATGTTGCCGAACTCGTCGACACCCTGGAAGCCGGCCACAACAACCACCTTGCCGGCATCAAGATCGCGCCGCATGTTGGTCTCGTCAATCGACAGGATGCGCGCCTTGGTGAAGGTGCTGTCGGTCAGGACCTTGACCTGGCCGCCAGTGTAGCTGCGCGCCGGGATGCCGATATTCATCAGCGCCATCGAGAGCAGACCGATGGTGACCTGTTCGCCGGTGGAGCAGATCTGATCGAGCTCGCGCGGATCCGGGCTGGCCTGGACTTCCTTGGCCAGCGCGATCAGCTTGTTGGTTTCGCCGCTCATTGCGGAAACGACCACCACAACCTGGTGACCTTGCGCGTGGAATTTGGCCACCCGCTTGGCGACATTCTTGATGCGTTCGGGGTTGCCGACCGACGTGCCGCCGTATTTTTGAACAATCAACGCCATGGATTCATCCGGTTAAACGTTGGAAACATGAAAAAGAGGGCGGGATTTTACCCCACCCGGTTCTTTTTCCGAAGGAAATCAGCGACGGCGATTGCCGTCGCCCGACTGATCTCTAGAGATCGGCCAAGGTCCGCAGATGCGCACCGACGCTGCGCGCCAGCGAGGTCATCACATAGCCGCCTTCAAGCATCGAGACGATGCGCTTGTCGCAGATTTCGGCCGCCAGCTTCATCAGCTGATCGGTACACCAGGCGAAATCCTTTTCAACCAGCTTCAGGCCGCCCATGTCGTCTTCGTAATGCCCGTCGAAGCCGGCCGAGATCAGGATCATCTGCGGATTGAATTCGCGCAGACGCGGCATCCAGACCTGGGTGACGGCATCACGGAACTCTTCGCCGCCGCAACCGGCGGCGAGCGGCACGTTGCACATGTTGGCGGCCGGCTTGTCAGCGCCGCTATAGGGATAGAAAGGATGCTGGAAGATACTGCACATCAGCACCTGCTCATCGCCGGCGAAACAGTCTTCGGTGCCGTTGCCATGATGCACGTCGAAGTCGATGATCGCGACGCGCTCCAGGCCATGGGCCTTGATCGCATGACGGGCCGCAACACCGATGTTGTTGAAGAAGCAGAAGCCCATCGGCGTCGACTTTTCGCAATGGTGGCCGGGCGGACGCACGGCACAGAAGGCATTCTGGATTTCTTTCCGCATGACGAGGTCGACCGCCAGGCAACCGGCGCCGGCGGCCCGCAGGGCAGCCTGCCAGGTATGCGGATTCATGGCGGTATCCGGGTCGAGATGGACAACACCATGTTCGGGGGACGCACGCTTGATGCGCTCAAGGTGCGCTGCCGGATGCACGCGCAGCAGTTGTTCGAAGGTCGCCAGCGGGGCATCGTAATAAACAAAATAGGCATCGATCCCTTGCGCAATCAGGTGATCGTTGATGGCCGTCAGACGTTGCGGGCATTCCGGGTGATGCGACCCCATGTCATGCAGCTGGCAGTCGCGATGGGTAATGAAAGCAGTGGTTGTCACTTTATTGTTCTCTTTCGTCTCTTCGTCTCTTCGAACCGCCCGCCACAGAAAGCGCACGTCGAGATTCCATTATCGTCCCAATCATTGCGCCGCTTCAAGCATTAGAATTGCCCGGAATAATTTTCGGACAAATCAGCATGCAGGCAGCAAACCAGGCTTCATCAGGCAACCGGCGGCGGGCGCTGGAGAACGTTCTTGCCGAGACGGGAAAAATCATTCTCGGCAAGGAGAAGGAAATCCGCTCCGCTGTGGCCTGCCTGCTTGCCGGCGGCCACTTGCTGATCGAGGATCTGCCCGGCATGGGCAAGACGACCTTGGCGCACGCCCTGGCCCACCTGCTCGGCCTGCACTTCGCCCGTATCCAGTTCACCAGCGACCTGCTGCCGGCCGATATCACCGGCGTTTCCATCTACGAGCGCGAGAAAGGCGAGTTCCGCTTCCTGCCCGGACCGGTTTTCGCGCAGCTGCTGCTCGCCGACGAGATCAACCGCGCCACACCAAAAACCCAGAGCGCCCTGCTCGAAGCCATGGAAGAAGGCCAGGTGACGGCCGAAGGACAGACGCGGGCGCTACCGCAACCTTTCTTCGTCATCGCCACCCAGAATCCGGCGCACCAGATCGGCACCTTTCCGCTACCCGAATCGCAGCTCGACCGCTTCCTGATGCGCATCGAACTCGGCTATCCGGACCGGATGGCCGAGCGCGCCCTGCTCGCGGCCGGCGGTCAACGGCAAAAAGCCGAACAATTGCCGGCCTTGCTCAGCGCTGCCGACCTGCCGGCGCTGCAGCAGGAAGTCGCCGCCATCCATGCCGCCGGACCGCTCATCGAATACGTTCAGGCGTTGCTTGAGGCGAGCCGGCAGAGTCCCGATTTTCGCCACGGCCTGTCACCGCGTGCCGGCCTCGCCCTGCTCGCCGCCGCCCGTGCCTGGGCCTGGCTGGCCGGTCGCACGATGGTCCTGCCCGACGATGTGCAGGCCGTGTTCCCGGCCATCGCGCGGCATCGCCTGTTCCTGGCGCAGGGCGGCCAGGCTGGCGCCGAAGACATTGCGGCGCTGCTCCGCTCGGTTGCCATCCCTTAACGCGTGGGCGTCATTTCCTCCCTGAAACAGCGCCTGTTTCGCTGGCAGAGCGATGGCACGACGCGCTTTCGCCTCAACCAGCGGCGTATTTTCATCGTTCCGACGCGCGGCGGCCTGCTCTTTGCCACCGCCCTGCTCGTCATGCTGATCGGCGCCATCAATTACAACCTGGCCCTCGGCCATGCGCTCGTCTTCCTGCTCGCCGGCCTGGGCATGACCGGCATGGTGCACAGCTTTCGCAACCTGCATGGACTGCTCGTCACACCAGGGCGCAGCGAAGCCGTTTTTGCCGGCGAAACCGCCCATTTCACGCTGACCTTGGACAACGACAGAAAGCAGCCACGCCCAGCCCTGGAACTCGGCATCGCTGGTGAAAAATCGGTGGCTGCAGCGGTCGACCGCCTGGCGAGCAGCAAAATCAATATCCCACTGCTTGCCCGCCGGCGTGGCTGGCTGGAATTGCCCAGAATTCGCCTGTCGACCGTCTATCCGCTCGGCCTGTTCGTCGCCTGGAGCTACCTGCAGCCGGCCATGCGCTGCCTGGTCTATCCGCAACCGCTGTTCTCCTCCCTGCCCCCGCCTCGGCCGACCGCGCAGGGCGGCGCCCGCAGCGGCGAAGGGGGCGAGGAGGATTTCGCCGGTTTCCGGGAGCGCCAGCCTGCCGACTCGCCGCGCCATGTCGCCTGGAAGGCCAGCGCCCGGCAAAACGACGAGCAGGGCTTGCTGGTCAAGCAATTCGCCGGTGGCGCCGAAACCGAATTGCACTTTGACTGGGCGGCGACCGCCGGCATGGCATCCAGCGAAGAACGCTTGTCTTTGCTCACTGGCTGGGTAATCAGTGCCGCCAACGAAGGCCGGCGTTACGGACTGGAAATTCCCGGCCAGAATATTCCGCCGGGCAGCGGCGAGGCACACCGCCGTCACTGCCTCGAAGCCCTGGCATTGTTTCCGGCATGAGCACCGCCGCCCGCGAAGCCATCGATCATGCTGCCACGCCCTGGCTGTTCGGCGTGGCCGCGATCACCACGGCACCGCACTTCCTGCATCAGCCGGGCTGGCTGAGCGCCTTTGCCGGCCTGATCCTGCTTTGGGGCACCTGGCTGTGGCAGGGTGACCGTCGCCTGCCCGGACGCTGGGTGCTCTTTTTGCTCGTCGCTCTCGGCTGCGCCGGGATTCTGCTCGAATTCCACTCGCTGTTCGGGCGCGATGCCGGCGTCGCCATGCTGGTCATGTTCATGGCGATGAAATTGCTCGAGCTGAAAAGCCGGCGCGATGCGATGGTGATCGTCACCCTCGGCTTCTTCCTGCTGCTGACGCATTATTTTTACGCGCAGGGCATTACCACCGGACTCTGGCTGCTCGGCTCGCTGTGGCTGATCACCGCCGCCCTGATTCGTCTGCATGGCGGCCCGGCCAGCCCATTGCGGGCAACCCTGCGTTATGCCGCCAGCCTCGTGGCGCAGGCCCTGCCCTTCATGCTGCTGCTCTACCTGCTTTTCCCGCGCATCAGCGGCCCGCTCTGGGGCCTGCCGCAGGATGCTCATGCCGGCAAGACCGGGTTGTCCGAACAAATGGCGCCGGGCGCCATCGCGCAACTGGTGCAAAGCGGCGATATCGCGTTTCGCGTGCGCTTTGATGGCCCGCTGCCGGCCCGCGACAAACTCTACTGGCGCGGCCCGGTCATGGAAAACTTCGATGGCCAGACCTGGCGACAGTCGCCCGGCCGTCTGGCCGCAGAACAGATCGAGGCCCTGTCGCTACCGGTCACCTATGAAACGACGCTGGAAGCGAGCGAACAACGCTGGCTGCTGACCCTGGATGCGCCCACCGGATTGCCGCCGGAAACCGCCTTGAATGGCCGCTTGACCGCCTATGCGCGCCAAGCGATCAGCCAGCGCCAGCGTTTCCGTTTCGCCGCCAGTCTCGATTTCCGCTTCAATGTCCGCGAAAGCACTGGCGTTCTTGAGCGCAACCGGGCCCTGCCGGCCGGCCTCAATCCGCAAACGCGGGCCCTGGCGGTCGACTGGCGAAACAGCGGCAAAACGCCGGCCGCCATCGTCAATCAGGCGCTGACCCTGTTTGCCGGGCGCGACTTTGCCTACACCCTGCAGCCGCCACTGCTCGGCCGCAACGGCATCGACGATTTCCTGTTCCGCAGCAAGCGCGGCTTCTGTGAGCACTACGCCGCGGCCTTCGTTGTCCTGATGCGCAGCGCCGGCATACCGGCCCGTGTCGTTGGCGGCTACCAGGGCGGCGAAAGGAATCCGCTCGACGGCTACCTGGTCATCCGCCAGTCCGATGCGCATGCCTGGGCCGAGGTCTGGCTGGACGGTCGCGGCTGGGTGCGCGTCGATCCAACCGCCGTCGTCGCGCCGGCGCGCCTCGAGAACGGCATCGGCGATGTGCTGGCCGCCGGTGAACCCTTGCCGGCCGTGCTGCAACTGCGCTCGGACATGCTGCGTAACCTGCGTTACCGCTGGGAGGCGCTGAACAATGCCTGGAACCAGCAGATTCTCGGCTACGACAGCCAGAGCCAGCGCGACCTGCTGTCGCGCCTCGGCCTGGCCGATACCGGCTGGCAAAATCTCGCCGTCCTGCTCGCCGCCAGCTGCAGCCTGGCGCTGGCGGCACTCGCCGCCTGGACCATGTACAACCGGCCCAGGCACGACCCGGCGACGCGTCTTTGGCATAAAGCCTTGCGACATCTGACGCGAAGGCAAGTAAACTGGGCGCCCTGGGAAACCCCGCTGACGATTGCCCAGCGCGTCCGCCTTGAACAACCGGCGCTTGGCGAGGCCTTCGACCGTGTCGTCGAGGCCTACCTGCAAACCCGCTATGCCGGCGCGACCGACAATCTGAAAACACTGCGCGCCGCCGTGGCGCACCTGCCCTGATGGAGAAGAACTTGAAGCACACCTTTGGCGCCCTGCTGCTCGCCGGCCTGACCGGACTGGCTTCCGCTGCGAACAACACCCCGAGCTTTGCCGACCAGGCGGCCGTCGTCGACTTCGCCCGCGAACTCGAACAGCGCCAGGGCTTCAATGCCGACGAACTGCTCGCCCAGTTCGCACAGGTCAGCCCGAACAGCAAGGTCCTGCAACTGATCAAACCGCCCAGCTCGCCGCAGCAGCGTTCCTGGGAACGTTACCGGCCGCGCTTCCTGAACGACCGGCGCATCGATGGCGGCGTCCGCTTCTGGCAGGAAAACCAGGCCAAGCTGGCGCGCGCCCGTGCCCTGTATGGCATACCGGAAGAAATCATCGTCGCCATCATCGGTGTCGAAACCGAGTATGGCCGCAACACCGGCGGCTTCCGCGTTCTTGAAGCGCTCGCCACGCTCGCCTTCAACTACCCGCCGCGCGCCGAGTTTTTCCGCACCGAGCTTGAGCAGTTCCTGCTGCTGACGCGCGAAAACAATCTCGACCCGCTCGCCGTCAAAGGCTCGTTTGCCGGCGCCATCGGCATTCCGCAATTCATGCCGGGCAGTCAGCGCCGCTATGCCGTCGATTTTGACGGCGACCAGCGCGTTGATCTCGGCAACAGCGTGGACGACGCGATCGGCAGCGTTGGCCGCTTTCTTGAGCAGCACGGGTGGCAGGCCGGCCAGCCGATCGCTGTCCCCGCCCGCATCAATGGCGAGCCCGAGCGCAGCCTGATCGAGGCCGGCATTCGTCCCAGCCTGAAAGTTGCCGAACTGCGGGATAAAAATGTTTTCAGCGACGCCGATCCGCTCGCCAGCGTGGCGCTGGTCGATCTCGTTTCGCCGGGACAGGCCACGGAATACTGGCTGGGCTACGAGAATTTTTACGTCATTACCCGCTACAACCGCTCCAGCTTCTACGCCATGTCGGTATTCCAGCTTGGTGAGGAAATCCGCAAGCGGATGCAGCGGTAAACCGTGATTTTTGCCGTTTTTTTCGGGGTCGACCGCTCGGCCCCGACTGACTGCCTAAAGCAGTGAATCCTTGCTGATATTGCCGCGCTTGATGATCTTGCGGATGCGATCCAGACCTTCCATCTGAATCTGCCGGACCCGCTCGCGGGTCAGCCCGAGATCGCCAGCAATGGTGTCGAGCGTCGCGACATCGGCGCCGTTCAAACCATAACGCCGCTCGATGACGTGCCGTTGCCGGTCGGTCAGCTGGGCCAGCCAGTCATCAAGCAGGTTGCCGACTTCGCTTGACTGCAGCAGGGATTCGGGATCATCGCCACCGTCATCGGCGATCACCTCACCCAGCGAATGGCTGGGATCGATATCGAGCGGCGCATCGAGTGAAGCAATGTGTTCGTTGAGCGAAAGGATGTGGCGGACTTCGTCGACCGACTTGTCGATCAGGGCCGCCACGCGCTCTACCGTCGAATCGCGACGGTCGGCCGCCTCCAGATGGCGCATGGCGCGCAGGACGACATTGATTTCCTTGACGACATGCACCGGCAGGCGAATGGTGCGCGACTGGTTCATGATGCCGCGCTCGATGCTTTGCCGTATCCACCAGGTCGCATAGGTGGAGAAACGGAAGCCGCGCTCCGGATCGAACTTTTCCAGCGCATGGATCAGGCCGAGATTCCCTTCCTCGATCAGGTCCAGCAAGGGAATGCCACGATTCAGGTAGTACTTGGCAATATTCACAACGAGCCGCAAATTGTGCTCGATCATCTTCTGGCGGGCAGCGAAATCGCCCGCGCAGACCAGACGGGCGGTGGCCACTTCTTCAGCAGGCGTCAGCAAGGGCTTGGCGCCGATTTCGTTCAGGTAGAGCTGGGTAACATCCTCGAGCAGCTCGATTTCCGGGGCGAGATGTTCGGGCTCTGGCGACAAGGCTTCATCAGCCTGATCCCCTCCTTCCATCTCCTCGTCATCGAGCCCCTCGGACTGACTCATCTTTTCGGCAGATATTGCGCCGGATCAACCGGCTTGCCCTGCTTGCGGATTTCGAAGTGCAGCTTGACCGAATCGGCATCGGTATTGCCCATTTCGGCAATCTTCTGGCCACGACTGACTTGCTGCCCTTCCTTGACCAAGATCTTGCGATTGTGGGCGTAAGCCGACAGGAAGGTTCCGTTGTGCTTGACGATCACCAGCTCGCCATAGCCACGCAAACCGGCCCCGGCGTAGACCACCTTGCCGTCGCCCGCCGCCAGCACCGGATCGCCGGCCTTGCCGGCAAAATCGTAGCCCTTGTTGCCGGCCTCGCTGAAGGTTCCGACCAGCTTGGCCGATGACGGCCACAACCAGGGCACATCATCCGGACCTGCCGGGATAGCAGGCGCGGCTTCCGGTTTGCTCTCCGGTTTGGTTTCAGCAGCCTTTGGCGCCTCGGCAACACCGAGCTTGTTCAGACGGGCATAGGCCTCATCCGAATACGGCTCCTTGCCAACCCGCGGCTCGCGCTTGGCACTACTTCCGGCAGCCGCCGGAAGCGGTGCACTGACGAGGGGGGCACTGGCAGCCGGCTGATCCAGCGAACGCGCCTCAACGACGGCGCCCGCAACAACCGGGCTGGCAACCACGGCACCGGTATTCGCCACTGCGCCGGGCGCAGCCGGAGGAATCACACGCAACACCTCACCCTCCTTGATCGCCGCCGGATTGGTGATGTTGTTCCAGGTCGCCACATCGCGATAGTCCTGACCGTTCTCGAGCGCGATCCGGTACAGCGTATCGCCCTTCTTGACCGTGTAGTAGCCAGGCCCGGAGGGCTGGGCCGCAACGGACGCACGCGATTGTGGGCTTGAATTGCGGTCGACCGTTGGCGCCGGCGCTTGTGAAAAGCAGCCAGCCAGCAGCAGACAAGGCAAAACCAGGGCAAAAAATCGTGTCATTGTGTTCCTGCGAGAAGCGGGACAAAGCGGACGGCATCAAGCCGCGTTTCAGCATATCCCTGAGGCGTACGTTCGATGAAGCTAAGATACTGCTCGGACGTACCTACTGGCAAGACCAGCCGCCCGCCCAGCGCAAGTTGCTCAAGCAAGGCCGGCGGCACGTGCAGGCCGGCAGCGGCGACGATGATGCTGTCAAAAGGCCCGGCCTCCGGCAAACCCAGCTGACCATCCGCATGCTTCAAACGAACATTGAACTGCTGCAAGGCGCGCATGTTGGCCTTGGCCTTCTCAAGCAAGGGGCCGAGACGTTCGACGGCATAAACCTCGTTGGTCAGTTGCGCCAGCACCGCGGCCTGATAACCGCAGCCGGCACCGACTTCCAGCGTTTTACCCAGGGATGGGCGACCATTGAGCAGCAACTCGATCATCCGCGCCACGACATAGGGCTGGGAAATCGTCTGCCCCATGCCGAGCGGCAGGGCCGTATCTTCGTAGGCGCGAGAGGCCAAGGCCTCTTCGACAAAAACATGGCGCGGCACGGCCGCCATCGCGGCGAGCACCGCGTCGTGACGAATACCCTTTTCGCGCAGACGCTCGATCATGCGCGCCCGGGTCCGTTGCGAAGTCATGCCGATTCCGTGCAACACGTTTGAACTCATTGCATCCAGTGGCGAATGGACGGCAGTTGGGCCGTATTGGTCAAGTCGATCTGCAGGGGCGTAATCGAGACAAAACCGCGGTCGACCGCACCGAAGTCGGTACCCGGCCCGGCATCAGCCGCCGCACCTGCTGCACCAACCCAGTAGACCGTCTCGTTGCGCGGCGAAAGCATCTTGACGACCGGCTCCGCCTTGTGGCGCCGCCCCAGACGCGTCACTTCCATGCCCTTGATATCGGCATGGGGAATATCCGGCACATTGACATTCAGTAATACAGGCTCTTTAACCGGATTGCGGATAAAGCGCTCAACCAGATCACGGGCAACCTGCCCGGCAGTGGCGAAGTGATTACCTTCAAAACTGGTAAGTGAAATGGCTATTGAAGGAATACCAAGTAAATATCCTTCGGTTGCCGCAGCAACAGTACCCGAGTAAATCGTGTCGTCGCCCATATTGGCACCAAGATTAATACCGGAAACAATAATATCCGGTAATTGATCCAGCATGCCGGTAACAGCCAGATGCACACAATCAGTCGGCGTGCCATTCACAAAATAAAAACCACTGGCGGCCTGTTTCAAAAACAAGGGCCGATCCAGGGTCAGCGAATTACTCGCCCCGCTGCGATTCTGCTCGGGAGCAACAACCACGATCTCACCGAGACCGGCGAGCGCCTCGGCCAGCGCGGCCAGGCCGGGCGCAAAATAACCGTCGTCATTACTCAGCAGAATACGCATTTAACCTACCAGCAGATTTTCGAGATTACCGCCATTGGCAAGCCAGGCTTCGACCCATTTCGGCTTGCGGCCACGACCGGTCCATTCCAGTTCGGCATTTTCCGGATGACGGTACTTTACTTTCACTTTATTACCAGAAGAAGCAACCGCCTTGACCTTGGTTTCCTTGCCCAGCAATTCCTCGATTGCATAGCCCCGCGCCTTGGCGAAAGCACGCACTTCATTCAGGATTTCATTTTTTTCCTGGGCTTCCCGACGTTTCAATTCAGCGGGAATCTGTTGCTGCAAGTCGCGCAACTGGGAAACTGAGAGATTAGACAATTCCATAATTACCTCCGAAATTAAATAGGTGGCAACAATCTAATTTGTCCTGATATATTTTTCAATATATAAAATTAAAAAACCGGCAAAAGCCGGTTATTTAATTTGGTCGGGGCGGCGGGATTCGAACTCGCGACCCCTTGCACCCCATGCAAGTGCGCTACCAGGCTGCGCTACGCCCCGACAAGCCAAAGATTATAACGTAGATTGCTCGAGATTCAAAGCCGCAACATCTCAATTACTGAAAGCAACTCGCGACGCAGATCATTGCCCATCGGCTGGGCATCCATCTTTTCTGGCGCAGGTACAGCTGCCGCGACACCTTCATCAAGACGATTACGCGCACCACTGATCGTAAAACCCTGATTATAAAGAAGCTCGCGAATACGGCGCACCAGCAGAACTTCATGGTGCTGATAGTAGCGACGATTGCCCCGCCGTTTTACCGGCTTGAGCTGATTGAATTCCTGCTCCCAATAACGCAAGACGTGCGGCTTGACGCCACACAACTCGCTGACCTCGCCAATCGTGAAATAGCGCTTGGCGGGAATAGGGGGCAGCTCGTCGCTGCCGGATGCTTTATGCCGCGGTTCCATCACAGGCGAGCTCGACATCGGACTTCAGTTTCTGGCTGGCATGGAAGGTCACCACACGGCGTGCCGTAATGGGAATTTCCTGGCCGGTTTTTGGATTACGCCCGGGACGTTGCGGCTTGTCGCGCAACTGAAAGTTTCCAAAACCGGAAAGCTTGACGCCATCACCGGTTTCCAGGGCATTACGAATCTCTTCGAAAAAAGCCTCGACCATGTCCTTGGCCTCACGCTTGTTGAGGCCAACTTTCTCGAACAGTAGATCAGCGAGCTCGGCTTTGGTGAGCGTCATCGTTGTTTTTTCCATCAGGCACGCAGTTGAGCACCGAATTCCTGATCAAGACAGGACACCAGTTGCTGCAGGGCAGCATCAACTTCAGAATCTAGCAAAGTGCGTTGAGTATCTTGCATAACTATCCGGAAAGCAAGACTTTTCTTGTTTTCCGGAACGCCCTTTCCGACGTAAACATCGAACAATTGAACGTCCTTTACGAGCGCCGGCAACTGCGCCTTGAGCGCATCGAGCAAGACCTGCAACGCAATATTTTGATCAACCACCACAGCCAGATCGCGGATCACCGGCGGGAACTTGGAAACCTCGGAAAAGACCGGAACCTGTGCCGCCTTGACTGCATCGAAATCGAGTTCGAACACGACAGGCGCAAAAGGCAAATCGTATTTCTGCACCCATTCCGGATGCAACTCACCCAGACAACCGATTTCGCGGCCATCAAGCAGAACGCGTGCCGCACGCCCCGGATGCAAGGCCGGGTGCACCAACTTCTCGAAGCGCAGGGCGGCCGGCGCCAACAACGCCTCCAGATCGCCCTTCACATCGAAGAAATCAATCTTGCGCGAACCGCTCCCCCAACCTTCCGGCAGAGCGCTGCCGTAGGCCAGGCCAGACAACTTCCAGACTTGCGCAAAACCGGCTACCGGAACAGCGGCCACATCACGCTGGAACGCACGTCCGGTCTCGAACAAGCGAACACGACTCTGCTTGCGCTTGAGATTGGTCACCAGATTCGAAATCAGGCCGCCAAACAGCGTCGACCGCATGACGGCCATCTGGCTGGCAATCGGATTGGCCAGACGAATCAGATCGGCATTGGCAGCAAAATCAGCCTCCCAGGCTTCCTCGACAAAGGCGAAATTCACCACTTCCTGATAGCCGCGATCAACCAGCAATTGACGAACGCGAGCGGCCGGGCGTTGGGCTTCGGGCTGCACCATCATTTTCAGGTTGCCGCGCGGCGCCGGAGCCGGAATATTGTCGTAGCCGTACAGACGGGCGATTTCCTCGATCAGGTCTTCCTCGATCTCGATATCGAAGCGCCAAGTCGGCGGGATGACCAGGAAATCGTCACCTTCGCGAACAAAAGGCAAACCCAAGCCAGCAAACAAGCCGGCAATCTGCTCCGGGGAGAAAACCATGCCGATCACAGCACAGGCACGCGCCGTGCGCAGACGCACCGGCTTGCGCGCCGGCATTTCGGCGCTGGCCTCGCTTACCGGACCAGCGGCACCGCCACAGATATCGATGATCAGCTGCGTGGCACGCTCGATGGCACGGCGAGCACCGCCGAAATCGACGCCGCGCTCGAAACGATGCGAGGCATCGGAGCCAAAGCCGTAACGACGGGCCCGACCGGCAATGGCCTTCGGTGAAAAGAAGGCCGACTCGAGGAACAGCTCGCCGGTTTCCAGCGTGATACCGCTCTCTTCGCCACCCATGATGCCGGCCATGGCCAGCGCCTTGACGTCGTCGGCAATGACCAGGATATCGGCATCGATAGCGATGGTTTGCTCGTTCAGCAACAACAGCTTTTCTTCCGGCTTCGCCATGCGGGCATGCACAACACCTTCCAGCCTGGTGTTGTCAAAGGCATGCAACGGCTGACCAAGTTCAAGCATCACGTAATTGGTCACATCGACCAGCGCCGAAATCGAGCGGATGCCGCTGCGCTCGAGGCGACGCTTCATCCATTCCGGGGTCGGCGCCTTGGCGTTAACGCCCTTGAGGACGCGACCGAAATAAAGCGGGCAGGCTTGCGGCGCATCCAGTACGACGGCACGCTGATCGGCGATGGTCGCAGCAACTTCGGGCACATCGATAAGCTTGGCCTGGGCGCCGGCAATGGCTGCCACTTCGCGCGCCACACCGGTCAACGACAGGCAGTCGGCACGATTCGGCGTCAGTTTGAGCTCAAACTGCTGGTCATCGAGATCGAGATACTCGCGGATCGACTGACCCACCGGGGCATCAGCCGGCAGCACCAGCAAACCCGAAGCCTCTTCGGCAATGCCGAGTTCCTTGGCCGAGCAGAGCATGCCGGACGATTCGATGCCGCGCACCTTGGCGATCTTGATGATGAAATCGCCAGGCAGCTTGGCGCCGGGCAAGGCGCACGGAACACGCAGACCGACGGCGACATTCGGCGCGCCGCAGACGATGGTCGTCGGCTCGCCGCGGCCGGTATCGACCTTGCAAACGTTCAGACGATCGGCATCGGGATGCTTGACCACTTCGAGCACCTGAGCGACGACGACGTCGTTGAATTGGGGCGCAACCGGCTCCAGGCCTTCGACTTCAAGGCCGGCCATGGTCAGCAGATGGGAAAGCTCCTCGCTCGACAGCTCGGTGTCGACCAGGGTACGCAGCCAGGATTCAGAGAATTTCATGCGAATTGCCTCAGGAAACGGAGGTCGCCTTCAAAGAAGAGGCGCAGGTCATTAACGCCATAACGCAGCATGGTCAGACGATCCTGACCGAAGCCGAAGGCGAAGCCGGTGTATTTTTCCGGATCGATGCCGGCGATGCGCAGCACATCCGGATGCACCATGCCGCAACCGGCAATTTCCAGCCAGCGGCCTTCGAGCGGACCGCTCATGAAAGCGACGTCGATTTCGGCAGAAGGCTCGGTAAACGGGAAGAAAGACGGACGGAAGCGGACCTTGAGATCATCGGTCTCGAAGAAGCTGCGCAGGAAATCGGCAATCACGCCCTTGAGGTCGGCAAACGAAACCCCCTCGCCCACCCACAGACCTTCGACCTGATTGAACATCGGCGAATGCGTCGCATCGGAATCGACACGATAGACGCGGCCCGGCGCAATGATGCGGATTTCGGGCATTTTTTCGAGTTGACCGTACCTGGCGACATGCGCCTGCATGTAGCGCGCCTGGATCGGGCTGGTATGGGTCCGCAGCAGCACCTTGTCGGCGACCGTGCCGTCCGGGTTCTGCAGGTAAAAAGTGTCGTGCATCGAACGCGCCGGGTGATCCTCGGGCGTGTTCATTGCCGTGAAATTGAAAAAGTCTTCCTCGATCTCGGGACCATCGGCCACTTCGAAACCGATCGAACGGAACAGGGACTCGATCCGTTCCAGCGTACGCGTCACCGGATGCAAGCCACCGCGCGCTTCAGCGCGACCGGGCAGCGTGACATCGAGCGCCTCTTCGGCCAGGCGCGCTTCCAGCGCAGCCTTGCGAATGGCCTCGCGACGCTCGTTGAGCGCGGCTTCAACCGCCGTCTTGGCGACGTTGATCGCGGCACCGGCAGTTTTCTTCTCTTCCGGCGGCAGCTTGCCCAGGCCCTTGAGAAGTTCGGTGATCTGCCCGCTCTTGCCAAGGAAACGGGCTTTTACCTGCTCCAGCGCATCGGGGTCAGAAATGGCAGCGAACGCCGTCCGGGCTTCGCTAACGATTTGATCGAGATTGTCCATAAACTTCCACCAACAAAACGCACGTTTCAGTGAAGGCTCATGCCGGCATAGCCGACGTGAAGCCGCAAAGCGGCGGCTAAAACTAAAAAAGGAGGCTTGCGCCTCCTTTTTTTAATTACGCTTGAGCTCAGGCGCCGAGCTTAGCCTTGGCTTGTGCGGCCAGGGCAGCAAATGCCGGCTGATCAAAGACAGCCAGATCGGCCAGGACCTTGCGGTCGACTTCGATGTTTGCCTTCTTCAGGCCGTTCATGAAGGTGCTGTACTTCATGCCCAGCTCGCGAGCTGCTGCATTGATACGGGCGATCCACAGGGAACGGAACTGACGCTTGCGTTGACGACGGTCACGGTACTGATATTGACCAGCCTTCATCACCGCCTGTTTGGCGATGCGATATACATTCTTGCGACGACCGCGGTAACCCTTGGCCTGAACGAGAATCTTCTTGTGACGCGCGCGCGCCGTTACACCACGTTTAACTCTAGGCATCTCTTATCTCCTTATGCGTAGGGCATCATGGCGCGGACAGAAGCCGTATCGCGCGCGTTAACTTCAACCGAACCGCGCAGATGGCGTTTCACCTTGGTGGTCTTCTTGGTCAGAATGTGACGCTTGAAGGCTTGACCACGCTTGATGGAACCACCAGCGCGGACCGAAAAGCGCTTTTTGGCGCTGCTCTTGGTCTTCATTTTGGGCATTTAGATGCTCCTTAATGACATGCCAACAGGTGGTTCCCGGCGGGAACGCTTTCACTACCCGAAAGCACTTATTTTCTGCCGGCAAGCAATTATTGCCTGCCAGCAGTACTGCCTCACCCGAGCCCGAAACCAGGCTCAAGCAATTACTGAATCTTTTTCTTGGCCGGCCCGATGATCATGATCATCTGGCGACCTTCCATCTTCGGCATCTGCTCGACCTGGCCAACAGCCTCCAGATCGTTCTTGATCCGTTCAAGCTGACGCATGCCGAATTCCTGGTGCGCCATTTCGCGACCACGGAAGCGCAGAGTCACCTTGACCTTGTCTTCTTCTTCCAGGAAGCGCGTCATGTTGCGCAGCTTGATCTGGTAATCGTTTTCGTCGGTGCCCGGGCGCAGCTTGATTTCCTTGACCTGAACCTGCTTCTGCTTCAGCTTGGCCTCGTGCGCGCGCTTCTGCTCCTGGTACTTGAACTTGCCGTAGTCCATGATGCGACAGACCGGCGGCTTGGCCATCGGTGCGATCTCAACCAGATCAACTCCAGCTTCTTCAGCCATCTGCAAGGCAGCGCGAATGCTGATCACACCCAGCTGCTCGCCTTCCAAACCCTGGAGACGAATCTCCGGTACCGTAATTTCTTCGTTGAGGCGATGCGCCTTGTTCTGAGCTATGGTAGAACCCCCGAAAACATCAATAATTAAGCCGTGCCACTACGCGCCGCAACTTCGTTTTGAAGCTGCTTGATCAGATCATCCACGGACATCTGTCCGAGATCCTGACCACCGCGAGTCCGCACGGCCACCAGTCCGTCCGCCTTTTCCTTATCGCCCACAACGAGCTGATAAGGCAGCCGGTTCAAGCTATGTTCGCGGATTTTATAGGTTATCTTCTCGTTACGCAAATCTGCTTCAGCGCGGAAGCCCGCCCGGTGTAGCTTTTGCGCGACTTCGGCAGCGTAATCGGCCTGCTTTTCGGAAATATTCAGTACCACCGCCTGCGTCGGCGCCAACCACATCGGCAGCGCACCGGAGAAGTTTTCGATCAGGATGCCGATGAAGCGCTCAAGCGACCCCAGGATGGCACGGTGCAACATGACCGGTACCTTGCGCGTATCGTCAGCCGCGACATATTCGGCACCGAGACGACCCGGCATCGAGAAATCGACCTGCATCGTGCCGCACTGCCAGGAACGACCGATCGCATCCTTGATGTGAAATTCGATCTTCGGACCATAGAAAGCCCCCTCGCCCGGCAACTCCGTCCACTCCAGACCGGAGGCGCGCAGACCGGCGCGCAGTGCCTCTTCCGCCTTGTCCCACACCTCGTCGCTACCCACACGGCTCTCCGGACGCAGTGCCAGCTTGACGGCAACATCGTTGAAGCCGAAGTCGGCATAAACCTTCTTGACCAGCGCATTGAAGGCCGTCACTTCGGCTTCAATCTGATCTTCCGTGCAGAAGATATGACCATCATCCTGAACGAAGCCGCGCACACGCATCAGACCATGCAAGGCACCAGTCGGCTCGTTGCGATGACAGGAACCGAATTCGCCGTAGCGCAGCGGCAGTTCGCGATAGGAGCGCAGATCGGCATTGAAGACCTGCACATGACCCGGACAGTTCATCGGCTTGACCGCGTAATCGCGATTTTCCGACGAGGTCGTGAACATATTGTCCTTGTAATGTTCCCAGTGGCCCGACTTTTCCCACAGCGACTTGTCAAGGATCTGCGGGCAGCGCACTTCGTGGTAACCGTTATCGCGGTAAACCTTGCGCATGTAACCCTCGATTTCCTGCCAGATCGCCCAACCCTTGGGGTGCCAGAAGACCAGACCCGGCGCCTCGTCCTGCATGTGGAACAGGTCGAACTGCTTGCCCAGACGGCGGTGGTCGCGCTTCTCGGCCTCTTCCAGCATGTGCAGATAGGCATCGAGATCTTCCTTCTTCGCCCAGGCCGTGCCGTAGATGCGCTGCAGTTGTTCGTTGCGATGATCGCCGCGCCAGTAGGCACCGGCCACCTTCATCAGCTTGAAGACCTTGAGCTTGGCCGTGGTCGGCACGTGCGGGCCACGACAAAGATCGATGAAATCACCTTCACGATAGAGCGAAACCTGTTGGTCGGCCGGAATGGCACCAATCAGCTCGGCTTTGTATTTTTCACCCAGACCAAGGAAGAAGTTGACCGCATCGTCGCGCGACCAGACTTCGCGACTGACCGGAATATCCTTCTTGGCCAGTTCGGCCATGCGCTTTTCGATGGCAACCAGGTCATCCGGCGTAAACGGGCGCTTGTAGGCGAAGTCGTAGTAGAAGCCGTTTTCGATGACCGGACCGATCGTCACCTGCGCTTCCGGGAACAACTCCTTGACCGCAAAGGCCAGCAAGTGCGCCGTCGAGTGACGGATCAGCTCCAGCCCTTCCGGATCCTTGTCGGTCACGATGGCCAGATCGACATTTTCTTCGATCAGAAAGGAGGTATCGACCAGCTCACCATTCACCTTGCCGCCGAGCGCGGCACGCGCCAGACCAGCACCGATACTCGCCGCCACTTCGGCGATCGTTACCGGCTGTTCAAAGGAGCGGATGGAACCATCAGGCAGTTTGATATCAGGCATGGCAAATCTCTAGGCGAAAAAAAAGTGCGGGATGAGCCGCACTTTTTGGTCAAACGAAGGCTGACTCGATTAGTGTTTCTGAACTGCAGTGCAAGTTCGGAAAAGCATCAATTCAGCTCCGTCAGGAATTTTGGTAGGCGGTATTGGAATCGAACCAACGACCTCCACGATGTCAACGTGGCGCTCTAACCAACTGAGCTAACCGCCTAAGGAAGCGCCGCATTATAGACCCTTAAACACCGATGTCAACAGCTTCTCGCGAAATTTCTCGAAGCCGGACAAAGGCCGCATACTTTGCAGTTGGCAATAACCCCGAACAGGTAAACCCGTGGAATCCAGAATCACCGATCTTGAGATCAAGATCAGCTATACCGAAGACCTCGTCGATGAACTGAACCGCATCGTCTATCGCCAGCAACAGCAGATCGACCTGCTCGCCAACGAGATCAAGAACCTGCGCGAACAGATGCAATCGGCCCAGCCCAACGAGACGCGCAGCCTGCGCGACGAACTGCCACCGCACTACTGAGACCGATCTTGCCCTGCATCATTTACCACGCCGACTGCCTCGACGGCTTTGGCGCCGCTTTTGCCGCCTGGCGGCATTTCGGCGACGCTGCCGAATATTTGCCCATGCACCACGGTCAACTGTGTGAAATGGGCAAAATTGCCGACCAGGATCTCTTCATCCTAGACTTTTCCTTTGCCCCAGAGGTACTGAAGGAACTGGCCGCGACAGCAAAATCGGTGACCCAGATCGACCATCACCTGTCAGCCCGCAAAGCCTGGAACGGCTTGCTGCAAGCCGGCGCAGACGGCAAACAAAGCTACCAGCACCCCGAACTGCCGCTACGGGTGATTTTCGATCTCGACAAATCCGGCGCCCGGCTGGCCTGGGAACACTTTCATCCAACCACCGCCCTGCCGCTCGCCCTCGCCCACATCGAAGACCAGGACATGTGGCGCTTTGCCCTGCCCGGCACGCGCGCCTTTTGCCGCGCCCTGCGCCAGCAGCCCTTCGAATTTTCAAACTGGGACGATATCCTGCAAGCAACCGCAGACCACAACTCGGCGCGCTACCGCAGCCTGCTCGAACAGGGTGTAGCCATTGAGTCCTTCTTCGGTAACGAGATCGAACGCCTCGCCAACAGCGCGCTGCGGATGCCGGCCCGCCTGCGTGGCGAGGCGATCGACGCGCTGCAGGCGGTGCGCCATGAGCAGGAAAGCTTGAGCAATGGTGAACAAAGCTGGCTGGCAATCAGCGGCACCGCCATCAATGCCAACGCCCTGTTTGCCTCGGAACTGGGCAATCGACTGGCAGAACAGAGCGGCAGCTTCGGTCTGATCTGGCAACTCGCCGGCGACGGCGAAGCCAAAGTTTCTTTGCGTTCGAAAGGCGACTTCGACGTTGCTGCGATCGCGCAGCGCTACGGCGGTGGCGGGCATCGCAATGCCGCCGGTTTTCGCCTGCCGGCCGGACAGTTCTTCGCGGAGATCCTGGCGCTCGGCGGCCAGGAATAAAAACTCAGTTCAGCACGTAATCGTGCGCGACCGGCGCTTCGCCGAGCGGCGCAAGACCCGCCATCTCGCAGACTGAGCACTCGATGGTGTGGCACAGCGCATCGAGCGCCAGGTCGTTCGGTTCGGTTCCGAACGGCTCCTCGATCTGCTCGCCGATGATTTCCAGCGCCAGAAAGGTATAGGCGACGAAAGTCGCGATCAGCGGCGTCAGCCAGCCGATACTGGTCGCCAGACCGACTGGCAGCAGCAGGCAATAGACCATGACCGTGCGATTCATCAGGACACGATAGGTGTAAGGAATCGGCGTGCTGGCAATGCGCTCGCAGGCACCGGATGTTTCGCCCAGGACGCTCAGACTCTTGTCGAGCGCCAGCCACTGCATCTCCGACAAGTTGCCACGCCGCTGTTCGTCGGCCAGCCGGTTGGCAAGTTGCAGCAAGACGATTTGCGGCTGGAAGCTGGCCGCAGCCACTTCGGCCAGCGCCGGCGCATCGAGACGCAGCGCCAGATCGGCGGCGGCATCGGTCTGCCGCAACTGGTGCTTGAGGGCAAAGGCAAAGGCCGACACAGCGCGCACCAGCTCCAGACGAAAAGCAGCATGCGATTCGCCGGGCAGGACGCTGACCACCTGCCGCACCAGCGAACGCGCCGCGATCAGGATACTTCCCCACTGCCGGCGCGCCTCCCAGAAGCGCTCGTAACTGACCGAGTTGCGAAAACCGAGAAAGATCGCCAGCGCCACGCCCATCAAGGTGAATGGCGGGATGCTCAGGGCCGAATTGGCATGCGCGCTCATCCACCACTCGCGGCTCAGCACGCTGACAACGGAGACGGCAAGCACCAGCGCCAGGCGCCCGACGATATTCGGCAGGACCGAGCCGCGCCAGACAAAAAGCAGACGAAACCAGTGATGGCGAGGACGAATGATCATGAAAAGGCAAAACTCCGGCGAAATCTGGCTGCGGCTGAAAACAAAAAGGCCGCTTATCCTCGGGATCAAGCGGCCCTGATGCAACCAGACTGTAAACATTTGCCTTTACCATCGTCGTTGCGATGGTGCCCAGGAAGGGACTCGAACCCCCACACCTTGCGGCGCCAGAACCTAAATCTGGTGCGTCTACCAATTTCGCCACCTGGGCAGGCGGCGCGCATTCTACCACTCAAAGCGCTTCCCCCCTATACTTGCCGCCCCATGCCCGTCGAACATTACGAAAACTTCCCGGTTGCCTCACTGCTCGTGCCGGCCCGCCTGCGCCGGCCGATCGAGGTCATCTATCGCTTTGCGCGCAGCGCCGACGACATTGCCGACGAAGGCGAGGCGACGCCGCCCGAGCGCCTGGCCGCTCTCGCCGCCTACCAGGCCGAGCTCGACCGGATCGCCAGCGGTCAACCGCCGCAAACTGCCCTTTTTGTCGATCTCGCCGCCGTCATCGCGCAGCACGCACTGCCCATCCAGCTTTTCCGCGACCTGCTTGACGCCTTTGCGCAGGATGTCGTCAAGAAACGCTATGCCGATTACCCGGAACTGCTCGACTACTGCCGCCGCTCGGCCAATCCGGTCGGCCGCCTGGTGCTGCACCTGTTCGGGCGCACCGAGCCGGAACACCTGGAACAGTCGGACTGCATCTGCAGCGCGCTGCAATTGATCAATTTCTGGCAGGACGTGGCGGTCGACTGGCAAAAAGACCGCGTTTACATCCCGCAGACCGATTTGCCGCATTTCAGGATCAGCGAAGCCGACATCGCCGCCGGGCGCTGGTCGGCCGAGTGGGCGGCCCTGATGGATTTCGAGATCGACCGCGCCAGTCGCCTGATGCAGCTCGGCGCGCCGCTCGTCCACGCCCTGCCCGGCCGGCTCGGCTGGGAAATCCGCCTGACCGTGCAGGGCGGGCTGCGCATCCTCGAACGCCTGCGCCAGGTGCGCGGCGACGTCTTCCACCGCCGACCCAAGCTCGGCAAGGCGGACTGGCTGGTTCTCGCCGTCCGCGCCTTTAGAATGTGAGCCCATGAGCCCCGAACAATATTGCCAGGAGAAGTGCGCCAGCAGCGGCTCCTCCTTCTACTACAGCTTCCTCTTCCTGCCGCAGGAACGCCGGCGCGCCATCATGGCGCTCTATGCCTTCTGCCGCGAGGTCGATGACGTCGTCGACGAATGCAACGACATCTCGCTCGCCTCGACCAAACTCACCTGGTGGCGCCAGGAAATCGAACGCGTCGCCGACGGCCAGCCGCAACACCCGGTCGGCCAGGCGCTGCAAGCGGTCAACCGCGACTTCAACCTGCCCAAGGAACAGTTGCTGGAAATCATCGACGGCATGGAGATGGACCTGCAACAGACGCGCTACCTCGACTTCAAGGGCCTGTCGCTTTACTGCTACCGCGTCGCCAGCGTCGTCGGCCTGCTCGCCGCCGCGATCTTCGGCTACCAGGACCGGCAGACGCAAAAATACGCGCACGATCTCGGCATGGCCTTCCAGCTCACCAACATCATCCGCGACGTCGGCGAAGATGCCCGGCGCGGCCGCATCTACATCCCGATGGATGAACTGAAGCGCTTCAACGTGCCGGCCGCCGACATTCTCAATGCCAAGTATTCGGACAATTTCACGGCCCTGATGCAGTTCCAGACCGAGCGTGCCGAACAATATTACGCCCAGGCTTTTGCCCTGCTGCCGGCCGTCGACCGTAAAAGCCAGCGGCCCGGCCTGATCATGGCGGCGATTTACCGCACCCTGCTCGACGAGATCCGCCGCGAGAACTTCCAGGTCCTGCACCAGCGCATTTCGCTGACGCCGGTGCGCAAGATATGGATCGCCTGCAAGACCTGGATTGCCGGCTAAACGCCACATGAAAGTCGCAGTCATCGGCGGCGGCTGGGCCGGTCTCGCGGCAGCAGTCGAGCTGACCGCCGGCGGCACCGCCACGACCCTGTTCGAAGCCGGCCGCGTGCTCGGTGGCCGGGCGCGCAGTGCGACGATAGACGGGCGCGAACTCGACAACGGCCAGCACATCCTGCTCGGTGCCTATCGCGAAACGCTCGCCCTGATGCATCAGGTCGGCGCCGATCCCGCCACACTCCTCGAACGCCGGCCGCTGCAGGTACGCGACAACAGCGGCTTTCGCATGGCGCTGCCGCATCTGCCGGCGCCGCTCAACCTGGCCTGGGGCCTGCTCGCGGCACGCGGCGTCGGTTTTGCGGAAAAACTGCGCACCGCGCTGTGGATGGACGGCATCAAGCGGCAGCAATTCCGGCTTGAAACCGACACCACGGTCGCCGCCTGGCTCGACGCCGCCGGCCAGACCGGCGCGCTGCGCCGCCACCTGTGGGAACCGCTCTGCCTCGCGGCGCTCAATACGCCGCCCGAGCGCGCCTCGGCGCAACTATTCGCCAACGTCCTGCGCGATAGCCTGGGCAGCCCGCGCCGCGCCGATACCGACCTGCTGCTGCCGCGCGCCAATCTCGGCCGCCTGCTGCCGGAACCGGCCGCCGCCTGGCTGCAGGCACACGGCGCTGAAATTCGCCTGAAAACACGCGTCGACCGTCTGGAAACCACCAGCGATGGCGTTCTTGTCGACGGCCAGCCTTTCGCCGGCGTCGTCATCGCCTGCGCCGCGCAACATGTCGCCATGCTCTGGCCGGAAGCGGCGACCGCTTACGACTACGAGCCGATCGCCACGATCTACCTGCAATTCAGCCCGGAAACGCGCCTCGATTTTCCGCTCGTCAGCCAGCTGGGAAATCACGGCCAGTGGGTCGTCGACCGCCAGGGCGGACTGCTCGCCTGCATCCTGAGCGGCCATGGCGATTGGGAGGCACTGACTGACGAGGCGCTCGCCGACGAACTGGAAAGCGAGCTCAACCTCACCACAAAGGCCAGCTGGCGCAAGGTGATCCGTGAAAAACGGGCAACTTTTTCCGGTCGACCGGATATCGCCCGCCCCGCCTGCACAACCAGCCATCCCGCCGTTTTCCTCGCCGGCGACTACACCTGGGCCGATTACCCGGCGACGCTGGAAGGCGCCGTACGCAGCGGCCGCCGCGCCGCGCAGCACCTGCTCAAAATCTGAATCAGACGACCTGCAGGTCGTCGCCGCAACTGACCAGCACCTTGATGCCGCGCCCCTTGAATTCACCGACCAGCCTGGCGAACTCGCCGCGCCGCCAGGCATCCGGGCGGTCCGGCGTAACGTAGAGCACGACATCCTCGCCGTGATTGGTGGTGCCGATCACGACGCGCGAGCGATCCGGCCGCAAAGCCGCCGCAATCGGCTTGTCCAGACTTTGCGTCTGTAGCCAGATGCATTCATAAACCCGGCACGACTCCGGCCGCGTTTCGTAAATCCCGCAACCGACGCCGATCTTGCAATCGGCGCACCAGGTGTTGGCCGGCTTGTCGAGCTCGCGGATTTTCAGGACCTTGCAGCACACCGTGCAGCCATCGCAACTATGCATAGCACCTCACTCAAAAAAACAGATTTCAATATTCGGCCTATCAGCCCGGTCGACCGCTACGGCAGTGCAATATCCGGTCGGACATCGAAACAAGAATCTGACAGCAACTCACCGCCAACCGGCCGCCAGGTGCGCCAGAGCGGCACGCATCGCCCCTTGCATTGCCGGCGCAAACGGATCGTGACCGACCCCGGGCACCCCGTCGCAAGTTGCGGACGGCAGACGCTCCAGCAACGCGGATGCACCAGCTGGCGGGCAGACCAGATCGCTCATGCCTTGCACGACGCGAACCGGAAGCCCCGCCGCCGCGACAGACACGGCAGCAGAAAACACCGCATTGTCCGGCAGGAAGCAGGATTGACCGAAGTAATGGCATTGCAGGCGGTATCGTTGCAATAGCCCAGCAATCTCGCCAGCCGACAAGCTGCGTACCGGACTGCCGCTAAGCGCGCTCTCCCAACCGTGCCAAGCCTCGACCAATGACTGCAGTCGTACACTGCCAGCGGTTGCAAACTCTTCGACCAGCCAGGGCAACATGGCGCCGGGCGCGCCCGGTGCCCCGAGCTTTTCCCAGGCGTGCCAGGCAAGCGGGAAGTGCGCCTTCTGCCCGCCGAAGAAGGCATCGAAATCGCAGGCCCGCGCCAGAAAGGGATTGCGCAACAGGAGTCCGCCGACGCATTGCTGATGGGCTGCCGCATAGAGCAGTCCGAGCGTAGCTCCCCAGGAGCCGCCAACGACCAGCCAGCGCTCGAAGCCAAGAGCACGGCGCAGACTTTCGATGTCATCGAGCAGGTCGACCGTCGTGTTGTACTCGCAACAACCGGCCGGCTCGCTGCGCCCAGCGCCCCGCTGGTCAGGCAGAACGACGCGATAACGCCCGGCGGCAAAAAACTGCAGGTGCGCCCGCGAATTGCCCGAACCCGGCCCGCCGTGCAGGACCAGCACAGGAATTCCGTCCGGCTCGCCATGCTCTTCGACATAAAGCCGGTGGCCGCCGGCAACCGGCAACCATGCGGCAGATATTGGCAAGGAGGCGGGTGAAAGATAACGCACGCACTGATTCATGCCAGCGATTCTAACTGTCCGCGAAGAGATGCTGCCAGGCACGCCAACATCTCATGAAAATCTGTAGGGGGTATTCATGCTTATCGCGTGGCACGCGCCGGGAGGCTGCGCCATAGTGCATTTCACCGGCGCCACTCCGCCGGCCTCTACCAACAAACCAAGGAGACTGTGCCATGAAATGGGAAACCCCGACCGCTTGTGACTTCCGCTTCGGCTTTGAAATCACGATGTACATCGCCGCCCGCTAAGGAATACGCCGTCATCGCGGCTTAAGTGTAGTACTGCAAGCTATTCGGCACATAAAACTGCGCCTTTACCCCCGTGGCTGCGTTACAAATCCTCGCGATACCCTTGGTATCGCTGCGGTTTGCGCCTTGCCACAAGGGCAAATGCATCAGTTTTATCAAGCACCTCATAGCATGCAGCACTACACTGGCTGGCGATGACGGCTCCAATCAATCATGAAACTGATCATTCTCGGCGCCTCGGCCGGCGGCGGCTTCCCGCAGTGGAACTGCAATTGCCGCAACTGTGCCGGCCTGCGCGACGGCAGTGTCCGCGCCAAGCCGCGCACCCAGTCATCGATCTGCGTCAGCGCCGACGACGGCAGGGACTGGGCCCTGCTCAACGCCTCGCCCGACATCCTGCAGCAGATCAAGGCAACGCCCGAACTGCAGCCCAACCGTGCCCTGCGCGATACCGGCATCGGCGGCATCCTGCTCGTCGACGGCCAGATCGACCACGCCACCGGTCTCTTCATGCTGCGCGAGCAGAAATCCAAGATGCCGCTGTGGTGCGCCGAGCCGGTCTACGAAGACCTGACCACCGGCAACCCGGTGCTGCGCGTGCTTGAGCATTACTGCGGCGTCGAGCATCACGACCTGCCGCTCGATGGCTCAGCCTTTAACATGCCGAAAGTGGCCGGCCTCGAGTTCTCGGTGCTACCGCTGTCCAGCAAGGCCGCGCCCTACTCGCCGCACCGCGAAGCCTCGGTCGATGGCGACAACGTCGGCGTCAGCATCACCGACAAGTGCAGCGGCCGCAAACTATTTTACGCCCCGGGCCTCGGCGCCCGGACGGCTGAAGTGCACGCCCGCATGGTCGAAGCCGATTGCGTGATGGTCGACGGCACCTTCTGGACCGACGACGAAATGATCGTCGCCGGCTTGTCCACCAAGACCGCCCGCGACATCGGCCACCTGCCGCAATCCGGCCCCGGCGGCATGATGGACTGGCTGGACGAGCTGCCGAAACACGTGCGCAAGATCCTCATCCACATCAACAACACCAATCCCATCCTCGACGAAAACTCGCCGCAGCGCGCCGAACTGACCCGGCGCAGCATCGAGGTCGCCGAAGACGGCACCCGCATCACCATCTAACAAAGAGAGACAGCCATGATCCGAGCCGACATCCTTGCCGAATCCCACGACGCCGACGACGGCCGCCCGGCCTGGAGCCGCGAAGAATTCGAAGCGCAATTGCGCGAGAACGGCAAGGCCTATCACATCCACCATCCGTTCAACGTCATGCTCAATACCGGCCACGCCACGCCCGAGCAGATTCGCGGCTGGGTGGCCAACCGCTACTACTACCAGATCGCCATTCCAGTGAAGGACGCGGCGATCATGGCCAACTGTCCGGACCGCGAAGTACGCCGCGGCTGGGTGCAGCGCATCCTCGACCATGACGGCTTCGAATACGGACTGCCGAATGGCGAGAAGATGGTCGATCTGGGCGGCATCGAAGCCTGGATACGCCTCGGTGAAGCCGTCGGCCTGACCCGCGAGGAAATTATCGACCTGCGCCACGTGCTGCCCGGCGTCCGCTTCGCCGTCGACGCCTACATCAACTTCGCCCGCCGCGCCCCGTGGCAAGAGGCCGTCTGCTCGTCGCTGACCGAACTGTTCGCCCCGGTCATCCACCTCCAGCGCCTGGCCACCTGGCCTGGGCACTACCCGTGGATCGAGTCGTCCGGCCTGCAATATTTCCGCAACCGGACCAGCCAGGCGCCGCGCGACGTCATCCAGGGCCTCAATGTCACGCTCGACTACTTCCGCACCCGCGCCATGCAGGAACGCGCCGTGCAGATCCTCAAGTTCAAGCTCGACATCCTGTGGTCGATGAACGACGTCATGGGCCAGCACTACGGCACCAACGGGGTCACCGCCGAACGGAAAGTCGCCTGATGGACGGCACACCGCGCCTCGGCCATGGCTTCCGCTTCCAGTGGGAGCCAGCGCAGCAATGCCATGTGCTGCTCTACCCGGAAGGGATGATCAAGCTAAACCAGAGCGGCGGCGAGATCCTCGCCCGCTGCGACGGCCAGCGCGACATTGCGGCCATCGTTGCCGACCTTGAAACAGCCTTTTCAGCCAGCGGCTTGCGCGGCGACGTCGAGGCCTTTCTCGCCATGGCCATCGAAAAGCGCTGGCTGCGCCTCGACAGCGGAGCCCTGGCATGAATACCCCGGCCAAAATCGGCCCGCCGATGTGGCTGCTCGCCGAAGTCACCTACCGCTGCCCGCTGCACTGCGTGTTCTGCTACAACCCGGTCGATTTCGCCAAACATGAAGCCGAACTGAGCACCGAAGACTGGCTGCGCGTGCTGCGCGAAGGGCGCGAGCTCGGCGCCGTGCAGTGCGGCTTTTCCGGTGGCGAACCGCTGCTCCGCGACGATCTGGAGATACTCATCGGCGAAGCCCGCCAGCTCGGCTACTACACCAACCTGATCACCTCCGGCATCGGTCTCACCGAAGCGCGCCTCGACGCCTTCAAGGCGGCCGGCCTCGATCACATCCAGCTCTCCTTCCAGGACTCAACCAAGGAGATCAACGATTTCCTGACCCACACGCGCACCTTCGACCTCAAGCAAAAGGTCGGCGAAATGATCAAGGCGCGCGGCTGGCCGATGGTCATGAACGTTGTCATCCATCGCCTGAACATCGACCACATCGGCCGCATCATCGAAATGGCCGACGAACTCGGTGCCGAATACCTCGAACTCGCCAACGCCCAGTACTACTCGTGGGCGCTGCTCAACCGCGACCAGCTGATGCCGTCGCGCGAGCAATTACGCCGCGCCGAGGCCATCACCAATGAATGGAAGGAAAAGCTGGCCGAACGCATGCGCATCCTTTTCGTCGTCCCCGACTACCACGAAGGCAAACCGAAGAAATGCATGAACGGCTGGGGCAACGTCTTCCTGACCGTAACGCCGGACGGCACGGCGCTACCCTGCCACACCGCCCGCATGCTGCCCGGCCTGAGCTTCCCGAACGTCCGCGACAGCAGCCTGCGCGAGATCTGGTACGAATCAGAAGGCTTCAACCACTACCGCGGCACCGGCTGGATGAAAAAGCCCTGCCGCGACTGCGACCACAAGGAAGAAGACCTCGGCGGCTGCCGCTGCCAGGCCTACCTGCTCGCCGGCGATGCCGACGCCGCCGACCCCGTCTGCCCGAAAAGCCCGCACCATGAAATCGTCAGCAGCGCGCTGGAAAATGCCTCCCGGCCCGAACGCCAGACGCAAGCCCTGATTTTCCGCGACCCAAAGGAAAGCCGGCGCTTATGCCAGGAAGGGGAAACGCCAGTTTCGGGGGTCTGAGAGGTCGCCAAACCAGGCACACGGTCAACCGGAAAAAATCTCCCAATTTCACATGATGGGTGCTTGGGGCTGCACGGCGATGGAGTTGTTATCTGTCACACCTTCCGCATGACCGACCTGCTGAGCCGAAGGGTGACGGGGCGTTTCGTACCATTTGCGAACATAGGCCGTTTGGGAAAGCGACTGTAGGGGGAAAACCCAACACCCGTCAGGCGGTTGGATTGAGCGCTGGATTAGTGCAGGTCTTTGATACCTTCATAAGCAAAATACAAAAGCACCGAATGTATAGAAAACAACGGAAGTATGCGGTGCAAGCCAGCACAATTATTGGCTTCGCTGCATCGTTCGGAGGTTCTCTGAAGGAAAAACATCGTAATCGGATACGTTCCGATAATGAATGCAGGAAGAAATGCTCGGTAGGCAACAACAAAAATTAGTTGCATGACCCAGATGGGAGAACTAAGCACCAGCAATAGTAGAGAAAGCGTCGAGACTATATAAAAGACTCTTGAGAATGCCATTGCAAACCCTAGCAGTTAATAGATGAACCGATGGGCCGCCTAAGCTTATTCAAACCGATGCCAAAGAAACATCGAATCTTCAAGGAGTCACAAGGCTTTCCAGGCACTTTGTTCGCTAATTTACCTACAAAAATGAGATAGGCGAGCAAGTATCTATCCTGATTGCATTTTCCTCAAGGTAAATGTCCGGTTTGTGGTTAAGCGCTTGAAGGACCGCTCCTGGCCGAAAGTGTGAGCCCAGGCTTTCCAAAACTGCAAAAACCCGCCAACTCGCGCCGATCATCACGATGGCCGGCGACGCGCTAGACAACTTCGGTAAAAGCCTGGTTTTCTACGGTCAACCGTAAAAAATCAGCCAAATTCAAAATTCTTCAGTCAGCCAGTCGCCCGGACTGGATACGCAGGATGCGGCCGCAACGCGCTGCAATCGCCTCGTCGTGCGTGACCAAGATCAGCGTCGTGCCTTCCTTCTCATTGAGCTCGAACATCAGGTCGATGATCTGTTGCCCGGTCGCGGCGTCGAGATTGCCGGTCGGCTCGTCGGCCAGGACCAGGCGCGGCGCAGGAGCGAAGGCGCGGGCCAGGGCGACGCGTTGCTGCTCGCCGCCGGACAGGTGTTTCGGATAATGCTTGAGGCGGTGGCTCAGGCCGACCCGCTCCAGCCAGCTCTGCGCCGTAGCGGTCGACGCCTTCGCACCGGCCAATTCCAGCGGCAGCATGACGTTTTCCAGCGCGGTCAGCGAAGGCAGCAACTGGAATGACTGGAAGACGAAACCGAGCAATTTGCCGCGCTGCACGGCGCGTGCATCCTCGTCGAGGCTGGCCAGGGCCAGGCCGTCGAGACGGATTGCGCCGGCGCTCGGCACGTCCAGGCCGGCAAGCAAGCCGAGCAGCGTCGACTTGCCGGAACCCGAGGCCCCAACGATCGCCACCGTTTCGCCCGGCATGACCGAAAAGGAAATATCCTGCAGAATGATCAGCGGCTCGCCACCGTTATCGACGGTCTTGCCCAAACCCACCACTTCAACGACTGGTTGTCCTGCCATGCGGCTCGCTCTCTTCCTGTTGGTCCTGCTCTTTTCCACGCTCCCGGCCCAGGCCGCCAAGACCGTCCTGGTCATGGGTGACTCACTGTCGGCCGGTTACGGCATTCGCCCGGAACAAGCCTGGCCGGCCCTGCTCGACAAACGCCTGGCGGAAAAACGCCTTGATTATAGCGTCGCCAACCTGTCGATCTCCGGCGAAACCACGGCCGGCGGGCGCGCCCGGCTCGCCGCCGCCCTGCGCCAATACCAGCCGGCCGTCGTCGTCATCGCACTCGGCGCCAACGACGGGCTGCGCGGCCTGCAACTGGTCCAGATGCGCGACAACCTCAGCGCCATGACAACCGCCGCCCAGGCCGCCGGCGCGCGCGTGCTGCTCGCCGGCATGCGCCTGCCGCCCAATTACGGGCCGTACGCTGAGGAATTCCGCAGCAGTTTCGCGACCGTGGCAGGTAGCCGAAAGGCGGCGCTGCTGCCTTTCCTGCTCGAACCGGTTGCCAGCCAGCAGTCGCTGTTTCAGGCCGATAACCTGCATCCGACCGCCGCCGCACAGCCTTTAATCCTCGATCACGTCTGGCCGGCCCTGCTCCCCTTGCTAAAATAGGCGGATGAAACAGCCCCGCCCCACGCTTGCCGATCTCGCGGCCTACGACGAGATCATCGATGTCCGCTCGCCCGCCGAGTTTGCCGAAGACCACATCCCGGGCGCGATCAGTTGCCCGGTGCTCGACGACGCACAACGCGCCCAGGTCGGCACCATCTACAAACAGGTGTCGCCCTTCGAAGCCAAGAAGATCGGCGCCGCGCTCGTTGCGGAGAACATCGCGCGCCACCTGCGCGAACGCTTTCTCGACCGGCCCAAACACTGGAAGCCGCTGATCTACTGCTGGCGCGGCGGCGACCGCAGTGGTTCGATGACCACCATTTTCCGCGCCATCGGTTGGCATGCCGGGCAACTCGATGGCGGCTACAAGACCTGGCGCACGCATGTCCTGGCCCGCCTCGGTGAACTGCCGCAAAACTTCGATTTCCGTGTTCTGTGCGGCGCCACCGGCAATGCCAAGACGCGCATCCTGCAGGCGATCGCGGCCGCCGGCGAGCAGGTCATCGATCTCGAAACCCTGGCCAGCCACAAGGGATCGGTGCTCGGCGTCCTGCCCGACCAGCCGCAGCCGGCACAAAAAGGCTTCGAAACTGCCCTGCTGCAAGCCTTGACCGCGCTCGACCCAAGCCGTCCGGTCTATGTCGAAGCGGAAAGCCGCAAGATCGGCCAGTTGCATCTGCCGGATGCCCTGCTTGCCGCCATGCGCAGCGGCGAATGCCTGCAGGTCGAAGCCGATATCGAGTCGCGTGTCGAATTCCTGCTGCGCGACTACGACTATTTCCTGACCGATCCGGATTTCCTGATCGGCCGCCTGGAAACCCTGCGCTCACTGCTCTGCCGCGAACTGCTCAACCGCTGGCAGCAACTGGCGCGCGATGCCGAATGGCCAACCCTGGTGCGCGAACTGCTGGCGGAACATTACGATCCGCTTTACCGCCGCTCGCAGGCCCGCAGTTTTGCCGGCATCGAAACATCCCTGAAATTTGCCGCCAGCGACCTGTCGACCGCTGGCGTCGCCAGCCTGGCCGAACGCATCGTTCAGTCGCGCACGGCGCAGACCGCCTGAATCATCGCTGGCCGCGGCTGCTCGACGTAGCCTTCGGTGAAGGCAATCTCGCGCAAACCGGCCGCCTTAACTTGGGCTGACAACTCGCCCGGCTGCAGCAGGAACTGCGGGCTGGACGGCTTGCCGTAGGCCGCGTTGCCCTGCATGAAGGTTTCGTAGATCAGCACGCCGCCCGACGCCAGCATGGCCAGCACATCCGGCAGATGCGGCCGCCACAGGTAGTTGGTGACGACGATACCGACAAAGCGCTCGCCAGCGAGCGGCCAGGCCTCGCCTTCGAGGTCGAGCAGGCGGGTTTCGACATTGCTCAAGCCGGCCAGAGCAGCCAAGGCTTCGCCATTGCGATCGACCGCCAGCACCGGATGGCCGCGCCCGGCCAGCAGGCGGACGTGGCGGCCGCTGCCGCAGGCCAGATCAAGCACACGACCACCGGCAGGGATCAGCGGGCAATGTCGTTCGACCCAGGGCGAAGCAGGTATGATTTGCGGCATTTCGTTCAAGGAGCCTGTCATGTCGGATCTCGTCATCGTTGCAGAAAATGGTCAGGGAAGATACCAGCAGGAGGTCCGCGTCGGCCAGCACCGGCTGCTCGCCGATGAACCGGTCAGCGTCGGCGGCGGCGATGCCGGCCCGGCCCCGTTCGATTTCCTGATGGCCGGCCTGGGTGCCTGCACCTCGATGACGCTGCGCATGTACGCCGAACGCAAGGAACTGCCGCTAACCGGCATCAAGGTGACACTCAGCCACGAAAAAATCGAGGTCGATGGCAAGCCGCGCGACCAGATCAAGCGCGAGATCACCCTGGAAGGTGAACTCAGCGACACACAACGCCAGCGCCTGCTGGAAATTGCCGGGAAATGCCCGGTCCACCGCGCCCTTTCCCAGTCGCTGCACCTCGAATTGTCGCTGGTTGAATAATCCGTAAGTGCTTTGCCCACATGGCAATCACCCTTCATTTGTGCCAGAATCGTGCGCTGCACAATAACAAGCTAATGAGGGGTTCGCCATGTTGGAACAGCACTATCTAACTTCGCTTTTCGAACCGAAATCGGTTGCCGTGATCGGCGCCTCCGAACGGGAAAACTCGGTCGGCAATGTCATTTTCAAGAACATCCTGAACTCGGGTTACAAGGGCAAGCTGTACGCCATCAATCCGAAGCACGAAACCATTCAGGGCCAGCCGGCCTACAAGTCGATCGAGGAAATCGGCGCCCGCGTCGAAATGGCGGTCATCGCCACCCGGCCGCAAACCGTGCCGCAACTGATCGAGCAATGTGGCCGTTCGGGCGTGCGCAACGTCATCGTCATCGCCTCCGGTTTTTCCGAAGCCGGCCATATCGGCGCCGCGCTCGAGCGCAAGGTGCTGGAAATCGCCCGCTCCTACAACGTCCGCATTCTCGGCCCGAACTGCCTCGGCATCATCCGCCCGGAACTCGGCCTCAACGCCACCTTCACCAAGATCACCGCCAATCCGGGCAATCTCGCCCTGGTCTCGCAATCCGGCGCCATGTGTTCGGCCGTGCTCGACTGGGCCAAGGCCAACCAGGTCGGCTTCTCTTCGGTCATTTCGCTGGGCATGACAGCCGACGTCGATTTCGGTGAAATCCTCGACTACCTGATCTACGACAGCCGCACGCACTACATCCTGATGTACGTCGAAGGCATCCGCAATGCCCGCCGCTTCATGAGCGCCCTGCGCTCGGCCGCCCGCATCAAGCCGATCATCCTGCTCAAGGCCGGTCGCCACGAAGCCGGCGCCATGGCCACCGCGACCCATTCCGGCATGGCAGCTGTTTCCGATACCGTGTTCGACGCTGCCGTGCGCCGCGCCGGCGTGGTCCGCGTCCAGAACGTCGGTCAGCTGTTCTATGCCGCCAAGGCACTCGCTTCCAAGTTCCGTCCGCTCGGCAACCGCCTGGCCATCATCACCAACGGTGGCGGCCCGGGCGCCATGGCGGCCGACCGTGCCGGCGACATGGGCATCCCGCTCGCCGAACTGTCGACCGAAACCATGGCCGTGCTCAACAAGGCGCTGCCCACCACCTGGTCGCACAGCAACCCGATCGACATCGCCGGCGATGCGACGCCGGAACGCTACCGCGATGCCGTGCTTGCCGTAACGCAGGACCCGAATGTCGACAGCACCCTGATCATGCTCTCGCCACAGGCGATGACCGACCCGTTGGGTGTTGCCAAGGCAATCATCGAGATTTCCGACAAGCTCAACCGCACCATCATCTGCTGCTGGATGGGCGAAGAACAGGTTGCCGAAGCGCGCAAGCTGCTCGAAGACAACGGCATCCCGGCCTTCCGCATGCCGGAAACGGCGATCGAGCTGTTCCACCACATTTCCAAGTATTACCGCAACCAGAAGCTGCTGCTGCAAACGCCGGAACCGACCCGCCAGCACGGTCGCCCGGAAGCCGAAGGCGCCAAGATGCTGATCGAGGCCCTGCTCGCCGAGCGCCGCAAGGTGCTTTCCGAAATGGAATCCAAGGCCATCCTGCGCGCCTTCAAGGTGCCGGTCGCGCAGACCATGGTTGCCCGCACGGCGACCGAGGCCCTGCTGCTCGCCGAGCAGATCGGTTTCCCGATCGCCATGAAGGTCGACTCGCCGGATCTGCCGCACAAATCCGACGCCGGCGGCGTGCGCCTCAACATCGTCAATGCGCCGGCCGTACGCAACGCCTATCACGACATCATCGATACGGTCAGCAAGCGCCATCCGAACGCCAAGATCAACGGCGTTTCGATCGAGCCCTTCCTGTCGCGTCCGAATGGTCGCGAACTGATGATCGGCGTTTTCCGCGATCCGATCTTCGGACCGGTCATCACCTTCGGTGCCGGTGGTTTCGACGTCGAGATCTTCAGCGACCGTTCGGTCGCCCTGCCACCGCTCAACAAGTTCCTGGCCGCCGACCTGATCGATTCGACACGCGCCTCGAAGATCCTCGGCCAATTCCACAACATGCCGCCGGTCGACCGCGACGCGCTCAAGGAAGTCCTGCTCTGCATTTCGGAAATGGTCTGCGAACTGCCGTGGATCATGGAGCTCGATCTCAATCCGCTGATCGTCGATGAAAACGGCGCCATCGCTGCCGATGCCCGCATCGTCATCGACCACGCCGCCGGCGCCAGTGGCGACCGTTACGCCCACATGTCGATCTACCCCTACCCGGTCCACCTGATCCAGGAATGGCAGATGAACGACGGCAAGGTCGTCACCATCCGCCCGATCCGTCCGGAAGATGCCGAACTGGAGCAGGAATTCGTCAAGCGCATGTCCGACGAATCGCGCTACTACCGCTTCATGGACACCCTGCGCGAACTGACGCAAACCATGCTGGTCCGCTTCACGCAGATCGACTACGACCGCGAAATGGCCCTGGTCGCCACGCTGCCGCCAGAAGACGAAATCGCCGAAGGCAAGGAATACCAGATTGGCGTTGCCCGCTACGTGGTCAATCCGGATGGCGAATCGGTCGAGTTCGCGTTGGCCGTCGGCGACGACTGGCAGAAATGCGGCGTCGGCCGCAAGCTGATGACGGCGCTGATCGACTGCGCCCGCGCCAAGGGCTACCGTGCTGTGGTCGGCGACGTGCTGTCGACCAACAGCAAGATGTTCCGCCTGATGACCAGCCTGGGCTTCACCATCCATCCGCACCCGGACGACACCGCCGTCAAGCGCGTCGTCAAGCCGCTGGTTGGCTGATCAGGAAAGCCAGACAACAAAAAGCCGGTCGATTGACCGGCTTTTTTTCATCCCCGAAAAACACCAGACGGTGTCTGCGGGAAGCGGCGACTGATTATTCGCCGAAGAAATTCACATCGTACGGATACGGTTTCTGGGCAACCTTGGAGTCGGCATTGCGCGTACTGGTGTCGACATCCTGTTTCTTGTCCCACCACAGGGCGCGACCGACCTTCTGATCTTCAACCCAGGCCGGGTTCTTTTCCAGTTGTTCGTTCATCCATTTCGTGTGATCAGACACGTAGCTCGTATTTACGTCACCCATTTGGCTGCATTCCCAGGCTAATCAAGACAATGGCGCGATTCTAGCACGTCAGTGGAAAACGATGGGGCGGGTACTGCCGGCACAGTAATCGTCGAGGAAGGCATCAATGGTTTCCTCATCGCGCTCGGCTTCCGGGATTTCTTCCATCGCATTGCGAAAATGCCAGGCCAGAGGCCCCTGCAGGAACAGCGTAGACAGGCTTTCCTTGTCGAAAAGCTCAAAACCCTGTTGCGCCGGATAAGCCAGCACCCAGTAATGATCGCTGCTGTAGATGACGTTCATCGCACACCTCCAATGAGAACTCCTACAACCCTATTTACGGGTGTCTGCCGGCTTTCTCAAGGGCCGCGGCAATATTTTATTGCCGCAGCGGCTGGCCTTACTGGATGATGAAGCTGGTAAAGAAGACTTCCTTGACACCGGTTTTTTCGGTTTCGTGCAACAAATGGTTAACCGTATCGATGATTTCTTCCATCAGATCCTTCTTGCCCTTCAGCGTCAGCAGATTGGCAGCATCCTGGCTGGAAAGCAGCAGGATCATGGCATGCTGGATACGCGGCCGGTGCGCAGCCAGATGATGATCGGCCTCCGGCGAAGCCGCTTCGAAAACCATCTGCACCTGCAGATATTTGCCCCCCTTGGCCGGATCGCCCAGATTGACAACAAACTTGAGCGGTTCGGGAGCGGCGGCTCCGCCACCATGATCATTGGCCAATGCCGGCTGAGCACCGACCAGGACGAACATGCAGAAGGCAAGAAAATGGCGAAGCAGCGAGAAATTGGGGTTCATGAGCAGAGGTTCGGTTAAACGGGCGTCCCGCATTGATCGGCAGACAGCCCTGATGAAGCGAAAGAGCCTATGCCCGGATGATACCCCAGACGACCGTTGCCGACGGTCGTTTGCTAAGCCCCGGGTTTCATTTCTCCGGCCGGCACGGCGAAGGGCAACCAGTTTTCCGGGGGAGGCAACGGACAGGTGGCAAATGGCGTGAACGCACAGGGCGGATTGTAGGCATGGTTGAAATCGAGCCTGATTTTTCCGTCGACCGCTGGCAACACCTTCAGGAAACGCCCGGCACCGTAAGTTTCCTTGCCGCTCGTCCGGTCGCGGAACACGAAGAATACCTCGTGCTCGCCGACCGACATCGGCAACAGTTCGACGTATTGCCCGGCCACATTGAACACCGCCTTGTGACTGACCAGAACCGTCTTCAATTCGCCAGTGACATTGGGCACTTCCATGGACAGTGGCGGTGCCAGAACCTGCCATTCGGCCTCGATCGCCCACTCCGCCGCCGCAGGAAAGTATGACAAGCCGGCAAAGGGCTGCCGGGCAGCCCAGTCACGATCACGCACACGGGCTGCCAGACGTCCTTCACGGTCGACGATGAAAAATGACAGATTTTCGTGGTCGACCGCTGAGGGCTGACCCGAACGATCCGTTTGCAACTCACGCGCCGAACCGGCGAGCGGCTGCCATGAGAGCAGTTCCCCCGCCCAGATCAAGTCGCCGAGATGAGCCGGCCCGGACGGCAACTGGACGCGACAGTTCTCGCTGCTGCCAACCCGGTTCTCACCGGGCTCCAGCCAGAACAAGCCCTGCATGCCCAGCCAGCTGTCGGGCCCGCTCAATTCGGCATGGCGCTGAGCCTGCCAGTCCTTCAGTTCCTGCGACATTTCTTTACAATCCTCTCGCCAACGATTTCCGCCACGCGGCGTTAATCAATATTCACTCGACCACGGAGACACTCCATGCACAAATTCCTTATTGCCGCCGCTCTCGCCGCCGCGCCGCTGCTTGCACCGGCCGCCGACATCAAGGTCGACATCGGCAACGTTCGCGTCCAGGCACCGGGCGTCACCGTCACCTTTGGCAGTCGCAACGATCGCGGCTACTACTGGGACGGTTACGACTGGCGCGACCAGGATTACTGGAAACGCCACAACGGACCGCGTGGTGAAAAATACTACACGGGGCGCGGTGAGCGCGGCGTGCCGCACCAGGATGGCGGCCACTGCCCGCCGGGCCAGGCCAAGAAGGGCCGTTGCTAAGCAGCCAGCGGTAGACACGAAAAAAGGCGGGAAATCCCCGCCTTTTTTCATTTCCTGACCAGCAATCAGACCTTGGCGAAGCGCATGATGCCATTTTCGCAGCTGACCCGGATCGTATCCTTGGCGGCAAACTTGCCTTCCAGGATCGCCCGCGCCAGCGGATTCTCGATCTGCTGCTGGATCGCCCGCTTGAGCGGCCGTGCCCCGAACACCGGATCGAAACCGGCCTGCGCCAGTTCGGCCAGGGCGCTGTCGGCGACCACAATCGCCATGTCGAGCTGGGCCAGGCGTTTTTCCAGGTAACCGAGCTGGATCTTCGCGATGCCGGCGATGTGCTTCTCGTCGAGCGCATGGAAGACGACGACTTCGTCGATGCGGTTGATGAACTCCGGCCGGAAGTAGTTTTTGACCTCCGCCATCACCGCCAGCTTGACGACACCGTATTCCTCGCCGGCCATCTGCTGGATCATCTGGCTGCCCAGGTTGGAAGTCATGACAATGACCGTATTCTTGAAGTCGACCGTACGGCCCTGACCATCGGTCATCCGGCCGTCGTCGAGCACCTGCAGCAGCACGTTGAAGACATCCGGGTGCGCCTTCTCGACCTCATCGAGCAGGATCACCGAGTACGGCTTGCGGCGCACCGCTTCGGTCAGGTAACCGCCCTCCTCGTAGCCGACATAGCCCGGCGGCGCGCCGATCAGGCGGGCGACCGAGTGTTTCTCCATGAATTCGCTCATATCGATGCGGATCAGGTGATCCTCGGCATCGAACATGAACTCGGCCAGGGCCTTGCACAGCTCCGTCTTGCCGACGCCGGTCGGGCCGAGGAAGAGGAAGGAGCCGTAGGGACGATTCGGATCCGACAGGCCGGCGCGCGAACGGCGAATGGCATCGCCGACCAGGCGCACGGCTTCATCCTGCCCGACGACGCGCTGATGCAGCTTGTCTTCCATGTGCAGCAGCTTCTCGCGCTCACCCTGCATCATCTTGCTGACCGGAATGCCGGTGGCGCGACTAACCACTTCGGCGATTTCCTCGGCGCCGACCTGGGTGCGCAACAGCTTGTTCTTGCGCCCTTCGCCTTCATTGGCTTTTTCGGCCGCCTTCAACCGGGCTTCCAGCTGCGGCAGCTTGCCGTATTGCAGTTCAGCCACTTCACCCAGCCGGCCTTCGCGCTGCAGACGAGCGATATCGGCCTTGAGATGATCGATTTCCTCCTTGATCTGGGCGGAACCGAGCACGGCAGACTTCTCGGCCTTCCAGATTTCCTCGAGATCGGAGTATTCCTTGGTCAGGCGGGCGATTTCTTCCTCGATCAGGGCAAAACGCTTCTTCGAGCCTTCGTCCTTTTCCTTCTTGACTGCCTCGCGCTCGATCTTGAGCTGAATGATGCGGCGGTCGAGCTTGTCCATCGATTCCGGCTTGGAGTCGATTTCCATCTTGATCTTGGCCGCGGCCTCGTCGATCAGGTCGATCGCCTTGTCGGGCAGGAAGCGGTCGGTGATGTAGCGGTGCGACAACTCGGCAGCGGCGACGATGGCCGGGTCGGTGATATCGACGCCGTGGTGCAGTTCGTACTTTTCCTGCAGGCCGCGCAGGATGGCGATGGTCGATTCGACTGAGGGCTCGTCGACCAGCACCTTCTGGAAACGGCGCTCGAGTGCGGCATCCTTCTCGATGTACTTGCGATACTCGTTGAGCGTGGTCGCGCCGATGCAGTGCAGCTCACCGCGCGCCAGCGCCGGCTTGAGCATGTTGCCGGCGTCCATGGCGCCTTCCGCCTTGCCGGCGCCGACCATGGTGTGCAGTTCGTCGATGAACAGGATGATGCGCCCGGCTTCCTGCGAGACTTCCTTGAGCACGGCCTTGAGGCGCTCCTCGAACTCGCCGCGATATTTCGCGCCGGCAAGCAGGCCGGCCATGTCGAGGACCAGCACCTTCTTGCCCTTCAGGGTTTCCGGCACTTCGTCATTGACGATACGCTGCGCCAAGCCTTCGACGATGGCCGTCTTGCCGACGCCCGGCTCGCCGATCAGCACCGGGTTGTTCTTGGTGCGCCGTTGCAGGATCTGGATGGCACGACGAATCTCATCGTCGCGACCGATCACCGGATCAAGCTTGCCCTGGGCGGCTCGTTCGGTCAGGTCGATGCAATATTTCTTCAGCGACTCGCGCTGCCCTTCGGCTTCCTGCGAATCAACGCCCTGCCCGCCGCGCACGGCCATGATCGCGGCTTCGATGGACTTGCGCGAGAAACCGTGCTGCTTGGCGATGCGGCCGGTTTCGTTCTTGTCATCGCACAGCGCGAGCAGAAACATCTCGCTGGCGATGAACTGGTCGCCGCGCTTCTGGGCTTCCTTGTCGGTCAGATTGAGCAGGTTGCTCAGATCGCGGCCGACGGAAACGTCGCCGCCGTGGCCAGAAACCTGCGGCAGGTTTTTCAGTGCCCGTTCCAGATCGGCGCGCAGGGCCGGCACATTGATGCCGGCACGGGCCAGCAACGAGGTGGTGCCGCCATCGTCCTGGTTGAGCAGTGCCAGCAACAGGTGCTGGGGTTCGATGAACTGCTGGTCGCCGCCGATTGCCAGACTTTGGGCATCGGCCAGAGCCTGCTGGAATTTGGTGGTGAATTTGTCGAGTCGCATGTTCGTCCTTCACAAGGTTTGCCTGTTGATATTGGTCAGATAGGGACAAACTGACGAATTTCAATCACCCCACCTACATTGGTGGCGAATATGTTAAATTTCCCATCAGTTACAGAACACACAAAAACAGGGTGGAATAATGATGGGACAAGGAATGACACTGCGCGGCAAACTGACCGCGATGACCCTTGCGACGATCGGCGCGCTGATCGTGCTGTTCGCGGTATTGCTGATCAACGGCAAGAGCCAGATGCTTGGCGATCGCCAGGACAAGGTTCGCAACCTGGTTGAAGTCGCCCAGGCGACGGTGGCCAACTACGAAAAGGAAGCGAGCGAAGGCCGCATGTCGGTCGACGACGCCAAGAAGGCTGCCATCAACACCCTGCGCGCCATGCGCTACGACAAGGTCGAGTACTTCTGGATCAACGACCTCACTGACCTGATGGTCATGCACCCGATCAAGCCCGAACTGGAAGGCAAGAAACTCGACCAGCTCAAGGACAAGAACGGCAAGCTGCTGTTCGTCGAATTCAACACCATGGTCAAGAAGAATGGCGCCGGCTTCGTCGATTACCTGTGGCCGAAGCCGGGCTCGGAAGAAGGCGTCCCCAAGATTTCCTACGTCAAGGGTTTCGAGCCCTGGGGCTGGGTCATCGGTTCCGGCATTTATGTCGATGACGTCGATGCCAAGTTCCGCGCCGATGCCGTCAAGCTGCTGCTCTGGGGCATCGCCATCGGCGGCTTCATCGCCGTATCGCTGCTGCTGGTCTCGCGCAACATCATCAAGACCCTGGGCGGCGACCCGAGCATTGCCTCGGCCGTCGCCAAGCGCATCGCCTCGGGCGACCTGACGACACCGGTCGAGGTTGCAGCCAACGACCAGGACAGCCTGCTCGCCAATATCCGGACCATGCAGGACACACTGCGCAGCATGATCTCGACCATCATCGGCAATGCCGTCGAGGTATCGAGCGCTGCCAACCAGTTGCTGAATGCATCGGAAGAAGTCGCCGACCGGGCCCGCCAGCAGAGCGACGCCGCCTCGTCGATGGCCGCTTCGGTCGAGGAAATGGCAGTCAGTATCGACCAGGTCACCGAGAATGCCGCCGAAGCGCATGGCATTTCGGAAGAGTCGCGCACCATCTCGGAAGAAGGCGCCACCGTGATCCACAACGCCGCGACCGAGATGCGCCTGATTTCCGAAGCCGTCCAGTCCTCGTCGAATATTGTCGAGGAACTCGGCCACCAATCGAACCAGATCACCTCGATCGTCAATACCATCAAGGAAATCGCCGACCAGACCAACCTGCTTGCCCTCAACGCCGCCATCGAAGCGGCGCGTGCCGGCGAACAGGGCCGTGGCTTTGCCGTGGTTGCCGACGAAGTGCGCAAGCTGGCCGAGCGCACCACCCTGTCGACGACAGAAATTGGCGGCATGGTCGCCAAGATCCAGAACGGCACGAAGAGCGCCGTCGACAGTATGCAAGCCGGCGTCGAACAGGTCGCGAGCGGCGTCGAACTAGCCAACCAGGCCGGTCAGTCGATCAATCGCATCCGCGACGGCGCCCTGCGCGTTTCCTTCGTGGTAAATGGCATTTCCGACTCGATTCGCGAACAGGGAACGGCCAGCAACGACATCGCGCAAAAGCTCGAAACCATCGCCCAGATGTCGGAAGAAAGCGCCATTGCCGTACGCCATACAGCGGATGCGGCACGCCGCCTGCACTCGCTGTCCGACTCCCTGCACCAGACGGTTGCCCAGTTCAAGACCTGAACCAGGCGCAGGCCAATAAAAAGGGAGCCGCGGCTCCCTTTTTTATTATCCCGGTACGCCTATTTTTCCCAACGCGCCGCCGCCGTATCGTCGCTGTCCCGGGCATCGACCCAGTGTGCGCCGTCCGGCGTGACTTCCCGCTTCCAGAACGGTGCCCGCGTCTTCAGGTAGTCCATGATGAATTCGCAGGCGGCAAAGGCCTCGCCGCGATGCGCACTGGTCACGGCAACCAGCACGATCTGGTCGCAGGGCAGCAGCGGCCCGATGCGATGAATGACCAATGCGTCGTAGATATCCCAGCGCGCCTTGGCTGCGTCGACGATTTCTTCGAGTGACTTCTCGGTCATGCCGGGATAGTGCTCCAGGGTCATCTCACTGACCCCGGCCCCGCCGTTGAGGTCGCGCACCAGACCGAGGAAGCTGACCTGCGCGCCGATCCGGGCATCGCCGGCACGCTGCGCGGTCAACTCCGCGCCAAGGTCAAAATCCGCCGTCTGAACGCGCACCGTCATGCTCAGATCACCTCGCGCGCTTCGAGGAAGCGCAGGTTCGGATACTTTTCCTTGACCATGTTCAGATACACGTTGTTCGGCGCCAGGTAGACCGGATCATCGGCTCCGTCGAGCGCGACGTTGGCGCTGTAGCGATCCGACAGCTGGCGCAACTCGGCCGCGTCGCCGTGGATCCAGCGCGCCGTCGAACAGTTGTAGCTCTCGAAAATGACTTTGACGCCGTATTCGTTCTCAAGCCGGCTGGCGACGACATCGAACTGCAGGATGCCGACCGCGCCGAGAATCATGTCGGTGCCGGACAGCGGCCTGAACAGTTGCGTAGCGCCCTCTTCCGCCAGTTGCTGCAAGCCCTTCTGCAACTGCTTGATCTTCAGCGGGTTGGCGATGCGGGCGAGGCGGAAATGTTCCGGCGCAAAGGACGGAATGCCGGTGAAGCGCAGGTCTTCGCCCTCGGTGAAGGTTTCGCCGAGACGGATCGAACCATGGTTCGGGATGCCGATGATGTCGCCCGGCCAGGCTTCGTCGGTGGTCGAACGGTCACGCGCCATGAAGGTAATCGCGTTGTTGATCGACAGGGTCTTGCCGGTCGCGACCTGCTTGACCTTCATGCCGCGGTCGAAGCGGCCCGAGCAGACGCGCAGGAAGGCGATGCGGTCGCGGTGCTTGGGGTCCATGTTGGCCTGAATCTTGAACACGAAGCCGGAAAACTTGCCTTCGTCCGGCTCGACGCGGCGCGTCACGGCCGGGCGGGCAATCGGTGCCGGCGACAGGTCGACCACGGCATCGAGCAAACTCTGCACGCCGAAGTTGTTGACCGCCGAACCGAAGAACACCGGCGACTGCTTGCCGCTCAGGTAAGCCTCGGCATCGAAGGCATGCGAAGCGCCGCGCACCAGTTCGATATCGACGCGCAACTCGTCGGCCTGCGTGCCGATCAACTCATCGAGACGCGGGTTGTCGAGACCCAGGATGATCTCGGCCGTGCCCTTCTCGGCCTGCGGATCGAAGAAGGCGATGGCGTCGTCGTAGAGGTGATAGACGCCGCGGAAACGCTTGCCCATGCCGATCGGCCAGGTCATCGGCGCGCACTGGATGCCGAGCACCGACTCGATTTCGTCGAGCAGGTCGATCGGCTCCTTGCCTTCGCGGTCGAGCTTGTTGATGAAGGTCAGGATGGGCGTGTCGCGCATGCGGCAGACGTTGAGCAGCTTGATCGTCTGCGCTTCAACGCCGTTGACCGAGTCGATCACCATGACCGCCGAGTCGACGGCGGTCAGCGTACGGTAGGTGTCTTCCGAGAAGTCCTCGTGGCCCGGCGTGTCGAGCAGGTTGACCATGCATTCGCGGTACGGGAACTGCATCACCGACGAGGTCACCGAAATGCCGCGCTGCTTTTCCAGCTCCATCCAGTCCGACGTTGCATGGCGTGAAGCCTTGCGGGCGCGCACTTCGCCGGCCACCTGGATGGCGCCGCCGAACCACAGCAGCTTTTCGGTCAGCGTCGTCTTACCGGCGTCAGGGTGGGAAATGATCGCGAAGGTGCGACGGCGGGCAATTTCAGTTTCGAGTGGGGTCACGGCGGCCAGGGCGAAATTCGCCCGAAAAATCAGAGGCCGCGATTATACCTTTGCACCCCGCCGGACGCCGCGTCAATCAACAACACTCTTCCTCGACTTGGGTCAGTAGCGTCTGCGCCGCCGTATCGCCGCATTCGTCGAACAGTTCGCGAATCACGTTGATGTGGCAATGGATCAGGAACAGGTCGTCCGGCGCCGTGCCGCTCTTCGGCTGACGCTTGGCCATGAAGTAAGGCCAGAACGGCGCCGTGCGCGCCGCATTCGGCACGTTGCGTTCGATGCATTCCATCAGGCGACGGGCGTTGCCGGCGCAGTCGATGTCGTTGAAGGTGACGTAGCGGTCGACCTTCTTGCCGCAGCCACAATCGGGCGTTGCTGCTTTGCTGGTTTCCATGGCGAGGCTCCTTCAATTGGTGATGGAGCCACTGTAACGGGCGACCAAAAACGATTCCGTCGGCTGGCCGACGTTCCTGGGAATGCCGGTGAAAAACAGAAACTCGTCGCCTGGATGCCAATGTGTGGAGAAGTCTTGAAAACAGATCGTTAATTCTGGATTTCCACCAGCGGCCCTGTGCCCATTTCGGCCGTCCAGCCTTCTCTAGAGCCGCCGCTCAGCCGAACCACTATTTTTCGAATTTAAACGCTCCGAAGCGGACGTTGCCGACCTCACATAATCGGCCAGGAGCCGCCGTTCAAGCCTTTTCTCCATAGCAGGCATCGGCGGCAAGGTCCAGCGACAAAAGTGCGGCTTGATATTCCATATGATTCACGTCACGATGCTGGCATGAGTACTATTTTTCTACAGCGTTGTTAGCCGTCATGACAACTATCCACTTCTTCAACTCAAAGCGCCTTGCCCGAGAATTGGCAAGTGGTGAAGTCAGTTCCCGCCAGCGCAGCTACTACCTTCTTGCCGCATCGTTGAGTTCTGCGGCCTTCGGATATTCCGGACTTGTTTCTGCAAACCCACTCTGGTCTTGGCTATCGCTATATGAAGCCGTTGTTGTTGCATTCATCACTGTCGTCGGATTGTCGAGGGCCTATGACGCGGCTGGTGGCGACGCAAGTTCAGACTTCATTGCTCAATTCATGTGTCTGAGCTTACCGATAAATATCACGACTACGTTGCCCGTGTGGGGCTGCTTCTGGCTTATTACAATCGTTTTCCGCCAGACACTAATCGCGCTGGCTGAGAGCCACAGCGAGCTTGCGATTAATCTCTCTCATATTGGAGGCTCATTCTTTGGTCTCCTCGCTTTTCTGGCCGTTGCAATTACTGAAGCAATTTTTTTCTACCGAATCGTCCGGTTGCTCGGTGCGGTTCGCGGAGAGTCCCATGGCGGCTAACCTTACATTCGAGCGGACCAGCGCGAAATGCCGCGCAGGCCGCTTATTTCCACGTTGGGGCTCATATCAATGAACCACCGCTCCGCCGTCGCAAATAGCGCCGCTGACATTGTCATTGTCACGGCGTTGTGTTTTGGTTGGTTCATTCTCGGCTCCCTTCAAGCGGTCGCATCAGGCTTCCCAACCCATCCCTTCACGGATGTTTCATTCTTTGGAATCATCGCGTCCGAAATAATGCTTGCAGCCGCCGCGCTCGGCTATCTCCACGTGCGGGGGCACGACTTAGCCAACCTTATTCCAAATCCCACGGTTGCTGGAACGCTTGTTGGAGTCGGCCTCTTTGTCGCGGGTTCTCTTGCTTCCTGGGCGCTAACATCTGTGTTTGCGGGGCCCCTCTCTCCTACGCAGCCAATTGAACAAATGGTTGCCCATGCAACGATCTCTTTTGCCCCGCTCGTAGGCGTCTCCTTAGTTAATGGGTTGTACGAAGAGACTTTTCTAGTTGGCTACTTGCAGAGAGCGTTAGAGGGATCCGGCGTTTCTTTCGCACTTGGTGTCTCGCTCCTCATTCGCGTCCTATATCACCTTTACCAAGGCCCAATCGGCGCAGTCTCGGTTCTTGGGTTCGGCATCGTCCTCGGTTTCTACTACGTCCGAACGAAGCAGTTGTGGCCTCTCGTTTCCGCCCACATACTCGCTGACTTACTGGGGTTCTCCCTCGCGTGAGCCCCAACCCATCGGTCGAGTGGGACAGCCTGCAAGCTGCGCTTGCAGGTTCTCTACGTGGCTTCACCGCTCCGGCGGCCTCTCACCTTTGACGTTATGCATCTTAATCTATGACCCAAGTTTTCTATCCGAGGCTAATACGTCGGGTCCGAGCAGTCCTAATTGATTCGGTTCTCCTACCTTTCACCATATTCGGAACATTGATCCTTGGTGATGCCATCGGTGTCTCGCATGTCTATGGCAAGGTGACCCTTGTCTTGGTACCCATATTTGTCCTCGAACCAGGATTGGTGGCGGTTACCGGCGGTACCGACGTCCCCCCGTTTTCAGTAGCAGAGGGCTTTAGAGTCCGGGGGTAATTTACCTGATTTCTGGGTGAGTGATTTTGCATAGGCTGCGGGCGTCAAACCGCCCAGGGATTTTTTCGGTCGCTCCTCGTTGTACTCGCGGCGCCAGCCTTCGATGACGACCTGGGCATGGCGCAGGCTGGTGAACCAGTGCTCATTCAGGCATTCATCCCGGAAACGCCCATTGAACGATTCGATATAGGCGTTCTGATTCGGCTTGCCTGGCTCAATGAGAAAGAGTTGGACGCCACGGGCATGCGCCCAGGTCAGCATGGCCCGACTACAGAACTCCTTGCCGTTATCCGTCCGAATGGCCTTGGGCAAGCCTCGCGTCTTGGCCAACTGATCGAGCGTTCGGGTGAGTTGCATGCCGCCGATTGCGCGTTCCGGAACAATCGCGACCGCTTCATGCGTCGCATCGTCGACAACGGTCAGGCTTTTGATGACTCGCCCTTCCGCCGTCCGGTCGAACACGAAATCCATTGACCAGACCTGATTGGCGGCCGAAGGGCGCTCTAGTGGGTGACGATCCGACACCGGAATCTTCTTCCGCTTTCGCCTTCTCACTTGCAGACCGGCCTCGGCGTAGAGCCGATCCACCCGCTTGTGATTCACCACCAGGCCGGCCTGCCGCAGCTTCAAGTAGATCATCCCGGCACCGTAGCGCCGATGACGTTGGGCGAGCGTGACGATCTGCTCCTTCAAAGCAGCATTGCGATCCGCCGCCGGCTGGTAACGGAATGAACTCGGACTCATGCCAACGAACCGCAATGACTTTCGCTCGCTGAGCCCCTCGTCGATCAGGTAGCGCACCAGATCACGTCGTGACGGTGCGCTCACCACTTTTTTCGCAGAGCTTCCTTAGCGATCTCGTTTTCCAGCATCGTTTCGGCCAACAGCTTCTTCAAGCGCGTGTTTTCCGTTTCGAGCTCCTTGAGCCGCTTAGCGTCCGACACGCTCATTCCGCCAAACTTGCTGCGCCAGAGGTAGTAGCTTGCCTCTGAGAAGGCGTGCTTGCGGCACAACTCCGCTATCGGCATTCCTGCTTCTGCTTCCCGCAGGAAGCCAATGATCTGTTCTTCGGTGAATCGCTTCTTCATGTCCAATCTCCTTGTCGTGGTGAATTGGACTCTAAAGTCAGGCGCTACTCAATTCCGGGGGGACGTCGGTACCATCGGGCATCACTTGTTGAAAATTCGGGTCGCCACAATTGACGGGCAGCGCAATATTAATTTTATTGCGGCCACCATCCGCTTTATAGCGAAACTGCTGCTTGGGTGGCTGTCATTTATCTTTGTTCTCACCACAAAAAAGCATCAGGCGGTGCACGACCTACTGGCCAGGTCGGTGGTCATCCATAAAGACTCGAATACATTGCCCGCCCACGAAATGTTGGTCGAGCGAACACCGGACAGCACCGAGTACGTATATCCCGCTGCTTGGCGTCGAGTACTGGTTATTTGCTGCTATTGGGTTTTGGCTACCGTAGCCCTTTCGATCTTCAATAACATCGTGACATCTGACCAATGTATAGAGGGCCATCGGTGTGCCACTTGGGAATATTTAGCCCTGCTGGCGCTAGAAATTGCTTGGCTGGTGTCCGTCGGAGTGGCCACTGTACGAGGATGGAATGGGCAGTTATACGGCTGCAGGAGACTCCCTCGTGGTATCGCATAACAATCCGCTCCACCGGACCGTCGGCCAGCTTCGCTGCCAGCCGTCCAGTGAGCTTCATCGTTGGGGGGCAGAGGGTGCGGTATCCAATGCGTGTTGATTTGGTATCCATGTTGAGCGGAGTGCTGGCAGTCCCGCTGTCTGTTTTTGCCAGTCATCTGCGATCGATTTGGGTTCCTGGCAGTTCCACAGTTCTCGGTTGGCTGGACGGCCTTGGTTTCGTTAAGCAGCCGCTTCCCGAAAAGCCCTCCATTATTGTCATTGATCTTCCGTCTCACGGAATCACCAGTGTTACACCCAACCGAATCACGAGCATCGGTGGCGTTCCGGAGATGACCGATGCTGGTCACTTCGCAATTAACGATGAAAATGCAATTCTATTTCTTGTTGCTCTGAGTGTAGCGCTTGCGCTAATTGCGATGGGCACAGCTATCTGGGCAGAGTGTCGGCGAGAACCAACCCTCTACCTCAGTGTGGGCTACATTTGTGGCGTCCTTGCAATCGCACAGGTCTGGCTGTTGGCCAGCTTCGTGCTCGGGATCATCGGTGTAGCTGCCGTGCTTGTTATGAGGCATGGGCAAGAACGCTAAGCGACCCCACCCCATCATTCCACCGAACCTGCGCGAAAAGCCGCGCAGTCCGGTGAATTCAAACGTGCCGAGTGACCGCTTTCCAATAGTGGCTACGGCAGCAACAGGCACCGATGCGACGGCCATCTTTCAAGATTCCTCGCCGGAAAGCAGACAGTGGAATTTCGCTTTCTGGAAGCGGTCCGTAGCACCTGGGTGTTCGGTCCTCAAACTGAGCATTCTCACCTTTAATCTGATACAAATCTACAAAATTAACAACTAGTGTTCAAAAAAATTACTGTTGCCAGATTTCCCATATGAGACAATTACCCCTCTAATCACTAAGGGTTTGTTGCCATGCTCAATGCCGTTGAAATATTCCCGTGGAACAAAAATTTCGAGTCGGGCATTGAGATCATTGATACCCAGCACAAGCAGTTGGTCAATTTACTCAATGTACTGGTAAGTCATTTGGCATTTCAGTCCGAAGCACCAGAAATCACTAAGGTATTTGACGAGCTCAAGGCATATACCGCTTACCATTTCACGACCGAAGAGAAAATTTGGCACGAGCATTTCCGGAACGACTCTTGGGAAGAATGGCACAAAAAAGGGCACGAAGATTTCATTGCCAAAGTTCTGGAAATTAAAGGGAGCGAACTCCACAAAAACCCCGATGTGGTCATTGAAGAAATCGTCTCTTTTCTAACCCATTGGTTAGCGATGCACATTATTGAGTCCGATAAGCGCATGGCAAAAGTTGTTTTGGCCTTACCTTCAGGCATGTCGCTTGAAGAATGCAAGGCGATCGCCAATCACGAGATGGAGGGTGCAACACGAGTTTTGATTGAAACCGTGATGGGCATGTATGACACCCTCGCACATCGCACTATCCAGATGACACGCGAGATTAGCCGAAGGATCAAAGCAGAGCAGGATTTACAAGCAAGCCAAATAGAACTGATCCGCTTAAGGGATGAGGCTGTGGCGGCGAATGTGGCCAAGAGTACGTTTCTAGCTAACATGAGCCACGAACTGCGGACCCCACTAAACGGGATTATGGGCATGATCAATTTTGCTCAACAACGGTTGACTGATGCCACCGGTTCCGAGCAACTAGAAAAAGCAAAACATGCCGCCGATCACTTGCTAGCAGTAATTAACGACATCCTTGACATCTCCAAAATTGAAGCGAACAAGCTCACCCTTGAGGCAACAAACTTCAAGCTCGCAAGCGTCATGGAAAGCATCAATAGTATGGTTGGTTACAAAGCGCGAGCCAAAAGTTTAGGCTTTGTAATAGATGTGCCAGCCGAACTTCTTAATCAGCCCTTGCTTGGAGACCCGTTACGACTAGGTCAAATCCTGATGAACTTAACCGGAAATGCCGTGAAATTCACTGGGCAGGGAGAAGTCAAAGTTGCGATTCGGGAGCTGGAAAATACGCCTTCACATATTGCTTTTCGCGTCGAAGTAAAGGATTCCGGGATTGGTGTGCCACAGGAAGCGCAAAGCTTGCTGTTTTCTTCGTTTCAACAGGCAGACGTGTCGACAACCAGGAAATACGGCGGAACAGGTTTAGGGCTCGCAATTTGCAAACAACTCGTGCAGCTTATGGGCGGGGAAATTGGCATGTTAAGCGTGCCTGACCTCGGAAGTACCTTTTGGTTTGAAGTGCAACTCCCGAAGGGCGTAGATGATTTTGCCACCGAAGAACAGAGGTTTTTTGAAAGTGCCGAAGAAATATTGATTGCGGAATTTTCAGGGTCTCAAATCTTGGTGGCAGAAGACGATGAGATTAACCAAGAGGTTGCTCGTTGTTTGCTCGAGGACGTAGGTTTCGTGATTGATATGGCGAATGACGGTCAGCAGGCAATCGAGTTCGCAAAGCAGAAAGACTATGCATTGATCTTGATGGATATGCAGATGCCGAATGTAAGTGGCGTCGACGCTTCGATTGCCATAAGAAATGGACAGTCTAGAAATCACTCAACGCCAATATTGGCAATGACAGCAAATGCTTTTGCAGAAGATCGTTCAATTTGTCTTGAAGCAGGCATGAATGATCACATTGCCAAACCTGTCGTCCCGGAACACCTTTATGTAACCATTTTGAAATGGTTAAGAGCCAAATTGTGACCAAGATCAGCGCTTTGTTGGAGTAGGCTCTCTGGTTGTTGTCAGAGTTGACCAGACGTTCAAACAGTAATCCATCTTTGGTATCGAACATCCGATCACGGCCGGGGCGCTAGGGTGCAGGCGTAAACTTCATCGCCGAATACCGGCCACTCAACGCTATCACTTGGAGCCCCCGCGTTTTCCTTACGTCCCAGGTTCTAGTGGATGTTGAATCTCAGCCCACCGGATCCGGACAACGCTCAGCCAACGCCCGCAGCGAACGAACCAGCAGTGTCCGCCGCCCCTGCCGTTGCAGCAGGCCTTCGCGCTCCCACTGGTTGATCAGCAGGGAAACGCTTTGCCGGGTCGTGCCGAGCAGGCTGGCGATGTCTTCGAGGCCGAGGTCGAGCGGCACGAGCAGGCCTTCGTCGCAGACCAGGCCGCGGCGGTTGGCGAGGCCGAGGAGGAAGCGGGCCAGGCGGGCCGGCACTTCGCGGAAGGCGAGGTCTTCGATGAGTTTGACGGCATTGTTCAGCATGCCGCCGAGGACGCGCATCATGACCGGCGTGACCGAGGGATCGCTGGCCAGCTTGCGGGCAAACGAGGCGGTGTCGATCAGCCACAGCGTGCTCGGCGCGACGGCTTCGACATAGGTCGGGGTGTGCGTCGTGTAGATGTCGCCGGCTTCGAGGAAGGTCAGCGTCAGCTCGCGGTTTTCGCCGGCCAGGTAGACGCGCAGACGACCGCTGTGCACGATGAAAACCTGGTTGTTGGCGGCCGAGGGCGTGGACAGCAGGCCGCCCTTGCCCAGTTCGCGCTGCTCGAAACCGCCGGGCAAGCCGGAGCGGCCGAGTTCCTGCAGCCAGCGCTCGGCGGCGCGGCTGGCTTTTTCCGTTGGGTGTTGTTGAATGGCATCCATAAGATGCCCGAAGCAAAAGAAAGACCAGGCCGCAACACCCGTGAAATCAGCGGCCTGGCAGCGGTCGACCGCTCAGGAATGGCAGTTTTGCGACAAAAGCATTTCAGCGTGCGACATCGACGACCACGCGACCGCGCACCTTGCCTTCGAGCAATTCGCCGGCCACGGCAATCGCGCCGGACAGCGCAATCTCGTGCGTGATCGCTTCCAGCTTGGCCGGATCGAGATCGCGCGCCAGGCGTTGCCAGGCTTCCTGACGCACAGACAGAGGCGCCATGACGCTGTCGATGCCGTACAGCGTCACGCCGCGCAGGATGAAGGGCGCCACCGACGCCGGGAAATCCATGCCACCGGCCAGGCCGCAGGCGGCGACGGCGCCGCGATATTTGGTGCTGGCGCAGGCGTTGGCCAGCGTATGGCTGCCGACGGCATCGACGACGCCGGCCCAGCGCTCGCGGGCGAGCGGCTTGCCGGGGGCGGCCAGTTCGGCGCGGTCGATGATGTCGGCGGCACCGAGCGCGCGCAAATAGTCGCTTTCCGCCGGTCGACCGGTAGACGCGACCACTTTGTAGCCAAGCTTGGCGAGCAGTGCGATGGCGACGCTGCCGACGCCGCCGTTGGCGCCGGTGACGAGGATTTCGCCGTCTTCCGGCTTGATGCCGTGCTTTTCCAGCGCCAGCACGCAGAGCATCGCCGTGTAACCGGCGGTGCCGATCGCCATGGTCTGCCGTGCCGTGAAGGCGGCCGGCCGGGCGACCAGCCATTCACCCTTGACCCGCGCGACGCCGGCCAGGCCGCCGCAATGCGTCTCGCCGACGCCCCAGCCATTAAGGATGACGGCGTCGCCGGCTTTCCAGGCCGGATTCGAACTTTCAGTCACCGTACCCGCGAAATCGATCCCCGGCATCATCGGGAAACGCCGCACCACGGGCGACTTGCCGGTAATCGCCAGGCCGTCCTTGTAATTGAGCGTGGACCATTCGACCTGGACCGTGACATCGCCTTCCGGCAGCACGGCGGCGTCGATGTCCTGAAAAGCGGCCCGGTAACCGGACTCATCCTTGCTGATCAAAATTCCCTTGAACATGTTCTGTCTCCTGACGGAAAAATGGCAATCTGGCGCGGTCGACCGTTCAGACCGCCTGCAAACGGGCAGTAGACGCGAGATCGCGCTTTTCGACAAGCTTGAGCAGCAGCAACAGCGCCGTGCCGACCAGCATGACGCCGGCTGCGACATACAACCCGGCGTTGTAGCTGCCCAGTTGCGTCGCCAGCCAGCCGGTGATCGCCGGCCCGATGATCTGCGCGACGCCGTAGGAAAGCGTCATCTTGCCCATCATCTTGGCCGGCTTGGTCGGGTAGTAGCGCCCGGCCATGGTCAGCACCAGGCTGACCATGCCGACGAAGGTACCGCCGAAGAGCAGCGCACCGAACAGCGAGGCGAGCAGGCCGCCGAACAGCACCGGCATCAGGATGCCGACGATCTGCAGTACGGCCGCAAGGATCAGCGCATTGAGGTCGCCGGTGCGGCGTGCGATCAGATCCCAGTTGAAACAGGCCGGAATCGCGCCGATACCGATTGCCAGGAAAACCAGGTTGCCCTGCCCGCTCAGGCCCGGCAGATGGTTGATGATGGCGACGATGAAGGTGGCGCTGACCACGAAGCCGAAACCGGCGCAGAAATACGAGGCCATGAACAGGCGCAGGAAAAGCGGGCTGGGCGGCTTGTCTTCCAGCACCTGGCCGCTCTTGGTGACGCCGCTGGTATCCGGTGCCGGCAGCCAGCGCAGGGCCGGCACGAGCAGCACGCAGCCGATGGCGGTGAACACGAACCACTGCTCGCGCCAGTCCAGCCAGCTATTCATCAAGGCTGCGACCGCGGCGCAGCCGGCAATGCCGATGCCGATGCCGGCGAAATGGATGCCCAGTTCGCTGCGATGGTTGTGGCGGATCAGCCAGTTGAGGATCAGGCCGGTGCCGAGCAGCATGCCGGCGGCGCTCGCCAGGCCGGCAAAGTAGCGTGACAGCGCCCAGATCGTGACATCGGTGGTCATGCCCATGATCGCCGTGCACACAATGGCGACGACGAGGCCGATCCGGTATAGCTTGTCCTTGAGGACCAGATCACTGATCAGCGAGGCGATCAGCGCGCCGCTCAGGTAGCCGGCGTAATTGATCGCCGCCAGCCAGCCGGCTTCGGCGACGCCCAGGCCGGCCTGTTGCTGCATCACGGGCAGCAGCGGCGTGTAGGCAAAGCGGGCGACGCCAAGCACCAGCACCAGGCTGAAAATGCCGGCGCTGAGCACTTGCAGGCGTTGTCTCTGTTCGCGCATGGGGATGTCTCCTCTTGTTTTGGTAGACGAAAGGTAAACAAGTTAAGCTATCGATACAAATGAATTGTTTAGAACGTAACGTTCGCTATTGGAGATAGATCAATGGAACTGGTCGCCCTGCGCACTTTCCAGACCGTCGTCGAGGAAGGCGGCATCCTCGCCGCTTCGCGCAAGCTGAACACGGTGCAGTCCAATGTCACCAACCGCATCCGCCGGCTGGAGGAAGAACTGGGCGCCGAACTGTTTTTCCGCAAGGGGCGCGGCCTCGAACTGGCCCCGTCGGGCCGCGTGCTGCTCGACTACGCGCGCCGCATGCTGTTGCTGGAGCGCCAGACCAGCGCCGCGGTGCGCCAGGTCGGCGAGAACGTCGGCGAACTGCGCATCGGCGCCATGGAAACCTTTGCCGCCCTGCACCTGCCGAGCGCCCTCAAGGCGGTGCGCGCCGAGCATCCGCGCCTGGAACTGCGCGTCGTCACCAACACCAGCGCCCAGCTCACCGACAAGGTGCTGACCCACAAGCTAGACTGCGCCTTCATCGCCGGCCCGGTCATCCATCCCGAACTGGAATTCACTGAACTGGTCGTCGAGGAACTGGTCCAGATCAGCGCCAAGGGCGCCAACCCTGTCCTGCAACCGCTGATCCTGTTCCGCGAAGGCTGCGCCTACCGCAGCCGGGCACTCGCCTGGCAACGCGCCACCGGGCATGCGGTGGCCGACGCAATGGAATTCGGCACGCTCGAAGGCATCCTCGGCTGCGTTGCGGTCGGCCTCGGCTGGACGCTGATGCCGCGCCGCGTCGTCGAGCAGTCGCAACACGCCGCCGACCTGGTCGTTGAAACCCTGCCCGCCGAGATCAGCCAGGTGCCGACCGGCATGATCCATCTGCGCGCCGCGCCACCGATGGTTGCGCTCGGCACGCTGGCCGATGCCGTTGCGGCCGCAGCGCGCTAGACGAAAGCCTTAGATCGCGACCAGGGTCTGCCGGCCGTACCACTCTTCACCGGCCGGCAGGCTGACCGGCTCGCCGGCCACCGCGGCCTCGATACAAAGCATGTGACGCCAGGCATCGTCCGGCATGTCCTTGAGTTCGGCGCAGCGCTCGACCCACGGATTCCACACCACGACGTCGGGGAAGCCCTGGTTCTGCAGGGCCAGACTCAGATTGGCGGCATGCAGCATCTGCGGCCGCTTGACGTTGTAATAGACGCGGTCGGTTTCGCCCTCGATGCGCAGCTCGATGCCGCTGTCGCGCTGCACCGTGTCCTTGACCGCATCGCGGTAGTCGAAGCCGTGCAGGCCTTCGAGTTCGATGTCTTCGACCTGGGTGACGCGCAGGTAGGAATGCAGCGCGCCGGTGAATTCGAAAGCGTCGCCGCCGGTATTGGTGATGCACAACTCGACGTCGATCCGGTCGGCTTCGACCATCAGCGTGATTTCGGCATGAAAGGCGTGCGGCCAGAGGGCGCGACTGGCTTCATCGTCGGTCACTTCCAGCGTGACCAGCGCGTAATCGTCACCGCAACGCTGCGAACTGACCGACCACAGGCGGGTGCGCACCAGGCCGTGCTTGGGCAGGTCGCCGAGGCTGGCAAATTGCGGAAAACAGACGGGTACACCGCCACGGATCGCCACGCTGCCGTCGAACACGGCCTGTTCGGAGAGGAACAGGCGTTCGCGGCCGTCGGCCGTCTTCCAGGACAGGGCCTGTCCACCCAGCCGGCTGATCACGGCCGTGGTGCCTTTCGGGCCGTTCAGCTGGAAGGCTTCGATGCCGTGGAATTCGATGGTTTCAATGGAGGGTTTCATGGCTGCTCGGAATCACGTAAAGGTTGGGGCGAACGTGCAGAATCTCGACCTCGTGGCCAAGCATCGTGACGCTGCCGGAACGACGGTTGTCGCCGGTATCGCTATATTCGAAGGCATAGACGCGGCGCAGCCGGAGCTGGCCGTTGTCGTCGCGGCCCAGGCGCAGCGAGCGCCCGACCACGGTTTCGTCGAGGAATTGCAGGCCCTCTTCGGTACACGCCTGCTGCGCGGCCAAAATGCCGATTTCACGGGCTTTCAGCGTATCGAGCCAGAACCAGACGAGGGCACCGGCGAGCAACAGGAAAATGGTTTCGTAAATAGGCATGGCGGCGAAGTATACTGTGCCCATGCTCAGTTATCGCCACGCCTTTCACGCCGGCAACCACGCCGACGTAATCAAACACCTGATCCTGCTCCAGATCGCCCAGTACATGGGCGACAAACCGGCGCCCTTCTGGATCATCGATACCCATGCCGGCGCCGGCTGCTACGCGCTGGAGTCGGCACACGCCACCAAGCTCGCCGAATTCCGCGACGGTGTCGGCCGCCTCTGGGACGCCAAGGGCCTGCCGCCGGCCACTGCCGACTATGTCGATTTCGTCCGCATGCTCAATCCGGACGGCCAGCTGCGCCACTATCCGGGTTCGCCCTGGCTGGCCAGCCAGTTGCTGCGCGACGGCGACCGTCTGCGTCTCTACGAACTGCACAGCACCGACGTCAAGCTGCTCGAAGGCTGCTTCAAGAGCGCCGGCCGCCAGGTCATGGTCACCGCCGGCGACGGCTTCGCCGGACTGAAAGCCATCCTGCCACCGCCGCCGCGCCGCGCCCTGGTCCTGATCGACCCGTCTTACGAAACGCGCGACGATTACGCCAATGTTATCAAGGGCCTGCAGGAAGCCATGAAACGCTTCCCGACCGGCACCTACGCACTGTGGTACCCGATGCTCTCGAAGCCGGAATCACGCAAGCTGCCCGAGAAACTGAAGGGCCTGGGCGCCAAGGACTGGCTGCACGCCACGCTGGAAGTCAGCGCCCCGGCCAAGGACGGCTACGGCATGCACGGCAGCGGCATGTTCATCATCAACCCGCCGTGGACGCTGGAAAAGACCCTGCACGAAAACCTGCCGGTGATCACCCGATTGCTCGCCCAGAACGACGGGGCGAAGTACAAGATCGAGAGCCAGACTTCGTAAGTCCGACTCAACCGAGTTCGGTATATTTGGCCCGCGACCCGCGGGCCTTTTCTATGGGATATTTCGCCGCGTTCTTGAGCAGCTTGGCGCGCGCCGCGGCGAGCAGGTCGATGCCGGCCGTATCGGCGATCAGCAGCAGGTAGAGCAGGATGTCGGCGCATTCGTCGCGCAAGGCTTCGCCCGACTTGGCGTCGGCCGGCAAGGCGTCGATCTCGGCATCGCTCTTCCATTGCGTCAGCTCAAGCAGTTCGGCCGCTTCGAGATTGAGCGAGGTGATCAGGTTGCGCAGGGTGTGAAACTGCCGCCAGTCGCGCGCATCGCGAAACTCGCACAGCGCAGCGGTCAACGCTTCAAAATCGCTCATTTTCATTCTCCAGCCGATGTCATCCGGGCGCGATGCTAGCGCAAAAACGCCTTCGCCACGGCGTTGACCGTCCGGGCATATACAATCTGCCCTGCCCTCACCCACGGAATCAGCATGGCCCGCAAACTGTCGCTCAATACGCAAATCCTGATCGGCTGCGCCCTCGGCATCGCCGCCGGCCTCTACCTGAACGGCCAGACCGCGACACCGCTGGCGCAGAACACGCTGTACGGCGCCAAACTGGTCGGTACGCTATTCCTCGACCTGCTGCGCATGGTGCTGGTGCCGCTGGTCTTTTCGTCCATCGTGGTCGGCGTCGCCAACCTGCGCGCGCATGAAAAAATGCATGCGGTGTGGACGACCACGCTGGGCTTTTTTGCGCTGTCGATGGCGCTGGCGATCTTCCTCGGCTTCGGCGCCGCCAACCTGTTCCGGCCCGGCGAAGGCCTGCACCTCGCGATGTTTACCGAGGCGACGCAGAACTACCAGGCACGCCAGATGCCGCTGCCCGACTATATCGCCCAGTTCATGCACGGCCTGTTCCAGAACCCGATCAAGGCGCTGGCCAGCGGCGACCTGCTCGCCATCGTGGTCATTGCGCTGATTCTTGGTATCGCACTGGTTGTCGGCGGCGAGCGCTACAAGAACCTGCGCACGCTCCTTCAGGAGTTGCAGGAACTCTGCCTGCTGATTGTCGGCTGGATCATGTACCTGGCGCCGCTCGGCCTTGCCGCCCTGCTCCTGCAACTCGCCGCGACACAGCAGGCGGCACTGCTCGGCAGCCTGCTCGAATTCATCGCCGTGGTCACCGGCACGACGCTGTTCCACGGGATCGTCGTGCTGCCCGCCTTACTCTGGCTGGTCACCCGCATTTCGCCGCTGCACTTCTTCCGCGGCGCCCGCGAAGCGCTGGTCACCGCCTTCGTCACCAGCTCGAGCGCCGTCACACTGCCGGTCACCTTGCGCTGCACGGAGCAGCATCTGCACGTCAAGAAGGACATCGCCAATTTCGTCGTACCGCTCGGCGCCACGGTCAACATGGATGGCACTGCCCTTTACGAAGCCGCTGCCGCCCTCTTTGTCGCCCGCCTGGCCGGCATCGAACTCGACATCGCGCAGCAGGCGGTGATCTTCTTCGTCGCCATGCTCGGCGCCATTGGCGCGCCCGGCATTCCCAGCGTCGGCATGCTGAGCATGGTGCTGGTACTGCAGTCGGTCGGCCTGCCGACCGAAGCCATCGCCATCCTGCTGCCGATCGACCGCATCCTCGACACGACGCGCACGGCGGTCAATGTCGAAGGCGACATGATCGGCAGCCTGATCGTGCAAAAGTTGACCGGCGCCGACAGGAACGCCTGAAGCCGGCTATTTGTCCGGCACCTCGATGCCGTGCTGGCGCAGCCACTGGCGATCGAGTTCCCAGCGCACATCAGCGATGCCAGGCTGCGCCGCAACGATGTTGCGCGCCTCGGCCTGAACCGCGCCCAGTTGTTGCTCGACGGCGATGAAGGCCGGGTTGTTGTGATCCTTGACGTTGATTTCCGGATACAACACACCCAGCACCTTGAAAGCCGGCACCTCGAAACTGCGTGGCGTGCTGAGTACCGCCGTCTTGCCTTCGACGCGCAGCACATGGAATTGATAGGGATAGGCCTTGAGCTGGGCGCTGCCCTGCGTCGCGATGATTCCGGTCAGCTCGCGCGAACGCGCATCCGGCCGGCGGATCGCCCAGTCGAGCGCGACCAGGCAGGCGATGACGAGCAAGGCCCATTGCCAGGATTTGAGTCGAGGAAAATTCATGTTGGCTCCTTGAGGCGCCCCGCAGGCCGGCAGCGTAACATTGCGCCTGCGCTTTGCGGTCGACGCCGCAAAAATGGCCAATTTCAAATAGCAAATGGAGACCACATGCCCCTCTACCGCCTCGCTGACAAACAACCGCAAATCGGCACCAATGCCTGGGTTGCCCCCAACGCCACGGTAATCGGCGACATTCGCCTCGGCGAGAACGCCTCGATCTGGTGGAACGCCACGCTGCGCGGCGACAACGACCCGATCCACATCGGCGCCAACACCAACATCCAGGACGGCTCGGTATTGCATACCGACGAAGGCGTGCCGATGCACATCGGCGACAACGTCACCGTCGGCCACCTCGTCATGCTGCACGGCTGCACGGTCGGCGACGGCAGCCTGATCGGCATCGGTTCGGTGATCCTCAACCGCGCCGTGATCGGCAAGGGCTGCATCGTCGGCGCCAATACGCTGATCCCGGAAGGCAAGGTCTTTCCCGACCGCTGCCTGATCGTCGGCTCGCCGGGCAAGGTCGTGCGCGAGCTGTCCGACGAGGATGTCGCCAAGCTGCAGAAATCAGCCGAGCACTACGTAGCCAACGCCGCCCGCTATCGCGACACCTTGCAGCCGCTGTAAACGACAACGCGGGGTTGGTACACAGCCCCCCTCTCTGGGCAACGTCCCTCGAAGGGCAGACAACGCCACAAGCGACTGTCATCTCTTCGGATTCATCGCCAGAAAGCGGCCAGGGGGCGTACCGATCCCCGGAAGCCACCATTTGCGTTCTGCGTTACGGTGCGGAACTCGCTGCCTGTCGGCTCAGGGAGAACCGATGACTTGAGTTGGGAGCGCGAGGTTGATCTTTCCCCTCGCTGCCCGCAAAATGCGCCGGGCATTGTGCTCAGGGTTCGGGGATATGAATAAAAAAATTGTTTTGGCGGCAGCCGTGCTTGCCCTGGGAGTGGCAATCGGACTCGGGATTTGGCGAGGTAACGGCCAACTTGCAACGCTCACCGAAACACCTGCAGTGCCAGCCGTGAGCGACCAACTGACGGCCAATCTCAAGGAAACCCTGGCGGCCTACCGCAAGATCATCGTGCTCTTCGCCGACGAAAAGACGCTTTCCGAAAGCGAGCGCGAACAAGCCAACCAGGTCGGCCAGGCGCTGTTCCATGAAAACCGCCAGCGTATCGTTGATCTCGAAGCGGCGCTCGACACACTGGTCGCTTCCGGAGGCGCCAAGCGCTTCGAGACCATCGCCGGCCTGCTCGACTATGTTGAAAGCGATCCCGACCTGTTCGACGCCGACCGCCTGGCTTTCCGCGAATTGCTGCGCAGCCTGCAGGTGGCCGTGGCTAAAGACGGCTCATTGCCGGCCATCAAGCTGCACAAGCGGATTGGCGAGGATCTCGACGCCCTGGCCGAAATCGAGCGCAATTACGAAAAGGAAATCCGCCAGGTCTTCGGGCGCTTCGAGAGCCGCGCCATCGAGTTGAAACGCGAGCGCTGGGAGGATTACGTCGCCAAGTTGAAGACCCGTTACAGCCGCGAACAGATCCTCAAGGATTTCGGCGTCGTGCTGCCCTACGCCACGGCGCCCGAAGCCGCCGAGCCCGGCATGCGCGGCAAGGCGAAGAAACCGAAGGACGAGTCGGTGGGTGAAGTCTTTGGCGTCAGCCTGCCGCCGAAAACCCTGGTCCTGACCTTCGATGACGGCCCGCACGGCACTTACACCAAGGAAATCGCCGCCATCCTCAAGCAATACAACGCGCCGGCCATCTTCTTCGAGGTCGGCAGCAATCTCGGCACTATCGACGCCAGCGGCAAGCCCAAGCTCTCGCCGCGCGCCGAAGTCAGCCGCCAGTTGCTCGCGGCCGGCTACGTCATCGCCAACCACAGCATGACGCATGCGCAGTTGTCGAAGAAAAGCGGTGAGGCGCTGAAAACCGAGATCCTCAATACCGATGAATTGCTCAAGGCCGTCGATGCGCGCCGCTCCCCCTTGTTCCGTTTCCCTTACGGCGCGCGCAATGCCGAGGGGCTGGGCCTGCTCGATACCGCCCACCTGCGCTCGATGATGTGGAATATCGATTCACTGGACTGGGCCGACCCGGTGCCGGCTTCCATCGCCGAGCGCGTGCTCGGCGAGGTGGACAAGGCCGGTCACGGCATCATCCTCTTCCACGACATCCACGAACGCACGGTCAAGGCGCTGCCCGGCATTCTCGACCGCCTGACCGCCGCCGGCTACCAGTTCGCCGGCTGGGACGGCAACGGTTTCGTCGCTACCAAGGGCAATGCCGCGCAACCGGCCGCGACGGCGAGCAGCGCCGCCGGCTACAGCGATTCCTGGGCGATCGTCATCGGCATCGACGATTACGCCAAGTGGCCCAAGCTGCAATACGCCGTGCGCGACGCCAAGGCGATCCGCGAAACGCTGATCGGCAAGTTCGGCTTCGCCAACGACCATGTCGTTTCCCTGGACAACAAGGAGGCGACGCGCAACGGCATCCTTTCGGCCTTCCACGACAAGCTGACGCATGCCGGCATGAAAAAGAACGACCGGCTGTTCGTCTTCTTCGCCGGCCATGGCGCGACCCGGCAACTGAGCTCGGGGCGCGATCTCGGCTACATCGTGCCGGTCGATTCCGATCCGGCGCAGATCGCCACCGACGCCATTCCGATGACCGAACTGCAGAACATCGCCGAAAGCATCACCGCCAAGCATGCGCTGTTCATCATGGACGCCTGCTACAGCGGCCTCGGCCTGACGCGCGGCGCCGGCAACGCCAATTTCCTGCGCGACAACGGCAAGCGCCTCGGCCGGCAAATGCTGACCGCCGGCGGCGCCGACCAGTTGGTTGCCGACGGCGGCCCGAACGGCCACTCGGTATTCACCTGGGCGCTGCTGCAGGGACTGAACGGCAAGGGCGATCTGAACGGCGACGGCCTGATCACCGCCACCGAACTGGCCGCCTACGTTGCCCCGGCCGTCGCCGCCGCCTCGCACCAAACGCCGGCCTTCGGCAGCCTGCCGGGGTCGGAAGGCGGCGATTTCATCTTCGAACTGCCCAGCGAGACGGAATTCCTCAGTGCAGACACCAAGCAGTTGCCGAGCGAGGCCATTGCCCTCAACAGCAAACTTGACGCCAGCCGGATGGCAGCACCGCCGGCGACAGTCGGTAGCGCAGCCAACAACCAGCCGGTGGCGGCTCCCGTCGTCGTCAAGGACCTGCAAGGCGGCAGCCAGAAAATCACCCCGCCGGCCGCCGTACCGACCAGCGCCCGCCAACTTGCCCAGCGCGCCAACGACCGCGGCCTGCAATTCTTCAAGGAGAAGCTCTATGCCGAGGCCGAAGCCCAATTCACCGAAGCCCTGAAACAGCGCCCGGATTTTGCACTAGCCGCCAACAACCTCGGCTTTGTCTTTTACAAGCAGGAAAAATACAAGGAAGCGGCGCGCTGGTTTGAAAACACCGTCAAGATCGACCCGTCACGCGCCATCGCCTACCTGAATCTGGGCGATGCGCTAAGCAAGGCCGGCGAAGGCGAACGGGCGAAGAAGGCTTATCAGACCTATCTCGAACTGGCCCCGAACGGCTCAGGCGCGGCTTATGTCAAAGGGCAATTGGAAAAAGTCTAGGCATTGTTCAGCGAAGCTCAGTAAGCGGACGATACCAAACACGGTCTAACAAGGTGTTTAGCCAATTAACCGAGGCAAGGCAAGTTCGAAACGCACGCCATCGTCGATATTATTCGCGGTGATCGTACCGCCCATCTTGGCCATGTAGGTGCGGGCAACGAACAGGCCTTGACCGCGATTGCCGCTAGTCGGCTGTTCGGAAACGCCGTACTCGAAAATGCGCTCGAGCAGTTCGTCGGGAATCGCCGGCCCGCTGTTGAAGATGCTGACCGTGGCCGTGCTGTCGGAGCTGGTCAGGTCGATGACGATGGGCGTGCCGGATATCCGGTGGCGGTCGGCATTTTTCAGGACATGGGCGAAAACGTCTTCAAGCGGGAATTCATCGGCGCGCACGAGTAGCACTTCGCTGCTGCCGACGTAACGCACCTCGGCGATGCCGGCATTGGCCGCGACATTGGCTGCGAATCCGGCGAGATCAATGGCCGCAACATTCAGACGACTGCTCTCGAAGGCCTCGCTCGGGCTGGCGCTGCCGTAGAGCACGCGCACCGCCTGCTGCATGCGGCTGATGTAGCGCTGGCTGGGATCGTCGGCGCTGCCATGCAGGGCGAGCAGGGATTGCAGCGGCGACATGATTTCGTGGCCGACGGCGTGCCACATGTCCTTTTCCTGTGCGGCGCGGATCTTCTCGCGCTCGACGTCTTCCTTGACGCGGCGCAGCAGGTCGTTGAGGCCGGTGGCCAGGATGCCGAGCTCGTCGTGGCCGCGCAGGTCGGCGAGGTCGTAGGCGTCGAGGCCGCCGTCAGCGTGCACGCTTTTCGACAGACCGCGCGTGCGCCGGGTGAGCTGGGCGATGCGCCGGATGATGCCGATCTCGATGACCAGCCAGGCCAGCCCGATGGCCCCGAGCATGGCGCCGACGAACCACGAGACGCGCGTCGCCACGGCGCTGAGCACCTTGTTCACGCTGCGTGCGTCGCCCTTGAGCAGGATGCGGTAATTGCCGAGCGGCGTCGTCACCTCGTCGGCAAGTTCAACGACCGGCGCTTCCAGACTTTCGACGGGCAGCCGGCGGATCAGCCGGGTGAGCAGCGGCGAGGATTGTTCGAGCGCCTCGTCACGGCCGGCGAGCTGGATGATTTCAGTGTCCCTGGCGTCGGCGCGGCGGATGCTCAGGCTCTCGCCGGACAGCAGCAGGCCGCCCAGGCTGTCGAGCGAGAAAGGCGGCACGGCGCCCGGCCTGCTGCTGTCGAACAAAGTGCCCTCTTCGCCCGGCGCCAGGACTTCGACACGCACCTTGAACTGGTCAAGATCGGGCGGCGGCCAGATCGGCTTGTCGCGCAGGAAAAGGGCATCGCGCAACACGTCGACCGGTAAACGCAGCGAAAAGAAGGATTTTCGGGCGCAGGTTTCATCGTTGCCGGCCTGGCTGTTTTTCAGGCAATGTCCATCCTGCCAGACCCAGCCGCGGAATTCGCGCACCGGCTTGGCCCCGGTGTAGTCGCGGCCGTCCTGCTCGACATAGCCGGTGAAGCGGCCACGCTGGCCTTCCCATTTGCCGTTGCCGGCCTGTGGCTCGAAAGGCGCCAGCCAGCGGTAGGTCTGGCCGCGCAGGTTAACGGTGACGCGCAGGCGGTGGGCGCCGTCGAGGATTTCGTCGCCGATGCGATGGGCGAGCAAGGGGCCGCTCGCGAAGGTGCCGGCGGCGTAGATGAAACCGCCGGCCCAAGGGTTGTTGCCGATGGCCACGCAGAGGCTGCCGGATTGCGGATACTGGACCAGGCAACCGGCCATTTCGACGGCGTTCTGCACCTTGTTCTGGTCGTCGAAATCGATCGCCGAATAAGGCAGCACGACCGGCTGGCCGGCGCTCGCGGCGCGAGCGTCACGGCGCGGATTGAGCAGCGCCAGTTGCCCGGCCGGATGGTGCAGGCGGGCGACGATCTGTTCCTTGGTCTTGCCCAGGCTGGCCTGATAATTGTCGTAGCTGCGCTGCTTTTCCTCCTGCAATACCGTGACGGCCATCGCCACGACAGCCAGGGCGAGCGCCAGGAAGGCACCACGAAAGAGCAGGCGCAGGCGGAAGGAAGCGAGCCAGGCGAGCGCCGGTTTCACTTGATCTGATCCGACCAGCGAAAGCCGCGCATCGGGATGTTCTCAATGCGCTCGAAGCTGTCGTCAAGCTCGCGGAAGGCTTCGCGGATGGTGCTGATGTGCTTCCTGATGTTGTCGCGGTTGCGGCCGCTCTTCACGACCTGGAACAGTTCGTCGTAGGAAACGACTTCACCGCGCCGTTCGTAGAGCGTAGCCAGGATGCGCTGCGCGGTGAGCGGCAGGTTCACACGCTGGCCTCGCCACAGCGGTGAATTCTGGCGCAGCGGGTCGAGGGCTAGTTCGGCGTTGCCGGTTTCAGTTTTGGTTGCACTGCGGTCGCGCGTGGCGCGCAGGATTTCGAGAAAGGTGTCGGTGAAGTCGCCTTCCTCGAAGGTCGTCTTCTGCAGGTAATCCCAGGCGTCGAGCGCCTTCATGATGCTGCGGTAGATGGCCGCCGGCATGGCCGAGACGACCAGCACCGGCGTGCCGCGCCCGCCCTTGTTGATGGCATTGATGATGGCGACGCCGGCATTGCGCTCGCGGCCGAGTTCGATATCCAGCGTGACCAGCGCGTAATCCTCGCGGGCCACCGCAGCCTCCGCCTCGTCGCGGCTGAACCACTGGTCGACCACGATGTCCGGCCGAGTGGCGAGTATCCATTCCTTCAACTGCTGGCTGGTCGGCAGGTCGTCTTCGATGACGGCGACTTTGATCATGACGGGCTCCATGGCGATGGCGGCAAGTATCGCCGTTTTCCGTTGGCGATGGCAGGCGCCTGGCGTGAGTTTTTGTTCACGACAGGCGCCCGTGCTCTGGCCAGCTTTTCGCGTACTAGGCGGTCAGGCCGTCGCCAGCGGTTCAGTCGCCATGCTTTGCGGCAGCGGTCTGATTTCACGCTGCACCGCCTCGACCAGACCGTTCATGTCGCCGCCTTTCATGCCGATCTCACCGAGCACCGCGTCGAGTATCGGTTGCTGGGCGCGGTAGGCGAGGGCCGCCGCGACGGCTTGCTCGGCCAGGTTGCCGCTGCCGCTGCCGATGCCGGCCGGGCCGCCAGCGTTGCTGCTGTTCCGGTTGAGACCATCGACCTGGATGATCTTGATGCCGTCGATCTTCTCGATTGGCTTGACGGAGGCCTCGATGATGCCGGGCAAAGCTTCGAACAGCTTCATCTTGATCTGCATGGCAATCTGTTCGGCGTCCAGCGTGTTCAGTGCCGCATTGCGCAGTTCGATCCCGTTGGCTTCCACCTGGTACTGCACCTGCAGCGCCTCGGCCTTGATCTTGACTGCCTGGGCGTGGTTTTCCGCGGCATCCTTCTCGGCTTCGGCCGAGACTCGAACGCCAATCGCCTGCTGCTGGGCTTCCTGTTCGGCGACGACCAGAGCGATCTGCTTTTCCCGTTCGGCAATGGCCACTTCGCGGGCCGTCTTCACCTGTTCCTCGGCCTTGGCGGCGAGGGCGCGGGCCTCATTGGCCTGCTTCTCGGCATCCGACTGTGCCTTGGATTTTTCGGCAATGGAAATCAGCTTGTCCTGATCGGCCAAGGTGGTGCGCTTTTCCTGTTCGATCTTGGCGACCTGGACTTCCCGGTCGGCTTCAATTTGACGTTGGCGGATGGCCCGGTTCTTTTCGACTTCGGCTTCCTGAACCAGACGTTCGGCATCGATCTTGGCCTGCTGCGCTTCGCGTTCGCGCTGGGCGGTGATGGTCGCGACTTCGGCCGTCTGCTGCGCCTGGCGGGTGGCGACTTCCTGTTGCTGTTGCAGCGTGGCGAAGGTCTGTTCTTTCTCGATCGTCAGTTTGAGCTGGGTGGCTTCATAGTTCTTCTTGGCAATTGCGACCGAGGTGTCCTGTTCGATTTCGTTGCGCTCCATCGCCCGTTGCTGAGTCTGTTGCGTCAGCTTGGTCAGACCTTCGGCATCGAAAGCGTTCTGGGCGTCGAAAAATTTGATCGGCGTCTGGTCAAGCCGGGTCAGGCTGACCGATTCGAGTTCCAGACCGTTTTTCAGCAAATCCTCGGAAACGGCGTTCTGAACGGCCTGGATGAAATCGGCGCGCTTGTCGAGCAACTGGTGCATGCTCATCGAGACGGCGGCGGCGCGCAGGGCATCGACGAATTTGTCTTCGACCAGTTCCTTCAACGAATCCGGGTGCATGGTGCGCTGGCCCAGGGTCTGCGCCGCATTGGCAACGCCGTCGACACTGGGAATGACCCGCACGAAGAAGGCTGCCACGGCATCGACGCGCAGCCGGTCGAGGGTGATCAGGCTGTCAGCGCCGGCCCGCGAGACTTCCAGTTTGAGCGTGTTCATGTTGATGTTGACGCATTCGTGGAATACCGGGAGGACGATGGCGCCGCCATCCATGACCACCTTTTGTCCGCCCAGGCCGGTGCGGACGAAAGCCAGTTCCTTCGAGGAGCGGCGGTACAGGCGCGAAAAAACCAGGCCGATGGCGAGCAGCCCGAGGAGGGCGATACCGGCAATCATGCTGATGTCGAACAGTTGATCCATTGTGTGGTTCCCCTTAATTTCAAAGTAAGTCCGGACGCGGATTGGCGATCGCCAAGAAGCGAGATCCGGAGATCTGCCTGACCAGCAAAACGGAATCGCCCGCGCTGAATGTAGTTGCGTTGTTGTCTGGTTCGACGTGCACGTACAGCGTCAGGCCATGTTCGTTCTTTACTCGCGCCTCCGCCGGAAAGCCGACGCGCGCCGTGCCGTTGATGACGCTGGCGACATGGCCGACCAGGCTTTCCAGTGTTACCGCGCTGGTTTCGTCGCCCGGCACCAGGCGGGCAATAGCGGCACCCGACAGGCGAACCACCGGCAAGGTGCCGAGAAAGGCGAGCGGCGCGGCAAGCAGGGCCGGTGGATAGAAACCGAGCAGGCTTTTGACCAACGTGTTCGCGGTAAAGCCGATCACCGAAAAAGCGGTCAGGAACAACGCGAGAAGGATGAGCAGGGGCACCTTGCCAACGTGCAGCCAGCCCAGCCAGGCCTCGGAAACGCCGGGCAGTCCGCCGGCTTCGGGGAGCAGATGGTCCAGCCAGGCGGACAGGCTGAGCCCGGTCAACAATCCCAAGCCTTCGATTACCGCGATGGCCAGGAGGACCAGCGCGGCAACCGAAAACGGCCAGGACTCGGGGGCGAGAAAGATGTTCACCGCAATCCTTTCCGGTTATTTGCCATTGAATGCGGCTTTGGCGGCCGCCAGCCGTTCGGCAATCCGGTTGTTGCGCTGCATTTCGGCCAGCTCCTTGAGCTTGCCGGCTGCGCCGTTGCCCCCGCCGATCAACAGGCTGGCGCCGGTCTGGCGGCTGAGGACGCGATCAAACGACGCAGCGGCATCCTCGATACGCGCCTGGCGATCGCCCAGGCCGGGCGCCAACGATGTGGCCGCCTGATTGGCGAGCGTCGCCAGGTAGTCGGTCTGCACCTGTTCGAGTTCACGTTTCTTGGCAAGCAGCGCGACGACATAGCTTTCCAGTTCCGCCGACTGTTCGGATTGCTCATCGAGCGCTTTCTGGAGCACCGGCAACAGGTCCTCGATGTCCGTCTGGCGGGCGATGGCGGCGCCGGCCAGATCGTCACGGTTTTCGGCGACGGCCGTGTCGAGCTGCGCGCCGAGCGTCTCGTGTTCGGCATTCAGCTTGGCAATCCGGGAAAGTACCAGGTGTTTGGCTGCCTCGGCCTTGCCGAGATCTACACGAACTTCGGCGATGACCTGGTCGATTTCCCGGATCGACTGGCTCATGACCGCTTCCGGGGCGAGATTCTCGGCCTTGTCGAGGAGGGCATGGGCGCTGCCGACGATGATTCGGGAGACACGGGATGCAATGGTTTCAGCCATGGTTAGGTTCCTTCCCTTGTGTGGTTGAAATGATGTTGGCAAGCTCGATGATATCGGTCAGATAAGGCGCGTGCACGCCCTTGTCATATGCTGAAGGGGTTGATGTGACAGCCGTCCTCAACAATGCGGCAAACAGCCGGTAACACTGCCGGGCGAGGATGGCCTCGATGGCGTGGGCCGCCTGTTCATCGTCCGGACGCGACGAGATCAGCGTTGCCATGATCTGGGGCAGCAATTCGGCGACCGTTCCGATCAGGTCGGAATGTTTGCCCTGCTTGCGCTCCAGGCTTGCCACCGCGTCGGCAAACGGCTGTTCCAGACCGCGCAGCCAGGTCGCGCAGGCGTCCGGATCGGTCAGGCCGCTTTCCTGCTGGCGAACGCCGGCCAGCAGCGCCCGCAGCTTTTCGCTGGGTGTGCAGGCGCCCGGCTCCTGGCGGGCCAATAGCCAATGAAAATCGGCATCCGGAATCCGGATCGAGATGGTCTGCATTTGTGCCATGGACGTCTCCTTCGGAAATGGAAGTGGGTGTATCCGAATGTGTGCATTTGCAAGCAATCCTATGCTGCATTGATATTTATTGTCAACGTCATATTTGTTGTGGCGCCACGTGAGTGTTTGTTCACGCCCCGGAACAGGCCCGCCTGCCGCCTGAGCAAAGTCGCCCCGCCACGGCATGGCTTGCTCATGGCATGTCGCGGCACGATGGCAGCCATGGAAAGCCGGGGTGCGGATCGATCTTCCCGCCCACCGGAAACGGGGCCTGACCCGAACGCGAAGATCAAATGTGAGGAGGAAGTGATCATGTCGGAACGTCTGAACAACATCGTTGGCCAACTCGGTAACTCGCTGGGCCGCGCCGGAGCGCGCACTGCTTCGGCGATCAGCAGTGGCGTGGGCCTGGTCGCCGGCCGGGTGCATGGTGCGCGTTTGACGCTCATCGCGCTGGCCGTCGTTGGGCTGGGCGGCTACGGGATTTATAAGCATCCGCCGATGCAGAGCGTGGCACGCGGCGAAGCGGCGGTGCGCGTCAATCAGCTGACCGGCAACGCGACCGAGGTGCGCGAAGGTGGCGTACTGGTCATTCCCGGCCTGCATGAGCTGCGCCGCTTCTCGCTGCGCGACCAGATCTACCGTCCGGAAGGCGGCGACACGGCCGACGGCGCGGCACCCTTCCAGAGCGTCGAAGGCCTGTCGATCGGCGTCGATATCAGCGTGCGTTACGCACTCGACCCGAGCCGCATTGCCAGCATGGCCCGCGCGCTACCCGACGACATCGGCGGTGAAGTCGTGCAGCCAGCCGTGCAGGGCGTGCTTTACAAGACCCTAGCGCGCTACACGGTGCGCGAAATCTTTTCCAGCAAACGTTCGGAAATGGTCCAGGTCATCGAGGACGAATTGAAGCCGCTACTCGAAAAGGACGGTATCAAGCTGCAGGCCGTGCTGATCGGCAAAATTGATCTGCCGGCCGACTACAAGGCGGGCATGGAAAACCTGCTGGCCGAGGAATTGTCGAGCGAGAAGATGAAATACACGCTGGAACTCAAGGAAAAGCAGGTCAAGCAGACCGAGCTCGAAGCGCAGGCCGACAAGGTTCGCCGCGAAACGGCGGCGGCCGCCGCCGGCGAGGAACAGATCATCGCCGCCAAGGCGCAGGCCGAGGCGATGAAGCATGTGCTGCCCTTCAAGCAGAAGCAGATCGAGCAACGCAGCCTGGAAGCCGAAGCCGAGAAGATTTCGCGCATCAAGAGCGCCGAAGCCAATGCCCAGGCGCGCCAGATCGAAGCCCAGGGCGAGGCCGAATCGCGCCGCAAGCTGGCCGACGCCGAAGCCTACCGTCAGGATCGCCTGGGCAAGCTGGCCAGCGAGCAACTGGCCCGCGACGGCGCGCTGATCCAGAAAAATCCGCTGCTCATCCAGAAGACGCTGGCCGACAAGCTCTCCGACAAGATCTCAGTGATCATCGCGCCGCCGCCGGCCGATGGCGGCTTCATCGGCAACACCCTGCTCGGCGCCGGCAAGCAGCGCAACCCGCCGGCCACCCCGAACGGCGAAGAAGTCGACCAACAGGAAGGGCAATAATCATGCTGGCCACCGCACTCACCGTCATCGCCATCGTCACCCAGGACCAGTCTGCCCTGCGCGCCGCGCCGAAGGATTCCGCCGCGCAGCAGGCCATGCTCTGGCAGGGCGACAGCCTGGAAATTCGCGGTCAAAAGGGCGATTTCCTGCAGGTCTACGATCATCGCCGCGAACGGGCCGGCTATATCAAGGCGACTCAGGTCCGCATCCAGTCGCTGAAGCCGGAAAGCGCGCCGGAACTGCTGGCGGTGGTACGTTTTCTCAAGGAGACGCCGGGTTCGGAAGCGCTGGGCATCAGCTATGCCGCCGCCTACCTGCTTGCTGCACCGGCTGCCGCAATCAACGGCGAGGTTTTCGAGGCGCTGGGTAGCATGGCCGAACGGCTGGCGCGACGAGCCTCGGCCGGCAAACCCGGCAAGGCCGGCGAAATCACCGCGGCGCATCTCGAAGTAGTGGCCAATTACGGCGTCACCATGAGCAGTTTCGAGCGCGACGGCCTGGTCCAGCTTTGCTACAACGGCGACGCCCAGCGCCGCGTGCTGGCCCTGCCCTCGACCGACATCGAGAAAGCCCTGGCCGCGCTGGCGCTGACCAAACATGAATGCGTGGCGAGCAATCTCAACCCGGTCGAACGCTTCAATCTCGACAACTGGCGGGCCGACGTGCTGGAACGCGTCGACCTGGCGAAACTGCCGGAGGTCCTGAAAAACCGTCTGCACCTGCGCAAGGCCGGGGTCTGGGCGAGCCTCGCCTACCAACGCGCGCGACGCCCGGAATTTGCCGCGGCTGCCGTGCAGGAAGCCGCCAATCGCGCCATCGCCGAACTGGCCGTGATCAACAAGAGTGAACTCATGGAAAGCGACGCTACCAACTATAGCGATGCCGCGATCCGCGTCGGCGCCTCGCGCTGGGCGGCCGAGGCCGGGCTGCCAGCAGTGGCCGCGAAAACGTCGGTCAGGGTGACGGTGGCGGTAACGCCCGGCCAGCCCGGCGAAAGCTGTGTGCATCTGGTCGATGCCAAACACGATGTGAAAAATCCGCTCTTCACGCGCTGCACCTACGGCATCGTCTGGCCGGCTTCGGCGACGACCAGCCCGTCCGGCGAAAGCGTGGCGCTGGCCGTCCAGCCACTCGATACCTGGCGTGAAATGTGGATCTTCAGGAAAGCCGGCGAAGGTTGGAGCGTGGACATCGTACCGCCGGCCCTCGACAACCCGAATCTCGGCTATGTCGAATTCGCCGGCTGGGTACCGGGCAATGCGCAGATGCTGGCGGCGCGCGAGGCGAAGGTGGATGGCCGCTACAAGCTCAGTTTCGAGACCCTAAAACTGAGCAGCCTGGAAACCGAGAGGCAGGCCGATAAACCGGGCAATCTCTCAACCTTCTACCGCTGGCAGGACCCGCGCTGGAAGGGCGGCACGGTCAGCGTACGTTGATATCATCATTCACTCGCAGCATGACCAATATTGCCCCACACCAATAAGCGCTTCTGGCAAAAAAAAGCCGCTCCTGAAATAAGGAGCGGCATTTTTGACTTCAATTATTAGCGATCGGGAACTTCATATAACCGCAGCCCCGCGTTTGCCTGGCGAATTCGCGTGTTAAACGGAGCTCGACAGGTTGGACAAGGTGATGTTCGGACGGAAGGTTTCCATGACCTTCTGCAGGCCGACCCGGGCCTTGGTGTTGATCACCAGCGGCGCACGCAGGTTGGGGCTGATCACGGCCTTGCCGCCCTCTTCCTTCTTGAACAGAACCTGCATCACCGCCACATCGGCAGCAACCGGCGTCTGCAGCAGCGCATTCTCGGCGTCGCTCAGGGCCAGCTCGTAGTTGTAGCCGAGCGTGGTCGGATCGACGATCTGGAAGGCCAGCGTCGGATCATCGAGTGACTGCAGCGTGAAACTGGCCGACTCGCCAACATCGTTCTCATGCACCAGCGTGAAGCGCGTGCTGCTTTCAAAGCCGACCAGACCGTTCGGGAAGGTAATGACTTTTTCCGGATTGACTTCGACCGAGCCGAACAGATAGGTATCAACTTTCATTATTTTTCTCCTTTGGATTGAAATGCCAATGTCACGCGACTTACTGTAACTCAACAAGGTTGTATTTTAGGGCCGGATTGCGCATAGTTCACCCCCCTTTTTTGCTGCACTGCCGCATCCATGCTCGCACCCATCGAACACCGCATCGCCATCGAACTGGGCGTCCGCCCGGCTCAGGTCAACGCCGCCATCGCCCTGCTCGACGAAGGCGCCACCGTTCCCTTCATCTCGCGCTATCGCAAGGAGGCGACCGACGGCCTCGACGACACCCAGTTGCGCAACCTGGAAGAACGCCTGACCTACCTGCGCGATCTCGAAGACCGGCGCACGGCCATCCTGGCCAGCATCGAGGAACAGGGCAAGCTGACGCCGGAACTCAAGGCCGAGATCAGCGATGCCGAAACCAAGCAACGCCTGGAAGACCTTTACCTGCCGTACAAGCAGAAGCGCCGCACCAAGGCGCAGATCGCCCGCGAAGCCGGCATCGAGCCGCTGGCCTTCAGCCTCCTAGAAGATCCGAATCTTTCGCCAGAAGACGAAGCCGCCAAGTTCATCAACGTCGACGCCGGCTTTGCCGACACCAAGGCCGTGCTCGACGGCGCGCGCCAGATCCTCATGGAAAAGTTCGCCGAAGATGCCGAACTGCTCGGCGGCCTGCGCCAATACCTCAGCGAACACGGCCACGTCCGGTCGACCGTCGTCGAAGGCAAGGAATCCGAAGGCGCCAAGTTCCGCGACTGGTTCGACTTCGCCGAGCCGGTCACCAGCATGCCCTCGCACCGCGCCCTCGCCCTGCTGCGCGGCCGCAATGAAGGCATGCTGCAAGTCGCGCTGGTGCTCGACTCCGAACTCGACGAGGAAGCCGTCAAGGCCGGCCCGAATCCCTGCGAGCAGCGAATTGCCGTGCGTTTCGGCATCAAGCCGCAAAACCGCCCGGCCGACAAATGGCTGGCCGACACCGTGCGCTGGACCTGGAAGGTCAAGATTTACACCCACCTCGAACTCGAACTGATGAACGAGCTGCGCGAGCGCGCCGAGGAAGAAGCGATCCGCGTCTTCGGCCGTAACCTGAAAGACCTGCTGCTCGCCGCCCCGGCCGGCCAGCACGTCACGATGGGCGTCGACCCGGGCATCCGCACCGGCTGCAAGCTGGCCATCGTCGACGCCACCGGCAAGATGCTCGACCACGCCACGATCTATCCGCACGAACCGCGCTGCGACTGGGACGGTTCGATGTCCACCATCGCCCGCCTGGCCGCCAAGCACGGCGTATCGCTGGTTGCCATCGGCAACGGCACGGCCAGCCGCGAAACCGACAAGCTGGTGCAGGATGTCATGAAACGCTACCCGGAAGCCCGGCTGCAGAAAATTGTCGTTTCCGAAGCCGGCGCCTCGGTCTATTCGGCCTCCGAATTCGCCGCCAAGGAATTTCCGGATCTCGACGTCTCGATCCGCGGCGCCGTGTCGATCGCCCGCCGCCTGCAGGACCCGCTCGCCGAACTGGTGAAGATCGATCCGAAATCGATCGGTGTCGGCCAATACCAGCACGACGTGTCGCAATCCAAGCTCGCCAAGAATCTCGATGCCGTGGTTGAAGACTGCGTCAATGCCGTCGGCGTCGACGTCAATACCGCCTCGGTGCCGCTGCTCACCCGCATTTCCGGCCTCAACGGCAGCCTGGCTGCGAATATCGTCAGCTACCGTGATGCCAACGGCGCCTTCCGCTCGCGCGACGAACTGAAAAAGGTGCCGCGCCTCGGCGACAAGACCTTCGAACAGGCCGCCGGCTTCCTGCGCGTGCCGAACGGCGACAACCCGCTGGATAGCTCCTCCGTTCACCCGGAAGCCTACCCGGTAGTCGAGAAAATCATTGTCGACCTCAACAAGTCGATCAAGGAAATCCTCGGCGACAGCCGCGCCCTGAAAGGCCTGAATCCTTCGAAATACACCGACGAACGCTTCGGCCTGCCGACCGTGCAGGACATTTTCAAGGAACTGGAAAAACCCGGCCGCGACCCGCGTCCCGAGTTCAAGACGGCGACCTTCGCCGATGGCGTCGAAAAGGTTTCCGATCTGCGTCCGGGCATGATCCTCGAAGGCGTCGTCACCAACGTCGCCGCCTTCGGTGCCTTTGTCGATATCGGCGTGCACCAGGATGGTCTGGTGCATGTCTCGGCCCTGTCCAATACCTTCGTCAAGGACCCGCACACCATCGTCAAGGCAGGCCAGGTGGTCAAGGTCAAGGTGCTCGAAGTCGATCTGCAACGCCAGCGCATCGCGCTGACCATGCGCATGGGCGACGAGCCGGGCCAGGCCAAGCGACACGACGGCGCGCCGGCTGGACGCGGCGGCCAGAATCCGACGCGACCGGCTCCGCGCAGCACCGGACCGGCCCCGGCCAACAACGCGATGGCCTCGGCCTTCGCCAAGCTGAAGCGCTAAGCACCCCGAACCGCCTGCTCCGCCAGGCGGTTTTCATTTGCTTACACTCTGCAACAGCCCATCGCCGGAGAGCGGCGTAGACTGATGTCATCGCAATACCAGATGAACAACATCATGAAACGCCCTCTCCTCGCTCTCGCGCTGGTTCCTTTAGCCCTGTGGAGTATTTTTGCCCTGCCCGACGTGCTGGCCGCCAATCCGGAAGGTTTCTGGGCCTGGCGCCGCCCGCTGATCATCCTGTCCGGCCTGCTCGCCCTGTGGTGGATGAGCGCCGGCATGCTGCTCGCCGCCCGCCCGCGCTGGCTGGAACAGCGCTTCGGCGGCCTCGACAAGCTCTATCGTCTACACAAGAACATCGGCATCGGTGCCGGTCTCCTGGTCCTCACCCACTATCTGCTCGAATGGCTGCCCAAGAATCTCGCCAAGGCGGGCTGGATCGTTGGTCCGAACCGGCCGCGCGGACCTCGCGGCGAACCCGAGATGTGGATAGACCTGGCCAAGGAAGTCGGCGAATGGGCCGGTTACATCCTGCTCGCACTGGTTGTCATCGCCCTGGTCAAGCGCGTTCCCTATCGTTATTTCCGGCTGGTGCACAAGGCCTTCGGCCTCGTCTTCCTGGCCGGCGCCTTCCATGGACTGATCCTGCTCCCTGCCACCTTCTGGCAAAGCCCGCTCGGCTGGCTGACGGCCACACTCGCCGCCGCCGGCATCATCCCCGCCCTGCTCTCGCTGAGCAACCGCATCGGGCGTAACCGCCAGTACCCGGCAAGCATCGAAACGCTCCGCCAACCTGATGCGCAGACGCTGGAGATCGTCTGCCGTTCGCCGGCCTGGCCCGGCCACCAGGCTGGCCAGTTCCTCTTTGCCGATTTCGGCAAGACCGGCGAAGGCGCCCATCCCTTCACCATCGCTTCCGCATGGCAAGCACAGCAAGGCACGCTGACCCTGGCGATCAAGGCACTCGGCGATTACACGGCGGCCCTGCCGGGCAACCTGCGCGTCGGCCAGCAAGTCGTCCTCGAAGGTCCCTACGGCAAATTCGATTTTGCCGATAAAAATGCAGTCGACCGTGCGCCGCAGGTCTGGATCGCCGGCGGCATCGGCATCACGCCCTTCCTCGCCAAGCTCGACGAGCGTGTCGCGCAAAAAGGCAGCGCCGGTGAAGCCGATCTGTTCTACTGCACGCGCGCCGCCAGCCCCTTCCCCGAGCAGCTCGCCGAACGCTGCCAAGCCGCCGGCGTACGCCTGCATCAACGCCTGACCGACAGCGATGGCCCGCTTGATCCGGCCGATATCAGCGCCTGCCTGAAGCCGGGCAGCAGCGTCTGGTTCTGCGGCCCGGGTGCCTGGGGTGCCGCCCTGGCCAGAACGCTGACCGGCAACGGCCTGCCCGCCACCGCCTTTCATCGCGAAATGTTCGAATTCCGCTAGGCATGCAGGTTCTCTTCATCCACGGCATGGGCCGCTCGCCACTCTCCGGCTGGCCGATGCTGCGCCGCTTGCGGCAGGCCGGGCTGAACACGGCAAGTTTCGGCTACAGCAGTCGTCGGGAAGACTTTGCTGGCATCGTCGCACGCCTCGCCAGCCGCCTTGAACAGCTTGCAGCCGGCGGCGACTACATCCTGATCGGCCATTCGCTGGGCGGCGTCCTGCTGCGCGCCGCCCTCGCCAGTCTGGCGCCGGACTGCAAGCGACCACAGCACGTTTTCCTGCTCGGCTCACCAATCCGCCCGGCCCGCCTCGCCGGACAGCTGAGCAAAAACCCGGTTTTTCGCCTGTTGACCGGTGACAACGGCCAGTTGCTGGCGAGCCGCGAACGCATGCAACACATTCCGCCACTTGCCGTGCCGACCACCGCCATCCTCGGCACGCGCGGCCTCAACTTGCGCCGCGGCCCCTTCGGCAGCGACGCCAACGACGGCGTGGTCGCCGTTTCCGAAGCAACCGCCGACTGGATCAGGGACGAAATCCACCTGCCCGTCGTGCATACCCTGCTGCCAAGCAGCCGCCTGGTCAGCACCAGCATCCTGCACCGCCTGCGCCAACGCCACCTGGCCTGACGCAGTGCCGGCCGACGCGGCGCTGTTATCATTCGCCTTTTGCGACAAACAGCGACTGCAATGATCAAAGTCTACGGCATCAAGAACTGCGACACCATGAAGAAAGCCTTCGCCTGGCTGAGTGAAAACGGGATCGCCTACGAATTCATCGATTACAAGAAGACCGGCGTGGCCGAAAGCAATCTGCCGGACTGGAGCGCCCGCGCCGGCTGGGAAGTGCTGCTCAACAAGCGCGGCCTGATGTGGAAGAAACTGACCGAAGAAGAGCGCACAGCGGTCGACGCAGAAAAAGCCCTCAAATTGATGGCGCAATACCCGGCCCTGATCAAGCGCCCGGTGCTCGACACCGGCAGCAAGCTGCTGGTCGGCTTCAGCCCGGAAAACTATACGGAACAACTCAAATGAGCAGCACCATCCAGCGTTTCCTCTTCGACGGCCTCGACATTCGCGGCGCCATCGTCCGCCTCGACGACTGCTGGCAGCAGATGCAGGCCGGCCGCGACTACCAGCCGACAGTTGCCCAACTACTCGGCGAAACTGCAGCCGTCACGGCGCTGATCGCCGGCCAGTTGAAGCAGCCCGGTCGCCTGACCCTGCAATTGCGCGGCAACGGCCCGATCCAGCTGCTGGTCATGGATTGCAACGAACAACTGCAGATGCGCGGCATGGCGCGCAGCAACCCGGTCGTCCTGCCGGCCCCGGTACCGGAACTGCTCGGCGCCCATCAGGGCGGCCAGCTGATGATGAGCCTCGATCTACCGACCGCGCGCCAACCTTACCAGAGCTATGTGCCCATGGTCGGCGAGAGCATTGCGGAAATTTTCGAGCACTACCTGGAGCAGTCGGAACAGCAGCCCTCGCGCCTGTTCGCCACGGCCAATTCCAAGGCGGCCGTCTGCCTCTTCCTGCAGAAGATGCCGCAGGCCGACAACCACGATCAGGATGGCTGGAGCCGGATCAGCCAGCTGGCGGCGACCGTCAAGCCGGCCGAATTGCTCGAACTCGATGCCGAAACCCTGCTCGGCCGCCTTTTCCACGAAGAAATTGAAGCGCGCGGCCTGCGCGTGTACGACGCCCAGACCGTCGTCTACCACTGCCCGGAAGATCGCGAGAAGGTGGCCGACATGATCCGCAGCCTGGGCAAGGCCGACGCCGAGACCATACTCGCCGAACATGGCGAAATCCTGATCCGCGACGACATCTGCAACCGCGATTACCGCTTCAGCGCCGCCGACGTCGCGCAGCTGTTTGCCGACAGCGAGGCCGGCAAGCTGCACTGAGCGACAAGCAGGCAAAAAAAACCGCCAATTTTGCGATTGGCGGTTTTTTTACGTCCCAGGATCGGAGCTTAGCGGATCGTGAAAAGCCGATGAAAATTGGCGATATCGATGATCTGCTTGACGGTCCCCCGACAATTGACCAGCACGATCGACTTGCCGGCAGCGCCGGCCTCTTCCCGCGACAGCAACAGGGAACCGAGGGCAGAACTGTCGAGGTAATCAACGCCGTCGAAATCGATCTCCAGCACAGTGCAAGGAGCGGCCAGCTGTTCTTTGACGGCCTTGCGAAAATCCCGGTGCTCGGAAAAGCCGAAACTTCCCCGTAGCGTGATGGTTGCGACCGTACCAACGAGCTGGCTCGAAATAAACATGGATTGTCCAATCGGTGAGTCAAGAGAAAAACGCCTGTTTGCGCACAGGGTAAATGCAAAAGGCCCGGTTTCCTAATCCGGAAAACGGGCCTTTCAGTATCTTGGCGGAGCAGGCGGGATTCGAACCCGCGGTAGGGGATTACCCTACACACGCTTTCCAGGCGTGCGACTTAAACCACTCATCCACCGCTCCAAGAGCCGCGCATTCTAGCAGAAAGCTGGCGTTCGTCAATGCAGTTTTCGCAGAAAAGCCAGACCAGTCCAGAGAAAGAAGAGAATCAGGAAAGTGGCGAAGCTGATTTTCCGGTCACCTGTTCCGCGCGGCAGCATGCCGGCAACCAGTTGGCGGGGCGCTCTCGTAACCAGGGAAAACAACTGCCACACCGGGTTGACCGTACATCTTGTCCCTGACAGCAGAAAAAGCACGCCCTGCCCGATCAGGCAGAGACCGAGCATTTCGATGATTGCGCGCAGCGCACCGATCAGGAAATCCGGCACGGCAAGCTATTGGTCTTCGATGCCGAACTCGGCATCCAGCTTGCGCATGCGGTGGTTGTAATACCAGATGATCAGCAGGTAGATGAACAGCAAGCCCTGCGCCCCCAGGTAAAAGCCGAGCGGGAAGCCGAAGAGCTGGAAGTGGTTCAGTTCGCGGGCAAACCAGTTAAGCACGAAGGTGACAAAAACCCACAGCACCAACAAGCTCAGTGTCAGACGACGGGTCTTGCGCCAGTAGAGATCGCGCGCCTTCATCGCCCGCCGTCCTTCCCGCTGCGCCGGATGCCCTGGAGAAAATCACCGCCCTCGCCATCCGCTCGCGTCATCAGGCTGACGACGATGATGGTGAGGAAGCCGGCAAAGACACCAAAAACACCCGCCGAGGTCGAATGCACATGGAACCACGGCGCCATGCCGATTCCCTTGATACCCAGCCAGGGAATGCTGTCGAATTCGACCCGCAGGATGTAGTAGATGCTGAGCAGCATGCCGACCAGCATGCCGGCCAGCGCACCGGCGCGCGTCGCCCGTTGCCAGAAGATACCGAGTACGAGTGCCGGGAAGAAGGCCGAGCCGGCAATCGAGAAAGCCCAGGAAACCATCGACAGGATGGTGCCCGGCTTTTGCGCCGCCACCGTCGCAGCCAGCACGGCGACCACCAGCAGCATCGACTTGGAGATCACCAGCCGGAACTGGGTCGAGGCATCCGGCCGGATGATGCGGTAGTAGATGTCGTGCGACAACGAACTGGTGATGGTCAGCAGCAAACCGTCGGCGGTGGACAGCGCCGCCGCCAGGCCACCGGCGGCGACCAGGCCGGAAACGACATAGGGCATGCCGGCGATCTCCGGCGTGGCGAGCACGATCACGTCGGGATTGAGCGCCAGTTCGGCCAGTTGCAGGATCCCGTCGCGATTGATGTCCTCGATGCTGACCAGCCCGATCTTGGTCCACGCCGCAACCCAGCTCGGCAATTTGGCAATCGGTATTTCGACCAGGTGGGACAGCACTTCGTACTTGGCAAAAACAGCATAGGCCGGCGCCGTGATGTAGAGCAGCAGGATGAACAGCAGCGACCAGAACACCGAGTCGCGCGCCTGACTAACCGTCGGCGTCGTGTAGTAGCGGGTCAGGACGTGCGGCAAGGCTGCAGTACCGATGGTCAGGCAGAAGATCAGCGCCAGGAAATTGATGCGCTCCGGCAACTGCTGCTCGGCAGTCTCGCCGGGGAAGGCTTCGGCATGGCGCACCGGCGGCTGGCTACGGTCGACCGCCGAATACATCGCATTTTCCCAGCGCACTTTCGCCTGCTCCGGATCGTGCGGCAGTTCGCGGCGCTGTTTCTCCAGCGCCACGATGTCCTTCATTTGCGCATCACTCGCCTTGAGCTCGTTGATCCGCGTCGAGATCTGCTCGCGCTCGAGGTTCAGTGAGCTGGGCAGTTGCATGATCTTTTCGGCGTACAGATCGGCCCGCTCGCGATAGAGCTGGCGCACCTCGATTTCGGCCGGCATGTTGAACAGCTTGTCCTCCAGGCGCCCGACTTCCTGCAGCACCTGGCCATAGACCAGTTGCGGCACCGGATTGCCGGTGACATTCCAGGACAGGATGGCGACCGGCGTCACGTAGGCGATGATCAGGATCACGTATTGCGCCACCTGCGTCCAGGTCACCGCTTTCATGCCGCCCAGGAAGGAACAGACGAGAATGCCGGCGAGGCCGACAAAAACGCCGATCTCGAACTGCAGACTGACGAAGCGGCTGGTAATCACGCCGACGCCGTAAATCTGCGCCACGACATAGACGAAGGAGGCCAGGATGGCGGCGGCGACAGCAATCACGCGAATGGCGTTGCCACCATAGCGGGCGCCGAGAAAATCGGGAATCGTGTATTCGCCGAAGCGGCGCAGATAGGGGGCAAGCAGCAGCGCCACCAGCACGAAGCCGCCGGTCCAGCCGATCACGAAAGCCAGCCCCTGATGCCCCGACAAATACAGCGTGCCGGCCAGGCCGATGAAGGAAGCCGCGCTCATCCAGTCGGCACCGGTCGCCATACCGTTGAAGAAGGCGGGCACGCGGCGCCCGGCGACGTAATACTCGGAGACATCCGAAGTGCGGCTCATGATGCCGATCACCGCGTACATCGAGATGGTGAAGAAGAGGAAGGCGTAGCCGATCCAGCGCGGCGGCATGCCGTGCTGCTCGAGCACGGCAAGCGCCCCGATGAACGCCAGGAAACAAACCGTGTAATACAGGTAGTAGCGCTGCAACCTGGTCAGGGATGAAAACATGCGACGCCTAGTGCGTGCGACGCAGGAAACTGCTGGCGCGCGACTCATCGACCAGGCGGCCCGGCGTGTCGATGCCCTTGCCGCTGACCCGGACCAGCAACATCTGGAAGATGCGGGCCAGCATCAGGGTGTTCTCCATCGCATCGCGCCGGCCGCTGCCACTCGCCAGGCCAAAAAGGTCGAGCCAGTGATCGAGCGGCTGCAGGGTATGCGACTTTTCCTCGAACATCGACGGCAGCAGCCAGGCGAGATCGACCCAGTTCGGCTGGAAATCGATGCCCAGGCGCTCCTTGTAGATGCGTTGCAGGAAGCCGCCGACATAGGGCACGTGATAGGTCACCAGTGGCGCCTTGGCGAGGAATTGCAAAAAGGCCATCAACTGGCGGTCGACCGCCTGCTGCTGCGCTTCACCCTCGCCTTCGATGGCGCTGAAATCGAGATAGAACGCGTCATCCGGCACGACCATGCCGGCCTCGCGCACGCCGGCCGCGGCAATGCCGAGCAACTCGTCGCTGTCCGGCTTGAGGCCGCTGCTGACGATGTCGATGACGACATAGCGCACATGAAAATGAGCCTCGTCGAGCTGTGGACCGCTGCTCGCACGCCAAACCTCGATCGCAGCCTTGACGTCATCAGGCAGATGCGCCGGCGAACCATCCTTGAACAGGAATTTCCGGATTCCGAACATTTCTAGTTCACCTGGTAGTCGAGTTTGAGGCGCGTCTGCAGCTTGCGCGCCTGACGGAAGGATTCCTTGAGAATGCGGCGATCCAGTTCGTTGAGGTCGTCCGGATTGATCAGGTTGTCGCCCTGGGTGCCCGGTTCGCCTTCCAGATACTGGTGTTGCAGGCGCAGGAACTGGATGAAGTCCATGCCTTCGAGCACCGCGTTGACCTCGTCGTCGCGGATCGACAGGCGCTTCGAGGCGAGGCGCAGGCGCTGCACGGAATTGGTGTTGTGCACACCGGTCGCCAGCGCGTAGATGCGGGCGACGTCGACGAAGATGCGCGAGCCGTATTTCTTGAGGTCGATCTTGCCCGGATGATCCGGTTCGAGATCGGTCAGGAAATCGCGGATCTTGCCGAGCGGCGGCTCGACGTCGAGCGCGTTGTGCGCCATGGCACGCAGGAACATCGGGTTCGACGAGGTCTGCGCCAGCAGGTGACGGCGCATCGCTTCAGCCAGCTCGACCTTGCCGAACAGCGGCCGGAAGTCGAAAAAGATCGTCGCATTGAGCAAGGCCTCGGGCTGCGGCACGCGGATCCACTGGCTGAACTGCTCCTTCCATTCGTCGAGCGACAAACACCACTGCGGGTTGCTCGCCATGATGTTGCCCTTGCACAGCGGGAAGCCGCAGCGGTCGAGATCCTTGTTCACGTCCAGGGCAAAGGCCAGGAAGCGGGTTTTCAGCTCGCCAACGGTCAACCCGTCGGGCACGGCATAAACGATGCCGTTATCCTGGTCGGTGCTGAAGGTCTGCTCGTCGCGCCCTTCCGATCCGAAGGCCAGCCAGGCCCACTCGATGCCGTCAAAGTTGTGGGTTTCCAGGTTGAGCTGGATGACGCGCCGGGTCAGCGCATCGTTGAGCGCCGAGATGAACTGCGTCAACTGTTCGGCGCCAACGCCCTGGGCCAGCATGTTGAACGACAGCTGGCGTACGTCGGCCGCCGCCTGCTGCAGCGCCTCGACGTTATGTGCGCCGTCAATCGACTGGCGAATCTGGCGCAGACCAACCCGTTGCAGCGCAAAGAGATCGCGCTCGGAGACCACGCCGGTCAGCTTGCCTTCGGCATCGGTGACCAGCACATGGCGAATGCCATGCGTCGCCATGGCCAGCATGGCATCGTAGGCGGTGGCATGCTCTTCGAGCTTGAACGGGGCCGGCGACATGGCCTGGCTGATCGGCGCATCGTGCGGCAGATCGGCGAGCACGACGCGATCAAGCAGGTCGGAGCGGGTGAACACGCCGACCGGCTTGCGATCTTCGCCGGCAATGACCAGGGAACCGACCTTGGCCGCCGACATGGTTTCGAGCGCGGCACGCACCGGCGTTTCCGGCGCCACGGCGACCGGCGAACGCGAACCGATACCGACCAGCGGCGAATTGAGCGTCTGCTGCTCGTTGGCGCGCTGGGCGAATTGCAGTTGCAGCTGGCAGCGCGACTGGTCGAGCAGGCTGGCGATGTACTGCGTGCAGAACAGGTTGAATTCCGGGCTGCTGGTCATCAGCTGCATGAAGTCTTCGGCCGGCAGCTGGTAGCAGAAAACATCATCGACCGCGGTGTAGGTATTGGTCGACGGACGCCCGGCCGTCACGGCGCCGATCGGGAAGCTCTCCCCTGCCCCGAGGCTGAGGATCGAATACTCGGTCACCGTCACTTCACCGGCCTGGCGCGCCTGCACCTTGCCCGACTCGATCAGGTAGAAGTACCGGACGTTGCCGGCTTCCGGCCCGACAATTTCGCTGCCGGCCGAATGAAAGACCAGTTGCGCCTTGTCGGCAAAGGCCTGCAGCGCATCGGCCTTCATCTTGTTGAACGGCGCATGATTCTTCAAGAAGGCCAGCGTATTGCCGGCGACGCGCCGGCGCCCTTCCTGGCGCAACGAGACTTCAACGGGTTCCAGGGCTGTTTGTTCCGTTTGCGTATTCACGACAACCTCGATTTTCTCAGAGAGCTTAGTTTAACTTGAGGCGCAAAGGCAGCGCCTCGTGCGGGATGGCCGTTCTCTCGCGCAGCGCTTCGCTGCACGGCCGGCCGGGACAAAACAGGCAAAAATTCCGCGTTGACCGTACAGAAGGCTGCGGCGACTGGCGGGAATACCGGGAAGTTCATCAGTACTTGATCCGGGCGTAATAGGTTTTTTCCGAAGCTTCCAGCGCCTGGCGTACCGTCACGATGCCCATGTCGGCGAGCAAGGGCACCAGCTTGAGAAAGACCTCGCCGGTCGCCAGCGAATCTTCCAGCGCGTTGTGCCGGGTATCGATCTGAATGCCCAGACGCTCGAGGATCACATCCAGCTTGTGCGACTCCTGGTTCGGATGCACGACAGCCGAGAGCAGCAGCGTATCGAGCACCGGCTGCGTGAATCGGATGCCGGTGCGCTCTTCCTTGAGCTGCAGGAAGCGCATGTCGAAAGCCGCGTTATGGGCGATCAGCACCGTGTCTTCGCAGAACTGGTGGAAGGCCGGCAGCACGGCGTCAATGTTCGGCTTGCCGCGCACCATGTCCTCGGTGATGCCGTGGATGGGAATCGACTCGGGCTTGAGCGGGCATTCCGGATCGATGATCTGGTCGAAGACCTCCTGGCGCAGCAGGCGGTTGTTGACGATGCGCGCCGCGCCGATCTGGATGATCTCGTCGCCGTTCGACGGCTCCAGCCCGGTCGTCTCGGTATCGAACACGGTACAGGTCAGGTCGGAAAGTTTGCGGTCGAGATCGATCGAGCGGTCGTCGAACTTGAACAGGTCGAAATCGTAATACTCGGGCCGGCCGGTAACCTGGCGCTCCTCGATCATCACCTCGGCATCGGGCGTCGCGACCGGCAGCACGAAGCGGAAATAGGCGCGATGCGCCGCCTTCTCGCGCTGATACCAGATTTCGCCGCCATGCCGGTCGATCACATCGCGCAGCGTGAGCGGCGAGGTGTCGCCGCCAACCTGCATGCTTTCCATTTCCCAGGTGTAGAAGGTCTCGGAAGACATCGCCGGCCCGGCCCAGATCAGGTCGAGATAGGCGAGCCGGCCCTCGCTGCTCAGACGGAAGCGCAGCTCGCGCGGCTCGTAGTGATCCTGCAGGCGGCCGGCCAGGAAGACCAGTGCGAAAACCAGCGAAAAACTGTCCGCCTTGAGCCACAGGCTTTCGTCGACTTCCTCGCACTTGATCGGCAGCTTTAGACGCTCTTCAATGCGCCGGCGGGCGGCGGAGATGACATCGACACCAAGAATGTCTTCGAGCGGCCAGCGCGTCTTCAGCGAGTCGGAGAACTGGCTCATCGTCTGGTCGATCGACTGGCTGCGCTTGGCGACCTCGTCGTCGATGACGTGCAGGAAGCGGCCGCGCTGCTCCGGCTCCATGTCCGGGTAATCGAGCAGGTTGGCGACCGCGGCGCGGATATTGGCAATCGCCGAGCGACTGCCCTGACTCAGCGCATGCAGCGCCTGGTCGCGTTTTTCTTCTTCCTCGATGCTGCGCGTGATGTTGTCTATGGTCAGCACATAGCCCGACATTGCCGCGCCGGCGGCTTCACCGGCACCCGGCATGACCGGCACCATCTGGATGCGCAACAGCTGGCCGCCGCGCGTCGTGGTCGTAAAACTGGCGTGCGGCGTCTTGCCGGCCGCCAGACGCAGACGAATGACATCGCCGGCGTGCTCGACCTGGTTCTTTTCGAGAATCGAGAAGATCGAACGGCCCAGACCGATCAGTGCCCCGCCCGCAGCCGAGGTCGGCCCCAGCGCCAGCGCCTTGAACTGCAGGCGGGCGCGGTTGTTGTAAAGCAGGATGCGACCATCGAGATTGCACACGACCACCGCCTGCGACAGTTCCGACATCAGCGCCGCCAGACGATTCTTCTCTTCTTCGACCGAGGCCTTGGCGCGCGCAATCTGCGCATCGACATCGTCCATCAGCTCATCGCGTTGCTGCGCCAGTTCATTGGCGGCCTGGGCCAGTTGCTGCACTTCCGGCGGACCATCAAGCTCGACCCGGAAATCGCGATTGGCGCGCAGCATCAGGCGCAGGGTTTCCGACATGCGCAACAGGCCTTCGACGTATTGCTTGAACAGCTTGTGCAGCACCATGACACCGATCGCAAAGCCGAACAGCGTCATCATCGTGCCGACCGGCAGGCGCGAGACGAGCAGCTCGGTCAGCATGTTGCGCTCGGCTTCCTTCATGTCCAGCCAGACCAGCAGGGAGGTAACGACAAACGGCCCGGTCATCAACAGACCGAGCACGACGACGGCAAAGATAAAACGATGTTTGGCCTTCATGACACACTTCCTGATTTTTGTTGCCGGCGCCCCGGCATTTTTGTGCATTCTGGACGGTCGACCGGTACGGAAAGCTGATTTTCCGTACCCGGCCGCGCAAGATCAGGCGACGCCGAGCATGCCCTTGACCCGGACCACCAGGTCCTTGGTCGAGAACGGCTTGGTCACATAGGCATCGGCGCCGATCGCCAGTCCTTTGGCGACCTCGGTATCGCGCCCCTTGGCGGTCAGCATGACGATCAGCAGCCCGGCCCGCGCCGGATCGGCGCGCAAGGCCTCGCAGACTTCATAGCCGGACTTCTTCGGCATCATGACGTCGAGCAAAACGAGATCCGGATTGAAGCTGGCGACCTTGGCCAGCGCTTCGTCGCCATCGACGGCGACGGCAACCTCGAAACCTTCCTTTTTCATCAGGAATTCGAGCGAAATGACGATGTTGGGTTCGTCATCGACGATCAATATTTTTTTGGCCATGAGTTTGTCTCCCTTGTTATGCCTCAGGTGCCGGCAAGGGCACCGTGAAAATGAAAGTTGCGCCTGCTCCGGGCTGACTTTCAACCCAGAGATTACCACCAAAATATTCCACAATCTGCCGGCTGATCGGCAGTCCGAGGCCCGTGCCCTGCGGCTTGTCGGTCAATGTGTTGCCGCCCTGGCGGAACTTCTCGAAAACCAGCCGGCATTCGTCGGCACTCAGCCCCGGTCCGTTGTCGGCCACCTCGACGCGCACACTGTCGGCGAGCGAAAACACCCGCACCCGAACCAGGCCAACACCACCCGGCACGAACTTGACGGCGTTCGACAACAGGTTGATGACGACCTGGGTCAGGCGGTCGCGGTCGACCTGCACTTGCGGCCCGTTTTCCGGAATCTCGCCGCTCAGGGCGACCTCTTTGTCGCGGAACAACTGTTCCAGTGAAGCCATCGCCTCGCGCACCACGGCGCCGATGTCGACCGCCGCGCTGGTCCATTCGGCATGCCCGGATTCGAGCTTGGCAAGATCGAGAATCTGGTTGATCAGCCGGGTCAGGCGCTCGGTCTCGCCGACGATGATGCCGAGAAAGCGCGTCCGCTCGGCGAGTTCGAGGCGCGGATCGTCGTGCAGCATTTCGGAAAAGGCGCGGATCGAGGTCAGCGGCGTGCGCAATTCGTGCGTCACGGTCGCGATGAAATCGTCCTTCATGCGGTCGACCTCGCGCAAACGCTCATTTGCGGCGCGCAACTCGCTGGTCGCCACTTCCAGTTCGCGCTGCTTGTTTTCCAGCTGGTGGCTGTAGGCGCGCACCTGCGTCGCCTCGTCGAGAATGCCGAGCACTTCGTCGAGCCCGAGATCTTCTTCCTGCGCCACCGAGGCGACCATGACACGCGCACTGGCCGAACCGATCGCCGCCGCCAGTTCGCCCTCGGCAAATTGAACGAAGCCCGCATCAGCCGGCAACTCCCGCCAGTCGGCCTGACCGCGCGTCGCGGCATGCGCCGCCAGTTGCTGACGAGCCCGGGCCGGGCCAAGAAAGCGTTCGAGCAAGGCAACCAGCTGCGGCTGCGAAGCATTGCCACGCCACAAACGGGCATCGGTCGCACCGCCCGCGTAGCGGAAGACATCGACAAAACGTTCGGCCTGCCCGGCTTCGGTGGCATCCGGCCGCGAGTTGAGCGACACCAGAACATACAGGCCGATATTGGCAAACAGGCTCCACAGCAGGCTGTGCGAGATTTCGTCGAAGCCGCTCAGACCGAACAACGCCTGCGCCTTGAGCCCGGCCAGACCAAACAGGCCATGGACAACAAAGCCGTCATCGATCCAGCCCGAACGCGCAAAGGATGGCAGCAGCAAGGTATAGAGCCAGACCGCGAAACCGCCGAGCAGGCCGGCCGCCGCGCCGGCCCGGGTACCCTGCTTCCAGTACATGCCGCCGAACATGGCCGGCGCGAACTGGGCGACCGCAGCAAAGGAAATCAGGCCGATGCCGACCAGCGCATAGGCTTCGCCGGCAGCGCGAAAATAGACATAGCCAAGGAGCAGGATCAGGCCGATCGCAATGCGCCGGATCAACAACAGCAAGCCCGACAGGTCGCGCCCTTTTTCGCCCTGCAGCCAGGTCGACCGTAGCAGCAAGGGCATCGCCAGATCGTTGCAGACCATCGTCGACAAGGCGATGGTTTCAACGATGACCATGCCGGTCGCCGCCGACAGGCCGCCGATGAAGACAAGCAAGGCCAGCGCCTCGGCGCCGTGGGCGAGCGGCAGGGTCAGCACGAAGGTATCGGGATTGACGGCCTGACCGGAGAAATGCAGCAAACCGCCGAGCGCGACCGGCAGCACGAAAATATTGATCAGCAAGAGGTAGAGCGGGAACAGCCAGACGGCACGCTTGAGGTGCGCCTCATCGACATTTTCGACGACGATGATCTGGAACTGGCGCGGCAAAAAGATGATGGCCAGTCCGGAGAGCAGGATCAACGCGGTCCACGTGCCGGCGCGTGCCGAATCCGGTTGCAGCAGGCGCGCCAGTTCGGGCGATGCGGCGGCGCGCGCGAAGAGATCGGAAAAACCGTCGAACATGCCGTAGGTCACGAACAGGCCGACCGCCAGGAAGGCAAACAGCTTGACCACCGACTCGAAGGCGACCGCCGCAACCATGCCTTCGTGGCGCTCGGTGGCATCGAGATGGCGCGTCCCGAACCAGATCGTGAACAAGGCGAGCACCGCGGCGACCAGCAGCGTCGAATCAAGCCACCAGGGCAGCAGGCGGTGCCGGTCGCCGGCGAACAGCACATCGACACTGGCGGCGACCGCTTTCAGTTGCAGGGCGATGTAAGGCACGACGCCAATCACCGCGATCACGGTCACCAGACCGGCCAGCAGCTGGCTCTTGCCGTAGCGCGCCGCGATGAAGTCGGCGATCGAGGTGATGCGCTGCGCCTTGCTGATCCGGATCATTTTCAGGATAACGCCGGTAAACAGCAGCATCAGGGTCGGACCGAGATAGATGGTGAGAAAGGACAGGCCGCCCGAAGTCGCCCGCCCGACGCTGCCGAAAAAGGTCCATGACGTGCAGTAGACCGCCAGCGACAGCGCGTAGACATTGGCCGAAATGATCGAGCGCCCGGCATCGGCCCGCGCCTCGCCATGACGGGCAACGGCAAAGAGCACGGCGAGATAGGCCGCGGCAATCAGGGAGATGAACCAGCCGGAAAGCAGCACCTACTTCCCCTTTCGCTCGGCGACCCCGGCCGCCAAGGCGATCAGCCCGCCCCACACGGCAAACAGGTAAACATAGCCGGCCGGCAGACCCAACCAGTTACCTTCCGGCAAACCGAGCAGCGGATAGGTCAACAGGGGGATGCCGAGCAGCCCAAGCGCCGCCAGGCGCTGCCGCGACAGACTCGCGCGCTTCATCGCACCCTCCAAAAATAGAAAACGGCTGACACGCAAAGCGTGCCAGCCGTTGTTGGCATGCAGTCTGATGCGACCACACGGGAGGCCTCCTTTTGGGTGGCCATTGTCTCCTCCTTGCCTTTTAGTCTGTAGAGGCGGCGTGGCAAGCTCGCCGCCTCTTGGGCTCAACCGGGAACGAAAAGGTGATTAACCCTTGAGTTGTTCCAGGATGGCCGGATTCTCGAGCGTCGAGGTGTCTTGCGTCAGTTCCTCGCCCTTGGCCAGACCACGCAGCAGACGACGCATGATCTTGCCCGAACGGGTCTTCGGCAGGTTGTCACCGAAACGGATGTCCTTCGGCTTGGCGATCGGACCGATTTCCTTGCCAACCCAGTCGGACAGCTCCTTGATGATGCGCTTGGCGTCGTCACCGGTCGGGCGCTGGCCCTTGAGCACGACGAAGGCAACAATGGCTTCACCCGTAAGGTCGTCCGGACGGCCAACCACGGCAGCCTCGGCAACCAGCGGATTGGCAACCAGCGCGGACTCGATTTCCATCGTGCCCATGCGGTGACCGGAAACGTTGAGCACGTCGTCGATACGACCGGTGATGGTGAAATAACCGGTGTCCTTGTCGCGGATCGCGCCGTCGCCAGCCAAGTAGTACTTGCCCTGGAAGTCAGCCGGGTAGTAGGACTTGACGTAGCGCTCGTCGTCGTTCCAGATCGTGCGGATCATCGACGGCCACGGCTTCTTGCAGACCAGAATACCGCCCTGACCCCACGGCAGATCGGCACCGGTCTCATCGACCACGGCGAACTGGATACCCGGGAACGGCAGGGTGCAGGAACCCGGCACCAGCGGGGTTGCGCCCGGCAGCGGGGTGATCATGTGACCACCGGTTTCGGTTTGCCAGAAGGTATCGACGATCGGGCAACGGCCGCCGCCGACATTTTCGTAGTACCACGTCCAGGCAGCCGGGTTGATCGGCTCGCCAACCGAACCGAGGATACGCAGCGACGACAGGTCGTAGCTCTTCGGATGGACTGCGGCATTGTTGTCGGCAGCCTTGATCAGCGAACGGATCGCGGTCGGGGCGGTGTAGAAGATGGTGGCCTTGTGATCCTGGATCATCTTCCAGAAACGACCGGCATCCGGGAAGGTCGGCACGCCTTCGAAAACAATTTCGGTGGCGCCACAGGCAAGCGGGCCGTAGGTAATGTAGGTGTGACCGGTGACCCAGCCGATGTCGGCCGTACACCAGAAGACGTCCGACGGCTTGATGTCGAAGGTCCACTTCATGGTCATGATGGCGTGCAGCAGGTAGCCGCCGGTAGAGTGCTGAACACCCTTCGGCTTGCCGGTGGAGCCGGACGTGTAGAGCAGGAACAGCGGGTGTTCGGCTTCGACCCATTCCGGTTCGCAGACGTCGGACTGGTTGGCGACAGCGTCGTGCAACCAGGTGTCACGGCCAGCAACCATATTGACTTCGGCGCCGGTGCGTTTGAAGACGATGACGTTCTTGACCGACTCGCAACCACCCATGGCGAAGGCTTCGTCAGCGATCGGCTTGAGCGGGATGGCCTTGCCGCCGCGGAACTGGCCGTCGGAAGTGATCAGGGCAACTGCGCCGGCATCATGGATGCGATCGCGCAGGGACTGGGCGGAGAAGCCGCCGAAAACGATGGAGTGGATGGCGCCGATACGGGCACAGGCCTGCATCGCGCAGATGCCTTCAACGGTCATCGGCATGTAGATGACGACGCGATCGCCCTTCTTGACACCCATGCCGCGCAGGGCATTGGCAAACTTGGCAACCTTGGAGAGCAGTTCCTTGTAGGTGACCTTGGTGACTTCGCCGTTGTCGGCTTCGAAGATCAGGGCGACTTTTTCGCCGAGACCGGCTTCGACATTGCGGTCGAGACAGTTGTAGGAAACATTGAGCTTGCCGTCGGCAAACCACTTGAAGAAGGGAGCGTTCGATTCGTCCAGTGACTGGGTAAACGGCTGCTTCCAGGTGATCATTTCACGGGCACGCTTGGCCCAGAACTCCGGATAGTCAGCTTCCGCTTCCGCGCACAGGGCACGGTAGGCATCCATCCCGGAAACCGCCGCATTCTTGACCATTTCTTCGGACGGATAAATTAGCTGCACGGACTCATTCGACATATTTTTCTCCTCTGCGGTACTTCGCGCTTTTGTTGAAACAACCGATCGGATCTCGGGTTTGCCCCGGGACTATTTAAAGCCGCCCAAGCTGGAGAACTGCTCACTCCCCTCGCCAGCGTTGAGGCGGCATTAGACGTTGATAATCTTACAAAGGCCTTACGAAATCACGCTGCGCCGCAGCAATTCGGCATATACCGGAGGCGCCGCGGCAGCGTGATAAACTTCGCCTCCCCGACTCAAAGCAAAGCCCCGATGAACTCTCCGATCAAGCATCTCGAATCCTTCATTTTCGCCAGCCGCTGGATCCAGGCACCGCTCTACCTTGGCCTGATCGTTGCCCAGATCGTTTATTGCTGGCTGTTCATGGTTGAGCTGAGCCACCTGGTTCACAACGCGATCGATGCAGCCCACATCAGCGAAGCCGAAATCATGCTGGCCGTGCTTGGCCTGATCGACGTGGTGATGATCGCCAACCTGCTCGTCATGGTCATCGTCGGCGGTTACGAAACCTTCGTTTCCCGCCTCGATCTCGACGACCATCCGGACCAGCCGGAATGGCTGTCGCACGTCAATGCCGGCGTCCTCAAGATCAAGCTGTCGACGGCGATCATCGGCATTTCATCGATTCACCTGCTGAAAAGCTTCATCAATGCCGCCAACCTGTCCGAGCAAACGCTGATGTGGCAGGTGATCATTCATGTCGTATTCCTTTTCTCCGCCCTGGCCATGGCGCTTGTCGACAAGACCATGACCCAGACCCTCGCTCTTCAAAACCAAAAACACCACTAAAAACGGAGTTCTTGCATGACCGCCATCAAACAGGAAGACCTGATCCAGTCCGTTGCCGATGCTTTCCAGTACATCAGCTACTACCACCCGCTCGATTACATCAAGGCGCTGGGTGAAGCCTACGAGCGCGAGGAATCCCCCGCTGCCAAGGACGCCATTGCCCAGATCCTGACCAACTCGCGCATGTCGGCCGAAGGCCACCGCCCGATCTGCCAGGACACCGGCATCGGCATGGTCTTCATCAAGGTCGGCATGCAGGTCACCTGGCCGGATGCCACGATGAGCATCCAGGAAATGATCAACGAAGGCGTGCGTCGCGCCTACGGCAACCCGGACAATCCGCTGCGCGCCTCGGTGCTCGCCGATCCGGCTGGTGCCCGCAAGAACACCAAGGACAACACCCCGGCCGTGGTGCATTTTGAAATCGTTCCCGGCCATCACGTCGAAGTGATCTGTGCCGCCAAGGGCGGCGGCTCGGAAGCCAAGTCCAAGTTCGCCATGCTCAACCCGTCCGACGACCTGGTCGACTGGGTTTTGAAGAAGATCCCGGAAATGGGCGCCGGCTGGTGCCCGCCCGGCATCATCGGCATCGGTATCGGTGGCACGCCGGAAAAGGCCATGCTGCTGGCCAAGGAATCGATCATGGCGCCGGTCGATATTCACGAACTGAAGGCAAAAGCTGCCACCGGCGCCAAGCTGACCCGTCCGGAAGAACTGCGCCTCGAACTGATGGAAAAGATCAATGCACTGGGCGTTGGCGCGCAGGGCCTCGGTGGGCTGACCACCGTGCTCGACGTCAAGGTGCTGGATTACCCCTGCCACGCCGCCAACCTGCCGGTTGCACTGGTGCCGAACTGTGCCGCGACCCGCCACTGCCATTTCCATCTCGATGGCTCCGGCCCCGCCAAGCTCGAACCGCCGAAGCTGGAAGACTGGCCGGCCGTCACCTGGACGCCGGACCTCAAGGCCGCGACGCAGGTCAATCTGAACACCCTGACCAAGGAAGAAGTCGCTGCCTGGAAGCCGGGGCAGAAACTGCTCCTCAACGGCAAGATGCTGACCGGCCGCGATGCCGCGCACAAGCGCATTGCCGACATGCTGGCCAAGGGCGAAAAGCTGCCGGTCGACTTCACCAACCGGGTCATTTACTACGTCGGCCCGGTCGATCCGGTGCGTGACGAAGTCGTCGGACCGGCCGGCCCGACCACCGGCACCCGCATGGACAAGTTCACCCGCATGATGCTCGAACAGACCGGCCTGATCTCGATGATCGGCAAGTCCGAACGCGGCCCGGTCGCCATCGAGGCGATCAAGGACAACAAGTCGGCCTACCTGATGGCGGTCGGCGGCGCCGCCTACCTGGTCGCCAAGGCGATCAAGTCGGCCAAGGTGGTCGGCTTTGCCGATCTGGGCATGGAAGCCATCTACGAATTCGATGTCGAGAACATGCCGGTAACGGTGGCGGTCGACTCGTCCGGCGTCAGCGTGCACGAAACCGGCCCGAAAGAATGGCAGGTCAAGATCGGCAAGATCCCGCTCAAGGGCTGATCTTTCCTGCACACGCCATTATCTCGTTGTCGTACTAACGCAAGGGGTCTGGGCATGTTCAAACTTGAGCATATCCAGACTTCCATCTTCCTTAAAGTGGTCAATTGATCGTCGCAGTCGTGTTGCGGGCAAAGGAGATATCCGCGGGGATTGGTCGGCATTTCTCCGCCAACGTTAATGCGACTAGAGTCCGGCGCCGGACTTCAGGGTCTTTTGAATGGTGATCCCGGCGATTGATGTTCATTCCCGCAAAAAACAGGCATCGAGGAATAATCCGGCAAGACGAGAAAATATGACCGGCAAATATTGCCGCAGAAATAAAAATGCCTTGCCGGGGTGGCAAGGCATTGAGATGCATATGGGAAAACCGGATCAGGCGGTGGTGTCGATGACTGGATTTTCTGGCATGGCGAGATTACCGGCTTCGTGCAGCGCAAACCAGGCACGACTTCGCTGGGTTTTTGCATCATTTTCTACGAACTTGTCCATTTCATTCTGAACATAAGCCGCCATTTGTCCCTCGGTCCACGGTGTTCTGTCGATGGTGAAATTACTTGGCGCCACCCAAGGATCGATTCCAGTTTCTTGTATGCTTTGTTCCCTGAGTTTGGCAAGATTTTTGTCAATCTCATCTATTTTTTTCCGAAATGCAGCACGCTCTGCCGGGGTTTCGCTAATCTGCTTGTATCGATCGACTGTCCATGCATCTTTTGGAACAAGTTTGGGGCCGTGTAACTCTCTGACCAAACCAGTGAGCATTGCTTTGCCACTGTTATAGCTAATCATGTCCATGACTTCCTCCTGGTTATTGCGGTATGACATTTCGTTCGCCTGACACAGTTCCTTGCTCTCTCACTCCAGAGCCTTAATGCGCCCACGCCCGGCTGTCATAATGCAATAGGCATGCCACTGACGATTTCCTGTTTCTTGATCCAATTGTGCAGCGTCACCGTTGCCATAAATAAACGCAATTTCACGGTTATGAATATATTGTGTGCCAGCGACGTAATGGCGCCTGCACAAACAAAAAGCCGGCCTAGCGCCGGCTTTTTTACGTCAGGGCTCTGTTAGCCGCCAGTCCGCTCGGCCTGCGCTCGCTCACTCAGCCGGCGCTGCATCTCATCGAGCGGCAGAGCAAAATCGAACATTTTTTCGAGTTGACCGAGCAGAGGCATCAACTGCAGACCAGCCTGCCCAAGACAGGAAGCCATGAGCTCGGGTGACGCTTCAGCCAGTACGCTCTGCAGGCGCCCGAGAAAAACGTCCTGAGCGCCGAACAACTGGTCGGGAGCGGGATCACCGGAGATGACGCGATTGCCGCCGGCTGCCATTGCCGCAGCCAGCCGTTCGCGCGCCAGCTGCAGCAGATCCGTTTCGCTTGCCGCAGCCCCCTCCTCCGGCAAGGCCGCAACACCGACGCTGACGGTCAGGTCAACGCGCTGCCCGCGTACCGAAATCTGGGCCGCCGCCAGGGCCTTGCAAACACGACTGGAAAAACTCGTGCATAGCGTCCGATTGGTCTGCGTCGCAAGGATGGCGATCTGCCCCGGCGCCAGTCGGGCGATACTGTCCTCGCCGCGAATCTTGTTGGCCAGCATGGCTGAAACCTTGCGCACCACCCGTTCGGCAAGTTCCACTCCGTAGCTTGCGAGCAGCCTGTCGTAGCCATCCAGGCCAAAGACCAGCACCCCGGCAGCACTGGTCACCGGCAGTTGCCGCAAACACTCGGCGAACCTGTCCGGGCTCAGCAAATCGGTACTGCGGCCGCTACGGCCCCCCCCCTCGTGGGCGACATCATGCAATCCGGCGAGGAGCCCAACCTGCCCCATGATGTCGGTTGCCCCGGTGATGCTGCGCTCACCGGTGTAAGGACGGGCCGATTCATCTGCCGACGCGACAGCGGCAGCTTGCCCCGGTGCGAGGGAGTCAAACCCGAGCGGAGATTGGCGCCGATCTTCGGCAAGGTACGCCTGACCGAGCAGATGGTTGAGCAATGCAGCCATCTCGGCTGGCGGCAAGTGCTTGGGGATGAAATCGGTCACCCCGCGCTGGCTGGCAGCGAGTTTTTCCTGGGCGGAGCAAGACTCGGAAACGACCATGAAAAACGGCATGCGATTGAGGCGACACAGCTTGTTTTCACGGATCTGCTCGACCAGTTCCAGCGCATCCAGCTTGGCCAGATGCCCACCCGAAATAACGGCGACGATGGAACTGTCGAGGACAAGCGTCTGCCAGGCCGACTCGCCATCGGCATCCTCGCAAACCTTGAAATGTCCCTTCAGATATCTGGCCAGCGACGCCCGGGTGACCCGTGACGCATCGACGATCAGAACCTTCTGCAACTTTGTCATGGTGCTTTCGTAGCAGAGAATGCCTGACTGGCACCCTCCAGTATATGACTAAAGGAATACGGCAGTTTAGTCCAATTTTGCGAAGAAAGGTAAATCCAGAATGCATTTACCTTTCTTTACACAACATCAACAAGGCTTGCCGTGACTCGCTCCCAAAGCACTTGCCAGCAAGGAAAAACTCAGCCATAGTGCGCCTTCGATTTTCAGCCCCAACCCGAATCTGCCATGACCAACGCCCGCCACTTCCGCCCCAGCCCTGCCCGTGCAGTGCCGGCTGTTGTCGTCCGCGTAGTCGTCATCGTAGGCGTCGTTACAGACACGCCGTCGCGGATCGGGTAGCAGAAACAGCACAGACTTCCCCAAACCCCGCCGGCGCAAACCGGCGGGGTTTTGTTTTTGGAGCCCGCCGGTTGTGCCACCAACCAGCAAGGAGTACTCCATGACAGAAACCCTGACCGGTGCCCAGATCACCATCCGCCTGCTCGAACGCCAAGGCATCCGCACGGTCGCCGGCATTCCCGGCGGCGCCATCCTGCCCATTTACGACGCCCTCGGGCAGTCGACCGTCATCCACCACGTGCTCGCCCGCCACGAACAGGGCGCCGGTTTCATGGCCCAGGGCATGGCGCGGGTCAGCAGCCTGCCCGCCGTCTGCCTCGCCTCTTCCGGCCCGGGCGCGACCAACCTGCTGACCGCAATCGCCGACGCCAAGCTCGACTCGATCCCGCTCGTCGCGATCACCGGCCAGGTGCCGCGTGCCATGATCGGCACCGATGCCTTTCAGGAAGTCGACACCTACGGCCTGTCGATCCCGATCACCAAGCACAACTTCCTGGTGACTTCAGCCGCAGAACTGCTCGACGTCATTCCACGCGCCTTCGAGATCGCCGCCTCGGGCCGCCCCGGCCCGGTGCTGATCGATATTCCCAAGGATGTGCAGACGCAGGCCATCGAAGTCAGCGACTGGCCGGCACCGAGCACCGCCCTGCCCGCTGTGCCGGCAGCGGCGGAGCAGATCGCCGCAGCTGCCGCGATGATCAACGCAGCGCAGCGCCCGATCCTCTATCTCGGCGGCGGCGTCGTGCATTCCGGTGCATCGCGCCGGGCGGTCGACCTCGCTGAAAAGGCCAATTTGCCGACCGTGATGACCCTGATGGCACTCGGCACGATGCCGGTCGATCATCCGCTGTCGCTCGGCATGCTCGGCATGCACGCGGCCCGCTACACCAATCTGGCGCTCGACGAATGCGACCTGCTGATCGCCGTCGGCGCCCGCTTCGACGACCGCGCGACGGGCAAGGTGGCGGCCTTCTGCAGCCAGGCGAAGATCATCCACATCGACATCGACCCGGCCGAACTCGACAAGATCAAGACGGCGCACCTCGCCATCGGTGCCGATGTCGGCGAAGCATTAACGCAGTTGCTGCCGGCGGTGGCCGAAAACACCCGAAAAAACTGGGTCGACCGGGTAGACGCCCTGCGCAGCGAATTTCCCCTGCACATGCCGGAGGCCGCCAACCCGCGCACGCATTTCGGTCTGATCCGCGCCGTCGCTGCCAGCCTCGACAACGACGCGATCATCGCCACCGACGTCGGCCAGCACCAGATGTGGGTGGCGCAGGCCTATCCGCTGCGCCGGCCGCGCCAGTGGCTGACCTCGGGCGGCCTCGGGACGATGGGTTTCGGCGTGCCGGCGGCGATCGGCGCCGCGCTCGCCGAACCGCAGCGCACCGTGGTCTGCTTCACCGGCGACGGCTCGATCATGATGAACATCCAGGAACTGGTGACCGCCGCCGAGGAAAACGTGAACCTGAAAATCGTGCTCATGGACAACGCCTCGCTCGGCCTGGTGCACCAGCAGCAGACGCTGTTCTACGGCGAGCGCCTGTTCGCCTCGCAATTCAAGGTGACGCCCGACTTCATCAAGGTCGCCCAGGGCCTCGGCATCGCAGCGGTCGACCTCGATCTGGCAACCGATCCTGTGGCTGCGCTGCAGGAAGCCATCGCCCGCCCCGGCCCCTGCCTGATCCACGCCAGCATCGATGTCGAGCAGAAGGTCTATCCCATGGTGCCGCCGGGCGCCGCCAACCGTGAAATGATCGGAGCCTGAAATGAACGCCAGCAACCGCAACGAACAAACCGCCCTCGCCCGCGCCGTGCTCGAAATCGACGTCAATAACCATCCCGGCGTGATGTCGCACGTCGTCGGCCTGTTTTCCCGGCGCACCTACAACGTCGAAGGCATTCTCTGCCTGCCGGTGGAGGATGGCACGCGCAGCCGCATCTGGCTGCTGCTCAACGAAGACCAGCGCCTGGCACAGGTCATCAAGCAGGCGGAAAAACTCGAGGATGTGATCGCCGTGCGCCGCCACCATGCCGAGCATGCGGTATTCAGCCAACTCGAGGAGTTTTTCCGACCCTGACGCGATGAAGGCGACATCCGTTTTAGAATGTCGCCTTCATCACCGACCGGAAAATCACCTTGGATACGTTGTCCTTCGACTGGCCGCAAAGCGCCGCAGCACTCGTTGCACACGCCGAGCGGCGCAGTGACCTGGCCCGCCTGATCATGGCCGGCACCTCGCATGTCGATTCCTGGCTGATCGAAAACCGCATCCTGCCCGTGCTGCGCGAAAAGCAGCCGGGTCGGCTGGTTTTTTCCTCGTGCTGTCATGGCGATGGCGAACGCAGGGCAACGCTGATCCCGCTTCCCGACGGCAGCGCCTTCGCCTGCGATGCGAGCGGCCGCTGGTCGGCCCTGGATGCGAGCGCCGCCCGGCATGAAATCGGCCATCTCGGTTACCGCTTTGCGCCCGGCAATCACTGGCAGCACGGCTTTGCCGCCCATATCGAAAACGCGAACGGCACACTGCAGCCGGCCTCACCGGAACAAGCCGCGCACTTCTGGGAAGAGATTACCGGCCAACGGCCACAGGGATTTTCAGACGGTGCGGTGGACCAGATCGAGGCGCTCGGCCTCGATGTTATTGAGCGACTGTTCAGTACCCAGGGCCATCTCGGGCTCTAGGGCAGTTCGGGAAACAGCACCTCGGTGTAGCCAAAGCGCGTCAGGTCGCGCATCCGGGTCGGATACAGACGGCCGATCAGATGATCGCATTCATGCTGCACGACGCGGGCATGAAAACCATCAACCGTGCGATCGATGGCGATCCCGTCGGCATCAAAGCCTTGATAACGGATGCGTGCATGACGCGGCACTTCGCCGCGCAGGCCGGGCACCGACAAACAGCCTTCCCAGGCCGACTCCTCGCTGTCTCCCAGTGGAGTGATCAGCGGATTGATCAGGATGGTTTGCGGCACGGCACCGGCATCCGGATAACGCTCGCTGGCGTCGAAACCGAAGATCACCAGTTGCAGGCCGACGCCAATCTGCGGCGCCGCCAACCCGACTCCGCCGGCGGCGCGCATGGTGTCGAACATATCCTCAATCAAGGCCTGCAAGGCCGGCGTCGCAAAGTCGCGGACCGGTTGCGCGACCTGCAGCAGACGCGGATCGCCCATGCGGAGAATGTTGCGTATCGTCATTTAGCTCCCCCATTCCTGGCAAGCACTACCGGGAAACAGCGTTCAAACCTTGACCAGTTCGTACAGCCCGGCATCTTCCTGCACGATATGCCTGACCAGCCAATTACGCAGATAGATCAGGACCTCGAACTGCGCAGTCAGCGGGTTGTTGTGCAACTCTTCATAGAAGCCCTGCAAGCGGTCTTCAAATGCATGATGCTGGTGCTGCTGGACAGCAATGGCAGCGTAGCCATAGTGCGCCATCATCCGCTCCTCGGCCCGGAAATGCACCTGGGCATACTGACTCAACGCTTTCAGGACGCGGGCCACCTCACTTGCCCCCCGCTTCTGCGAAACGATTTCAAAGAGGTCATTGGTCAGATCGAACAGATAGCGATGATGCTCGTCGATGACATCGATACCGACGCTCAGGCTGCCCTCCCAGCGCACCCAGTCTGACTGCGTGGACGGCACCACTGGCAGATCGAGAACCTGGTTAGGGTCGATGATTTCATCGCGGTACAGTTGGCGAATACGCAGGATTTCCGGCATTGCCACGTCAAAGGCAACCACCACCTGCGGATCGAAATGCGATCCGGCCTGCTGGCGCACCCAGGCGGCAGCCTCCTCGACCGGCCACGGATTCTTGTAGGGCCGCGCCGATGTCAGTGCGTCGAACACGTCGGCGACGGCACAGATCCGCGCCAGCAGGGGGATTTCCTCACCCTTCAGCCCTTCCGGATAGCCGTTGCCATCCCAGTGTTCATGGTGACTGGCAGCAATTTCCTTGGCCGTCTGGATCAGGGTATCGGTTCCGGTCAGCAGACGCGAACCGATCTCGGTATGCGTCTTCATGATGGTGAACTCGTCCGTACTCAGGCGGCCGGGTTTGAGCAGGATGGCGTCGGGAATGCCGATCTTGCCGACATCGTGCATCGGCGCGCAGACCGCCAGCAGATCGCGCATTTCCTGTGGCAGCCCCATGGCCTTGGCGATGCTGGTCGAAAAATGCGTCATCCGCATGATGTGCATGCCGGTTTCGTTGTCGCGATATTCCGAAGCCGCCCCCAGGCGCCGGATGGCATCGGTACGCGCCTCTTCCAGTTCAACCTCGCGTACGCGCAGCGTCTCGTTGATGATGCAGCGCGAGACCAAGACGGAAAGCGCACCGGCCAGATCGGTCATGAACTCGCTTTCAACGGCATCGGCCTGCCACTCGGGATCGATGAAGAGCAGGACGCGGCCCAAGGGCTTGCCCTGGTTGCGCAGGGGCAGGACAAAACAAGCCGCAGCGTCGGGCGCAGCCACGGACTGATAAGGATGGAAGCGGCTTGCCGCCGTGACGAAGGCCTGGCCGACATCGCCCTGGCCGGCGTAAGGGTCGGCACGCGAGAGCGCCGAGTTCTCCCAGACCGGAGGCAAACCGAACTGGGCGACCTGGGTCAGTCCGCCGCGGGAGTTGTTGAGCAGGATGGCACTGCGTGCCTCGACCCGGATTCCCGGCAAGCTGATCAACAGATCGAAAAGCTTTGCCAGCATGTGGTCGAGATCGACATCGGCTCCGCCCAGCTTGGTCAATTCGAAAACCAGCCGGCTGATTGCCAGGATTTCCTGATCCTTATCCATCGTCTGCCTTCGGCATCCCTTTAAAACAAGGGCGGTATCCTACCTTCAGGAAAACCGGCTTCCCATGGACCAAAGTCCAATCGCACCACAAAAAGTGAAGTTTTTGCGACCTTGTGTCAGCAAGCGCGCCCGCCGCTCATCCGGGAGAAACCGAAGCCGTCGCCGGACGACGTAGGCAGGATGCAAATGGTCATCGCCAGCGAACGCGCCGACTTGTCGATATCGGCCGGGAAAGGCGCAAACGGGATCGAGCGCTCGACCACCGACCGAATGAAGGCGATTTCCGCCGCCTGGTCGCCGGCATTGAGCACCGTGAAGGATTTCAGCGTGCCGTCCGGGTTCAGGCGAAACTGCACCGCGGCCGGCCGGACGCCCTTGCTGCGCGGATCGTTCTTGACGAAGGCCGAACTGCGGTTGAGACGGCGGATCAGGCCATCTACGTACATTTCCAGGCTGAACGGATCGGGCTGTGCCGCGTTCGGACGCAATTCCAGAGTTGCCGTGCCGGCCTCATCCTGACGCGCCAGTTGCCGCGCTTCGTCGCGCGCCATGGCGAGCGAGCGCTGCGCCAGTGTCGGCCGGGGAGCGGCCTTGGCCTCGCTGGCCAGCCCCTCAAGGAAGTTGTTCATGTCGGCTTTCTCGGCCGCCGACCATTTCGGGCTGGGTGCTACCGCGCGACCGCCCGGCTTTTGCGTCGTCAACAGACGTTGACCGGTCGGCTTGCGCTCCGTTTTTCTCGCCTGCAACGGTATTTCCGGAACCTCACTCGGTCGAACCGGCTGGCGCGGCGCAAGACTGGCCTCAAGCCGCGGCAGGCTTTTTTCGCCGGACGGGTCGCTGTGCGGAACGAGCAGCACCAGGGCGTGGATCAATACCGAAACGGCGATTGCCCACAGCGGTGCGCGCCGATGGAAAGAAAAGTCCTGAAGAAGCATCGGCGGCATTTTAAGCTACCGAGCTGACAGAAACCCGTCCCGGCAAATGTAAAACCCGGTCAAGCCGCGTCGCTTGCCGACTCAGGCACAGGCGCGGCGCAGGCCACTCGGCGCCCGGACCAGCGCTTCGCGGACCAACTCGGCAAGGGTTGCCAGCCCCTCGATGATCTGCGCTTCGTCGGCATGGCTGAAATTGAGACGCAAGGCACCGCAGGCATTGGGTGCATCCGGACAGAAAGGCTCGCCCGGCATGAAGGCGACGTTGCGCTCGATGGCGCGCGCCAGCAACGTCCGCGTATCTATCCTCTGCTGCAGTTCGAGCCAGAAAAACAGGCCGCCGGCCGGCACCTGCCAGGTGGCCAGGCCCTTGAAATTGCGTTCCAGCTCGCGCGCGAACAGGTCGCGCTTTTGCCGGTAGATATCGACGATACGCGTCAGGCGCTCCTCCCGCCCGGCATCCCGCAACTGGCCGAGCACGTACCACTGGCTGATCCGGTTGCTGTGCAGGTCAGCGGCCTGCTTCAAACGCACCAGCGGCGTCATCAGGTCGGGCGAAGCGACCAGGTAACCCAGACGCAGGCCGGGTGCCAGGCTTTTCGAGAAGGAGCCCTGATAGACCCAGGACGCCTTCTGCAGGCGGGCGCAGACCGGGGTGCGTTCGCAGGGGTCGTAAGCGAGATCGCGGTAGGGATCATCCTCGAACAGCGGTACGCCGAAATCGTCGCAAGCCCGGGCCAGCGCCTCACGCTCGTCGGCGTCGTAGCAATGCCCGGTCGGGTTCTGGAAGGTCGGGATGGCATAGGCGAAGGCCGGCAGCCGGGCCGCGTCGAAACCGGCATCCTGCAGGCGCGGCGCGAGCGGCGTGAAACTCGCGCCGAAATAGCGAAAGACCTGCAACGCAGCAAGATAAGTCGGCGATTCGACGGCGACCGGCGTGCCGGCATCGATGAACAGCTTGCCGACCAGATCAATGCCCTGCTGCGAACCGGAGAGGATCAGGACTTGCGAAGCCGAACATTCAAGACCAAGCGCCGAGAGGTTCTCTGCAATCAGCTTGCGCAATTGCGGATCGCCCTCGCTCGGCCCGTATTGCAACCATTTGGCCGGCACGTCGGCAAGATTCATGGTGGGAAAGGTTTCCGCCGCCGGCAGGCCGCCGGCAAAGGAAATCATGCCCGGCCGATCAATCACCGAAAGGATTTCGCGGATCGGCGAGGCTTCGAGATTCGCCACGCGGCGGGAAAAACGCAATGCTGGGCTGGGGGTATTCATCGATTAACGTCAATGCAGTTGACCTATGGACAGCCTAAGCACCCACCCCTATTATGTCAACATGATTGACCAAAAAAACCAGGATGAGCTTGAAGAGTCAATCGAACTCTTCTTTTTCGCCTACCGCGCCTTCACCTCGCGCCCGGATCGCATGCTGGAACAACGCGGCCTCGGGCGCGTGCATCACCGCATCCTGCATTTCGTCGGGCGCAATCCGCAAATCGCGGTCAATGCGCTGCTCGGCATCCTCGGCGTTTCGAAGCAGGCGCTCAACGCGCCGCTCCGCCAGTTGATCGAGATGAAACTTGTTGCCGTGGACGTGGCCGAACACGACCGACGCGTCAAACAACTGTCGCTGACAGCGGAAGGAAAGCAGCTCGAAACGCAGTTGACCGGTACACAGATGAAACATCTCGCCGCCGTCTTCGCCGCCGCCGGCCCGCAGGCAGAACAAGGCTGGCGGGCGGTGATGCGGACCATCCCGGAAAAATCCTAACCCGAACAGGAAACGCCCATGCTCGACCTCTACATCGGCAACAAGAACTACTCCTCGTGGTCGCTACGCCCCTGGCTGCTGCTCAAGCACTTCGCCATTCCCTTCAAGGAACACATGGTGTCGGTCGCCGGGCGCGACTACAACCCGCTGCTCAAGCCACTGGCAGGCAATGCGCGCGTGCCTTGCCTGCACGATGACGGCTTCCAGATATGGGACAGCCTTGCGATCAGTGAATACCTCGCCGAGCAAAATCCGGCTTTCTGGCCGGTCGACCGCCTGGCGCGCGCCCGCGCCCGCAGCATATGCGCCGAAATGCATTCCGGCTTCGCCAAGCTGCGCACGGCGATGCCGATGAACCTCAAGCTCAAGCTGAAAGGCAAACCGGCAACGCCGGAAGTCCAGCGCGACATCGACCGCATCGTTGAAATCTGGGAAGAAGCGCGCAGCAAGTTAGCAACCGGCGACGGCCCTTACCTGTTCGGCGATTTCACGGTCGCCGACGCGATGTTCGCCCCCATCGTCTGGCGCCTGCACATCTACAACGTCGCCCTGCCGCCGCTCGCCGCAGCCTACAGCGCGACCATGCTGGCACATCCGGCGATGCGCGAGTGGTACGCGGCGGCACTGCTGGAAAGCGAGGCGCACGCGCATTACGACGATCTGGCCGCGGAATACGGCGGGCAACGCTGATGGCTAAAAAATATTTAAAAACAGTGACAACGGAAACCGCTTTGCTGCGTTAACCAGTGATACGAGTTGAATTGCAGGTACAGCAGTGCGCAAATTTTTAATCCTTGTTCTGACGTCATTGGCCGCAATGGGCGTGCACGCCTGGGAGCCGATGAGTGGTGACATGCAGCAGTTCCAGGAGGAACAGCTGCCGGCACAACAACCCGCCAGCGAAGCCGTCGTCACCATCGCGCCGGTTCCCATGCAGGCCATGGTCGTCGAACTCGCCAACTACACCCCGAATACAACGAGCATCCGCCAGGCCAAAAAAGCCAAGGCAGTAAAGGTTGCCAGGGTAAAGTCGATGCTGTCGCGCGCCGCACGCGAACAAATCGTATTGGCGAACTCGAGCGCGAAACATGATGACCGGGCGGAACTCATTGCGTCGGATAATGACGACGACGACAGCTCTCTTGATGACCTGGACTTCCACCGCTCCTTTAGCAAACCCAAGCTTGCCAAGTCATTTGATCAAGCCGATGAAGACGAAGATGACGCGGGCCTGGACCTTCCCGGTCACATCAAGCTTCGTCTTTTGCTGGCACGGACCAAGGCGGTCGATGCATTCAACCTGAGTCAGGCCGGCAAGGCATCGGGGACTGCAGACGATGGACTGTCCGACGCCGTCAAGCTCCGCCTGCGTATTGCGCGCGCACAGGCGGTGAAATTGCATGCCGAGAAATTCGGCAACAGCTGAAGCCTCAAGCCGGAAACAGACAAGCCGTTTCCGGCCCTTCGCGGCATGACCTGCACTGCCGCCTGAAACGCCATCCGCTATCGTGGCCGCATCCGTTGACCGGCAAGCAAACGGCCCTCACCTCAAGCTTCGATCTTGCCCATTTCCTTGAGTACTTCATGCGCCGAACGGAAGGCGTCGATGGCAAGCGGCATGCCGCAGTAGATCGCAGCGTGCAGCAAGACTTCCTGAATTTCCGCCGGCGTGGCGCCGTTATTGACCGCACCGCGGACATGCCCCTTGATTTCGGTCGCCCGACCGAGCGCAGTCAGCATCGAAAGGGTCAGCAGGCTGCGTGTTTTCAGATCCAGGCCGTCGCGGCACCAGGTCGTACCCCAGGCGTTGCGGGTCACGAATTCCTGCAGCGGCGCGGTAAAGGCATCGACATTGGCAAAGGCCTTGTCGACGAAGGCATCGCCCATTACCTGGCGACGCATCTGCAAACCCTGTTCAAATTGTTCGTCACGACTCATCTTGTTCTCCGTGTGCCGGGTCGGCACTGCGCTCAGGCCGCGATGGCCGGGTAATCGCCGTAGCCGTCCGGCCATGGCGTCAGTATCTCGAAACCGCTGTCGGTCACGGCGACCATGTGCTCCCACTGCGCCGAGAGCGAACGATCCTTGGTGACCACCGTCCAGCCGTCCGGCAGATGGCGGATGCCGGGCTTGCCGGCGTTGATCATCGGCTCGATGGTGAACACCATGCCGGCTTCGAGCCGGAGGCCTTCGCCGGGCCGGCCGTAATGCAGGACCTGCGGCTCGTCGTGGTAGATGCGACCGATGCCGTGGCCGCAGTATTCGCGCACGACGCTGAAGCCTTCACGTTCGGCGACTTTCTGGATGGCATGGCCGACATCGCCGAGCGTCGCGCCCGGCCGCACCTGCAGGATGCCGGCGCGCATCGCCTCGTAGGTGGTGCGCACCAGGCGGCGGGCGAGGATGCCCGGCTCGCCGACGCAGTACATCCGGCTCGAATCGCCGAACCAGCCGTCCTTGTTGAGCGCGACGTCGATATTGACGATGTCGCCGTTCCTGAGTTTCTTGTCGGACGGAATGCCGTGGCAGATGACGTTATTGACCGAGGCGCAGATCGTCTTCGGATAACCGTGGTAACCAACATTGGCCGGAATCGCGCCCTGCACCTTGACGATATGGTCGTGGCACAGGCGGTCGAGTTCGTCGGTCGTCACCCCGGCCCGAACATGCTGGCCGATCATGTCGAGCAGTTCGGCGGCGAGATGACCGGCCCGGCGGGCCAGTGCAATCTCTTCCGGCGAGCGCAGCGGCACCTGCACGGCGCCGCTCATGCGGCACGCTCTTCAGTGAGCGGCCCGGCCTGGCGTTCGGCCTGGATCAACAACAGGCAGATCTCGCCGTAATGCAGTTGCGGATTGAGTTCGGCGAGCATGCCGACGCGCAACCAGTGCTCGGCCTGGGCATTGATCGAGCGACTCAGCGCGCCGCTGGTCAGACGCAGGTTTTCATGCATCTGTTCTGATATTTTGACAATTCCCAAGGCAGGCACTCTATATATGTTTTGTAGTCACTTCATATACTAACAAAACCGAACCCGCGCGTCGAGCCGTGCCGCCTAGAGGATCTTGCCCGGATTCATCAGGCCCTGCGGATCGAGCGCCTGCTTGATGCTGCGCATCAGCGCGAGTTCGACCGGGCTCTTGTAATGCGCCAACTCGTCGCGCTTCAACTGGCCGATGCCGTGCTCGGCGGAAATCGAGCCGTTCAGGGAGTCGACCGTGTCATGCACGATGCGGTTGACCGCCGGCTGGCTGGCGAGGAAAACGGCGTTTTCCTGCGCGTCGGCCTGCGACAGGTTGTAGTGCAGGTTGCCGTCGCCGACATGCCCGAAGGCGACGACACGGATGCCGGGAAAGGCTGCCGCCAGCGCCGCGTCGGCGCGCGCCAGGAACTCGGAAATGGCTGAGACCGGCACCGCGACATCGTGCTTGATGCTGACGCCTTCTATCTTCTGCGCTTCCGAGATGTTCTCGCGCAGCGCCCACAGCCGCGCCGCCTGCGTCTCGCTCTGCGCGAGCACGGCGTCGGCGAGGCGCTCGCGTTCCAGCATGTCGCCCAGCCAGGCTTCGACAGCGGCGGTCGGCGCATCGGCAAACTCGGCCAGCACGTACCAGGGCGACACGGCGCCGGGCCGGACGCTGCCCGGGATATTCTTGAGCACCAGGCCGAGCGCCGTTTCGGAAATCAGTTCGAAAGCGGTCAACTGCGCGTCGAAAACGGTTTTTGCCCGATTCAGCAGGTCGACCGCTGCGGCCGGGCTGGCGACATTGAGCCAGCAGGTGCTCAGCCGGCGCGGCAGCGGGTCGAGCTTGAGCACGGCGGCAGTGATGATGCCGAGCGTGCCTTCGGCGCCGATGAACAACTGCTTGAGGTCGTAGCCGGTGTTGTCCTTGCGCAGGCCGCGCAGGCCGTCCCAGATGTCGCCGTTGGGCAGTACCACTTCGAGGCCCAGCGTCAGCTCGCGCGTGTTGCCGTAGCGCAGCACCTGCACGCCGCCGGCATTGGTCGACAAATTACCGCCGATCCGGCACGTGCCTTCGGAAGCGAGCGCCAGCGGGAACAGCCGGTCGACAGCGCGTGCCGCCGCCTGCACCTCGGCCAGCGTGCAGCCGGCCTCGACCGAAATGGTGTTGTTTTGCGCGTCGACCGCGCGGATATGGCGCAGCCGGCTCAGACTGAGCACGACCGCCCGGCCCGTCGCATCCGGCGTCGCCGCGCCGCACAGACTGGTATTGCCACCCTGCGGCACGATCGGCGTATGGCTGGCGGCGCAGGCGCGGACGACGGCGGCGACTTCTGCCGTATCAGCCGGACGCACGACGCAGAGCGCTGCCCCGACGTAACGCCCGCGCCAGTCGCTGACGAAGGGCGCGATGTCGGCCGGCGCAGTCAGGACGTGCGCCGCCCCGACAATCTCTGCGAGTTGCTCAGACAGGCTGGGCGTAGAGGTCATGGTGATCGGCGTCGACGACCTTGACTTGCAGGAAGTCGCCCGGCTGGGCATCGAAGAAGCCGTCGAGATAGACCAGACCGTCGATTTCCGGTGCATCGGCCTTGGAACGGGCGATTGTGCCTTCCTCGTCCACCGCGTCGACCAGCACCTGGATGGTGGTGTCGATCTTGGCTTCGAGCTTGGCGGCGGAGATGTCTTCCTGAACCTGCATCAGCCAACGGCGGCGATCTTCGCGCACGTCCTCCGGCAGCAGTTCGCCGAGTTCGTTGGCCTTGGCGCCCTCGACCGGCGAGTAGGCAAAGGCGCCGACGCGGTCGAGCTTGGCATCTTCGAGGAACTGGATCAACTGGTCGAAATCCTCTTCCGTCTCGCCCGGAAAGCCGGTGATGAAGGTCGAGCGGATAACCAGCTCCGGGCAGATCTCGCGCCAGCGGGCGATGCGCTCCAGCGTGTTCTCGCTGGAGCCGGGGCGCTTCATGGCCTTGAGGATCTTCGGGCTGGCGTGCTGGAAAGGCACGTCGAGGTAAGGCAGGATCTTGCCTTCGGCCATCAGCGGAATGATGTCGTCGACCGACGGGTACGGATAAACGTAATGCAGGCGCACCCAGATGCCGAAGCTGGCCAGCGCCTCGCACAATTCCTTCAGGCGGCTCTTGACCGGCTTGCCGCCCCAGAAGGCGGTGCGGTATTTCAGATCGACGCCGTAGGCACTGGTGTCCTGCGAGATAACGAGGATTTCCTTGACCCCGGCGCGCGCCAGGTTCTCGGCCTCGGCCAGCACGTCGCCAACCGGGCGCGAGACGAGCGGGCCGCGCAGCGACGGGATGATGCAGAAGGTGCAGCTGTGATTGCAGCCTTCGGAAATCTTCAGGTAGGCGAAGTGATCGGGCGTCAGGCGCACGCCCTGGGCCGGCACCAGGTCGGTGTAGGGATCATGCGGTTTCGGCAGGTGCGCATGCACGTAGCCCATGACTTCATCGGCGGCGTGCGGGCCGGTCACGGCGAGCACCGACGGATGCGTCGATTGCACGATGTCGCCCTTGGCGCCGAGGCAGCCGGTGACGATAACCTTGCCGTTTTCGTTCAAGGCCTCGCCGATCGCGTCGAGCGATTCCTCGACGGCGGCATCGATGAAGCCGCAGGTATTGACGATCACCAAATCGGAATTGTCGTAGCTCGGGGAGATTTCATAGCCTTCGGCGCGCAGCTTGGTCAGGATGCGCTCGGCGTCCGAGCTGGCCTTGGGGCAACCCAGGCTGACGAAGCCGACGGTCGGCACTTTTTGTTGAATAGTCATGCGAAAAACCTTGTCCGGAAAAGCCGGAATGCGAAAAGGCCGTATTTTACGGGGGAATCAGGCCGGCAGGCGGTCGAGTGACCGTTTCAGCGCGGCAAAACAGTGCTCGTCGATGGCGGTACCGAGGTTTTCGGCCATCATCTCGAGCGTGCGGGGAATCGGAATGGCGCCACGATAGGGGCGCTCGGCGGTGATCGCATCAAAGATGTCGGCCGTCGTGATGATGCGGGTTTCCAGGGTGATCTCATCGGCGAGCAAACCGCGCGGATAACCCTTGCCGTCGAGACGCTCGTGATGCGCCGCGGCAACGACGGCCAGCTCGGAAAAAGCAGCGATGCGCGCCAGGATGGTTTCGGTGTACATCGCGTGCGCCTTGACCGCTTCCCACTCCTCGGCGTCGAGCTTGCCCGGCTTGTCGAGCACGCTGTTGCTGACACCGAGCTTGCCGACGTCGTGCAGCAGCGCACCGCGCTTGAGCCAGCGCCGACGCTCGGCGGACAGGCCCATTTCTTCGGCGATCAGGTCGGTGTAAAGCGCCACGCGCGCACTGTGGCCGCTGGTGTAAGGACTCTTCGAGTCGACCACCTGGCCGAAGGCGGCGGCGATGTCGTCGAGGTAATCGTCATCCAGATCAACGATGTGCGCGGCCGGTTCGAGCGCCAGGATGGCGGCGCCGACTTCCGGTGCGGCCAGCATGGCCCAGAAGGCATCGTCATCGGCAACGAGCTCGAAGGCCTGCACCAACAGCGGATCGAACCAGTTGCCGGAACGCTGGCGGATTTCGTCGAGTGCTGCGCCCGGCCCGCCGGTCGTGTGGAAGACGTCGATGACCTGGGCGAGCAGCGCGATCCGCGCATAGAGCGGGATCGCATCGCCGGCCAGTGCTGCCGGCCGGCCCTGCCCGTTGAAATGCTCATCGAGGCTGTAAATCCCGGCCGCGACCGCTTCCGGAAAACGCAGCAGGCGGGCGATTTCGGCACCGCGCTGGCAACGCGTCGCAATCAGTTCCTGTGCGATCTCGCTGCCGTCGCGCATGATCGTCAACGCGGTGCGAAAGCGTTCGGCCAGCCCGGCCTTGAGACCGGTATGGCTGAGCACGAATTGCAGCACCTGTGGCAGGCTGTCGCCGACCGTCTTGAAGTCGCGTTTGAAAGCGAGGTCGTCGGTCAGGTACAGCTCGCAGATGCGTGCCGCGTTGCTGCTGCAGCCGAGATCCTTGAGCAGCAGCGTGTAATAGAGCTCCCACAGCGCCTCGTCAGCGAGCCCGATCGTCCGACCGATGTGCATGCCGATCCAGCAGCAGCGGATGCAATGCCCGGCCGGCTGCCCTTCGGTGATGTCGAGCGCGTGCGACAGCGCCGAAATCAGTTCGGACAGTTTCAAGCCGCCGGAAGACGGCGGCACGGAAAAACGGCGCATCGGCATGGGAAAAACCTGCGTTTACAGCGGTCGACCGCCCGGCGAAGCAGAAAACGCTGCCGCGCCGGGATGGGGTCAGGCGAGCGCGGCGAGAGCCGGGGCGTAATCCGGCTCCTGCTTGATTTCGCTGACCAGTTCACTGTGCAGTACCTGATTATTTTCATCAAGCACGATGACGGCGCGCGCCGCCAGCCCGGCGAGCGGCCCGCTGGCGATGGCGACGCCGTAAGCGGCCAGGAAATCGCGGCCGCGCATGGTGGACAGGGTCTGCACGTTGGCCAGGCCCTCGGCACCGCAGAAACGGCTTTGCGCAAACGGCAGATCGGCCGAGATGCACAGCACGACGGTGTTCTTCAACTCACTGGCCGACTGGTTGAACTTGCGCACAGAGGTCGCGCAGGTCGGCGTATCGACACTGGGAAAAATGTTCAAAATCTTGCGTTGACCGCCCAGGCTGGCCAGCGTGACATCGGCCAGATCCTTGCCGACCAGCGCAAAGGCCGGGGCGGCGCTGCCCTTGACGGGAAAGACGCCGCCCACTTCGATCGGATTGCCGCCCAGGGTTACGGAATTGCTCATGTTGTGCTCCATGTTTTGGTGATGGCGAAAGCGCCAAGTTGGATATGACCTTGCATCAGCGAAAAAAATTCATCGGCAAGTGCAAAAAACATACTGCACACGCCCGAAAAACGACCATCAACAGGCGTTGACCGATGGAGAAGCAAAGAAAGGAGCGCACTCTGCCTTAAGATATATACTGTTTCGGCCCAGCAGCCCAAAAAACAGGCAACCGCCCCTTCATGCTCGAACTCGTCAGCAGCGCGCCACCCGACAGCCTTCTTTACATTGGTCAGTACGACCCGCTGCTGGTCGTGGCCTCATTGCTGATTGCCATCTTCGCTGCCTTTGCCGCCCTGCTCGTCTCCGACCTGACAACCAGGCTCGACGATCGCCGACAACGCCGCAACTGGCTTGCAGCAGGTGGCATCACCATGGGGCTTGGTATCTGGGCGATGCATTTCGTCGGCATGCAGGCCTTCCAGCTTCCCTGCAGCGTCGCCTATTCGCCGTGGCTGACGACCGTTTCGATCATCCCCGGCGTTCTTGCCTGCAGCCTGGCGCTGGCACTGATCAGCCGGAAAGTGCTCGACACGCCGGATTTGCTGCTCGGCGGCACCCTGATCGCGCTCGGCATCGGCCTCATGCACTACACCGGCATGGCCGCGATGCGCCTCGACGGACTGGTGCGTTACGACCGAACCCTGTTTTTCGTCTCGCTCGCGGTCGCGGTTTGCCTGGCCATCCCGGCACTCTGGCTCAAGGCGAGAATCGACCGCTGGCTGCCCAGCGGCCCATGGGCCAACCTGGCTGCGGCAAGCACACTGGGCCTGGCGATTTCCGGCATGCACTACACCGCGATGGCGGCGGCCTATTTTGTCCGTGACGGCGATGCCGGCATTCCCGTTTCGCAGCTGACGCCCTCCCTGCTCGCCACGGCACTCGCCCTGGCCATCATCGCCATCATCATCGCCATGGTGGTTGCCGCAATCGGCAAACGTCACGCCATGGCGTTCGATACCGCCCACTACCGGCCATTGCTGACCATGGGGCTGATCTGGACGGGGATCGCCTGGGTACTTGCTTCGCTCTACACCTCGCACCTGTCCGCTGAACTCTACCAACAGGAAACCGCAACTGCCCACCGGCAACTGAGCTATGTCGCCGCCAGCATCCAGGAAACCCTGAACTGGCAGGCGGCGCTACCGGAAGCGCTGGCGCACGAACCCGCCATCCGGCAATTGCAACAAAAACTCGCCGGACCGGCTGCCGCCCGATCATCCGGCAAGGACGCGCCGGCTCAGCAACGAAGCGAAAGCCAGCAACTGGCAGAACTCAACCGTTATCTGCTGAGCCAGGCGAAAGTACTGAAGGCCGACGTCATCTGGATCATGACGCCCGACGGCCGCAGCGTTGCCGCCAGCAACGCCGGGGAGCCGGACAGTTTTGTCGGCACCGACTTCAGCGAACGCGATTATTTCCACAGCACGCAAGCCGGCAAGCCGGGGCGGCAATTTGCCATCGGCAAGGTCAGCCGGATTCCCGGCCTCTACTTCGCCGCACCGGTTCTGGCCGAGGGCAGGAATCTCGGCACGATTGCGGTCAAACTCAACATTCGCAGCCTGACCCAGCATTTCGCCGGCAGCGGTGTCTTTCTGACGGACGCGCATGGCGTCGTTGTCTCGTCCACCGATCCCGCCTTGCTGTGGCGAACCGTTCCCGGCAACACCCTGGAGCAATTCAGTGAATATCAGCGCCTGCAACGCTATCAGTTGGCGAAAGCGGAGCCGATGCAACTATCGGGCTGGGGCGATGACAATTTTCCCGATTTGCTGAAAAGTCGCCGCAACACCCCGCTCATTCTCGAAAAACAAACCTTGTCCGCCGACGGGATCAGCGTTTACCTGCCGCACTATCTTGAATCCTGGCCGGATATCCAGGACAACCGGACCTGGCTTTTCGTGCTGCTGGCGATCGCCGGCGGACTGCTGTTTTTCTCCATTTATGGCGGCTGGCTTTATTTCCGGACCGTACACGAAGCCAACCGGGCCCAGGGCGAATCCCTCACCCGCCTGGAACAAAGCGAGAGAAAATTCCGCCTGCTCCTCGACTCGATGGCGGAAGGCATTTACGGCACCGACCGCGACGGCACCTGCATCTTCGTCAACCGCGCCTGTATCGAGCTGCTCGGCTATGCCGACGAAAGCGAACTGCTTGGCCAGCGCATGCACACCACCATTCATCACTCGCACGCCGACGGTACGCTCTATCCAGCCTGCGAATGCCCCGCCGGCCTCAACAACCTCAATGAAAATGGCGTCCATGTCGAAGGCGAAGTCTTCTGGCGCAAGGACGGTCAGGCTGTTCCCGTCGAGTATTGGGGCCGCCCGGTCGTTCAGGATGGCGAAAGTATCGGCACGGTCGTCGCCTGGTTCGATGTCAGCGCCCAGCGCGCCTCGGAGGAAAAGCTGCGCAAGCTCTCGCAGGCGGTCGAACAAAGCCCGAATTCAATCATCATCACCAATACGCGCTGCGAGATCGAATACGTCAATGAAGCATTCTGCAAGACCTCCGGCTACGCATTCGATGAAGTGATCGGGCGCAATCCGCACTTCCTGCAGTCCGGCCGCACGCAGCCGGAGACCTATGCGGCGCTGTGGCAGGCGCTGGGCAACGGCCGGCCCTGGCAGGGTGAGTTCATCAACCGGCGCAAGGATGGCGAAACCTATATCGAACACCAGATCTTCTCGCCCATCCGCCAGAGCGATGGCCGGATCACGCATTACCTCTCGGTCAAGGAAGACGTGACCGAGAAAAAGCACAACATCGAGGAACTGGAACGCTATCGCCTGCATCTTGAAGAACTGGTCGATGAACGCACCCGCCAGATCGCTGCGCTCAACACCGAGCTCGCAGCCCATGCCGCCGAGGCCGAGGCCGCCAACCGCGCCAAGAGTTCCTTCCTGGCCAACATGAGCCATGAAATCCGCACCCCGATGAATGCCATCACCGGCATGGTGCACCTGCTGCGACGGGACAGCATCACGCCGCGCCAGGCCGAACGCCTGGGCAAGATCGAGGTCGCCGGGCAACACCTGCTGGCAATCATCAACGACATTCTCGACCTGTCGAAAATCGAGGCCGGCAAACTGACCCTGGAGTCGATTCCGGTCCATGTCGGCGCCCTGGTTGCCGATGTCGTCTCGCTGATGGCCGAGCGCGTCCACGCCAAGAACCTCGACCTGCGCGTCGAAACCAGCGCCCTGCCCGGCAACCTGCTCGGCGATCCGACCCGGATCCGGCAGGCCTTGCTCAATTACGTAATCAACGCCGTCAAATTTACCGACAGCGGCCACATCACGCTGCGCACCCGGCTCATCGAACAGTCGGCAGATGATGTCCACCTCCGCTTCGAAGTCGAGGACACCGGCAGCGGCATCAGTGAGGAAGCCCAGCGACGCCTGTTCTCGGCTTTCGAACAAGCCGACAACTCGACCACCCGCCACCACGGAGGCACCGGGCTTGGCCTCAACATCACGCGCCGTCTCGCCCAGTTGATGGACGGGGATGCCGGCGTCAGCAGTCGCCAAGGTGAAGGCAGCCTGTTCTGGTTTTCCGTCAGGCTGGCGCGCGACCGTCTGGATAGGCCCAGGCCGATGGCAGTCAAGGCACAGCAAGCGGAGGAAATACTGCACAGCAATTACGCCGGCAGCCGCATCCTGCTCGTCGAGGATGAGCCGATCAACCGCGAAATCGCCCTCGAGATCCTCAGCGACCTTGAACTTGCCGTCGATGTCGCGGCGGACGGGGTCGAGGCCGTCGCCATGGCCAGCCAGCATCCGTACCAGCTGATCCTGATGGATATGCAGATGCCGCGCATGGATGGCCTGGAAGCAACCCGACGCATTCGCGAGCTGCCCGGCTGCGCCAAGCTGCCCATCCTGGCAATGACTGCCAATGCCTTCGCCGAGGACAAGGCGCGCTGTATGGAAGCCGGCATGGACGACTTCATTGCCAAGCCGGTCGATCCGGAAATCCTGTTTGCGACGCTGCTCAAATGGCTGTCAGCGGCACGCTGAAACAGCAGCTTCAGCGACCGAGCAAGCGCCGGATGAAGGTTTCGACGTAGGCCGGACGCAAGGGTTTGAGGATGTAGCCGACGGCGCCCAGGCCTGCAGCCTGGCTGACCAGCTTCTTGTCGGCACAACCGGTGACCATGATGACCGAGGTTTGCGGGCTGGCCTCGACAATTTGCGGCAGCGCTTCCAGGCCGCCCATCACCGGCATGTTGACGTCCAGGCAGAGCACCCGCGGCTGATGATTGCGTACCGCCTGTACCGCCTCGGCCCCGTTCGCCACCGACTGCACGACGATCAATCCGTTTTCTTCGAGCAAGCCCTTGAGCACCAGACGCACCGAGCCATTGTCATCGGCGATCACCGCCGTCTCTCGCTTGCCGCGCACCGGTGCCGGCGCATTGGGGGCGCCGGCGCCGGCCTGGTGATTGGCGGCATGGCGGGTATCGGCAACCGCCTGCAATTCGGCAAAGATCTGCACCTGACCGAAAGGCTTGCGGATGAAGCCGGAAGCCCCGGCATCCGCAGCCCGCTCTTCGATGTCCGTTTCCGCCGAAGCAGTCATGAAGACAACGTCGATCTGCGGCCATTCCGCCTGGATCGATTTGATGATGGTCAGCCCGTCACGCCCCGGCAGATGGTAATCAAGACACAGCACATCGGGCAGGATGGAGCGGACTTGATCCTCCAGACCATCGCCATCGCCGAAGGAACCCACCACTTCATGACCGGCCGCGGCAAACAATGCGGCAAGCAGCTTGCGCATGGCTGCATTGTCATCGACGATCATGATCCGCATCTGAAAACTCCGGAGTAGGGAAAACGCAGCTTAGCAGAAGGGGAAGCCGGAAGAACAGCACCAGGCAAGGCCGGCCGCAATAACGAAACGCCAGGTGAACAATGCCGAAGGGCTAGCCACCAATCAGCGGGTAAATACCCTGGGAGCCCGAAAAATCCGGGGGACGCGCAAACCGGGCAACAGTTTTCGCATACTTCTGCCATGGCTGACATCATCCACCTCGCCGATTTCAAGCTGAGCGGCCCTGACGCCTCGCCACGCCGTTCAACTGGCATATTCCCTGCTAATTTCCCCGGGCAAGCCCAAAGCGGCCGGCAATGGCCGAAACGCCAGCGAATGACCGGCAAAACAGGCTGACAACGGCAAATTTTTCCGGGAGAAAGGCAAGATCATGCAGATCAGAAACGTCGGCACACCGATTACTGCGGCGCAGCGCCACGGCTACCGCGAAACACCGGACAGCAGTTTTTACGCGGCTTACCAGGCCGCATTTGCAGCGCAAAACCCGATATCGGCGAGCAGCGAAAGCGATACTGCCAGCCAATCGCTGACCGATATCCTCGGCAGCACGCATCGTGAACTTTCCGCCCTGCGCGGCGTCAGCACTGAGAGTCAGGCGCTCTACGCCGAGGTGCTGAACAAGGCCTACAGTTCGGGCGGCATGGACAATGCCCGCCAGTTTCTCGGCTCGCTGTCGGCGAAGGAGCTTGATGCCGTGCGCCAGAACCACTGCCTCGCCGACCGTATCGATACCGCCTCCATCAGCGAGGAAGGCGCCGAAAACCTGTTGCTGCCCGAAGGCTACGCGGTAGACCTGAACGCCGACGGGATCGAAGAGGTGGGCGCGGCCCGAACCATGTCCTTCCCGCCCAGCGACGCGCCCGCGGCCGTCAAGGAGGCCTGGTTCCAGGCCACGGCCGACATGGCTCCGGGGCAGATGATGACCTATCAGTTGATGATGCACGATGCCATCTACGGCATCCGGATCGACGGACAGAGCCAGGGGGCGCCATACGCAGCGGACGAGACCGACAGCTATCGCCAGGTCGTCGACAATTTCCTGGCCGCGCTCGAAACGACCAAGGGAATGCTCGCTGACGGCCAATACGAGCGCGACAAGGCTTTCTTCAGCCAGTTGCAGGCCCTGCTCGCCGCCTGAAAACAGCGAAAATTCCGGCGTCGACCGGTCGACGCCGGAAAAACACCTAAATTGCCGGCTCGGCCAACCCGGAAGCGAGGAAATCCATCAGCACGCGCACCCGGTGCGGCACATGCCGGTTGCTCGGCAACATGGCGTAAATCCCGAGTTCGGGAATCGGAAAGTCAGCAAGGATGGCCTCGACCCGGCCGGATGCCAGATAGTCGTCAATGATGAAATCGGGCTGACAGGTGATGCCCAGGCCCTGCGCTGCCGCCTCGGTCAGCACGTCGCCGTTGTTGGCGTTGATGCGGCTATGCATGACAAAACTTTCCAGTTGCCCGGCAACCATGAACTGCCAGGCCAGGCTGCCGCCGCCGGCGGTGTAGCCCAGACATTCGTGATGCGCCAGTTCGGACGGATGGCGCGGCCGGCCATGCCTTGCCAGGTAATCCGGCGCGGCGAGCACCAGCATGCGGCTGTGACCGATCTTGCGCGCCACGTCGCCGGGTTCGAGGCGCCGGGTGATGCGGATCGACAGGTCGATGCCCTCCTCGATCAGTTTGACCCGCCGGTCGCTGTAATCCATCTCGAGGCCAACTTCGGGATAGCGCTGCGAGAAATCGAGCAGCAGCGGTGCCAGGCGCTTGAGGCCGAAGCTCAGCGGCAGGCTGATCCGGATATTGCCGCGCGGCGTCAGGCGCTCCTCGGCGACGTCGGTCTCGGCCGACTCGACGAGATTGAGAATGACCCGGCATTTTTCCAGGTAGGCGGTACCGGCCGAGGTCAGCGCCAGGCGGCGCGTACTGCGCACCATCAGCTTGACGCCGAGATGCGCTTCGAGCGCCGCAATCTGGCGCGTTACCACCGAACGGGCGAGGCCCAGTTGCAGCGCTACCGCCGAAAAACTGCCCAGTTCGGCGACACGCACGAAGAGATGCATGGCTTCGAGTCTATCCATTGTTGCTTATCCAGCAATAAACATTTGCCGATTGTCGGCTATTTCGCTGCAAAAAGGAGGACTAAAGTACGCCCATCGCATCAGGAGTCGCAGCAATGACACAGTCCCTACCCGCTCTTTTCGTTCCGCACGGCGCGCCGACTTTCGCGCTGCGCCCCGGTGCGGCCGGTGCGGCGATCGCCGCGGCGGCCCGCCAGCTCCCGCTGCCGCGCGCCATCGTCATCGTCAGCGCGCACTGGGATACGGCCGAGCCGACCGTCGGCTACGCCGTCCGACCGGAAACCATTCATGACTTCTGGGGATTCCCGGAAGAGCTCTATGCGCTCAACTACCCGGCCACCGGCTGCCGCGAAGCGGCCGACGAGGTGGTGGCCGCAATCCGCAGCGCCGGCCTGCCGGTCGCCAGCGATGCCGGGCGCGGCCTCGATCACGGCGCCTGGGTGCCGCTGCGTCTGATGTTCCCGGAAGCCGACGTGCCGGTCATCCCGCTGTCCATCCAGAGCCATGGCGGGCCGCAACAGGCCTACGCACTCGGCCGGGCGCTTGCCCCGCTCGCCGCGAAAGGCTTTCTCGTGATCGCCTCGGGCAATGTCACGCACAACCTGCGCGATTACCAGATGGCCTGGCGCAATGGTGGTCAGACACCGGCCTATGTGCGCGAGTTCACCGACTGGCTGAGCGAACGCCTGCAGGCTGGCGACATCGACGCCCTGCTCGACTACCGCCGGCAAAGCCCGGGTGGTGTCCAGGCGCATCCCAGCGATGAACATTTGCTGCCGCTTTATGTCGCACTCGGAGCAGCGGGCGAAAACGCCAGCACCGAACGTTTCCATGCCGGCATCGACGATTACGTGATCGCGATGGATGCCTATTCATTTTTGCCCCAATAAGGAGGTTGACCGTGTCCACTCATTACACCCGTACTGCCAAGGGCCTGCACTGGGCCATGGCGATCCTGCTCATCGGCCTGCTCGCGCTCGGCTTCTACATGCATGACCTGCCGCTGTCGCCGGAAAAGCTGCAGCTTTATTCCTGGCACAAGTGGGCCGGCGTCACTGCCTTCCTGCTCGTCCTGGTCCGCCTCGCCTGGCGCGTCGCACACCGGCCGCCCGCGCTGCCGGCGAGCATGCCGAAGCTGATGCAACTGGCGGCGCACGCCGGTCACCTGGCGCTCTACCTGCTGATGCTGGCGCTGCCGCTCTCCGGCTGGCTGATGAGTTCGGCCAAGGGCTTCCAAACCGTCTGGTTCGGCATCCTGCCGATCCCCGACCTGCTCGAAAAGAACAAGGAACTGGGTGCGCAGCTCGCCGAAGTCCACGAAGCGCTCGCCATCCTCTTCATCCTCACCCTGCTCGCCCATATCGGCGCCGCCCTCAAGCACCACTTCATCGACAAGGACGACATCCTGACTCGCATGTTGCCCCGTCACGCCAAGGAGAACTGACATGAAACGCATCGCCCTCGCTTTCGCACTGACTACCGCCTTCGCGGCCCACGCCGCCGAATTCACCCAGGTCCAGGCCGACAAGAGCGCCATCAACTTCACCTACAAGCAGATGGGTGTAGCGGTCGACGGCAAATTCAAGCGCTTTTCCAGCCAGCTCGCCTTCGATCCGGCCCGCCCGGCGTCGGCCAGCGCCAGCTTCGATGTCGAACTGGCCAGCGTAGACACCGGCGCCCCGGAAGGAGACGACGAAGTGGCCGGCAAGCCCTGGTTCAACACCAAGGCCTTCCCGACCGCGCGTTTCGTGTCGACCGGCGTCAAGCCGCTCGGTGGCAACAAGTACGAAGTCACCGGCCAGCTCAGCATCAAGGGCAAGACGCAGCCCGTCGTTGTCCCCGCCACCTTCACGGCGCAGGGCAAGAGCGGCACCTTCGACGGCAGCTTCAGCATCCGCCGCGCCGATTTCGCTATCGGCGAAGGCTCCTGGGCCAAGTTCGACATCGTCGCCAACGACGTCCTGATCAAGTTCCACATCACCGCCAACAGCAAGTAAGACCCCAACCCCAAACAGGAGAATCACCATGCAAAAACTCAACAAGATCGCCGCCGCCCTCGTCCTTTCCGCCGCTGCCGCAGCCCCGGCGCTGGCCGCCCCGGAAACCTACGTCGCCGACAGCACGCACACCTTCTCGCGCTTCTCGTACAGCCACTTTGGCTACTCGACCCAACTTTCGCGCTTCAACAAGAACAGCGGCAAGGTCGTTTTCGACAAGGTCGCCAAGACCGGCTCGGTCGACATCGTGATCGACACCAAATCCGTCGATACCGGCTTCGACACCTTCAACGAACACATCCAGGGTGAAGACTTCCTCGACACCGCCAAGTACCCGACCGCTACCTTCAAGTCGACCAAGGTCGTCTTCGAAGGCGACAAGCCGGTCAGCGTCGAAGGCAACCTGACCCTGAAGGGCGTCACCAAGCCGGTGACCCTGACCGTGACCTCCTTCCAGGCCATGCCGCACCCGATGCTGAAGAAGGATGCGATCGGCGCCAATGCCTGGACCGTGGTCAAGCGCTCGGAATTCAATGCCGGCAAGTACGCGCCTTACGTCGGTGACGAAGTGCGCATCGAAGTCGCTATCGAAGCGATCAAGCAATAAGCGATTATCCGCAGCAGAAAGCCAACGCCGCCTTTTCGGGCGGCGTTTTTCGTGGACCGCGCCGCCGCTGCCACAGGCTCACCCCATGTCATCACACTGAAACATTAGTGCAACAAAATGATGGGCTTAAGGAATATACTTCAGAAAACACATGGAGCGCGCGATGCATCATCCCCAAATCAAACCCCGCTTCCCGACCGAGAACTATCTCAACCGCGAACTCGGTATGCTCGCCTTCAACCGGCGCGTGCTGGCCCAGGCGGAAGACGAACGGGTGCCGCTGCTCGAGCGCCTGCGCTTCCTGTGCATCGTGTCCAGCAACATGGACGAGTTTTTCGAGATCCGCATGGCCGGCCTCAAGGAACAGGTCAAGGCCAACGCGCAGGTTCCGACCACCGACGGCAAGACGCCGCATGAGGCCTTCCGCCTGGTTTCGGCCGAAGCGCATGCCATCGTCACCGAACAATACCTGCACCTCAACGACGTGATCCTGCCGGCACTGGCCGAAGAAGGCATCCGCTTCCTGCGTCGCTCGTCGTGGAACGAAGCGCAGCGCGAATGGATCCGCAATTACTTCATCCGCGAGATGGTGCCGGTGCTGACGCCGATCGGACTCGATCCGTCGCACCCCTTCCCCAAGGTGCTCAACAAGAGCCTCAATTTCGCCGTCGAGCTCGAAGGCAAGGACGCCTTCGGGCGCAGTTCCAACGCCGCCATCGTCCAGGCGCCGCGTGTTTTGCCGCGCGTCATCCGCCTGCCGGAAGAACTGGCCGGTTGCGAATACGGCTTCGTTTTCCTGTCGTCCATCCTGCACGAATTTGTCGGCGAACTATTCACCGGCATGAGCGTGCTCGGCTGCTACCAGTTCCGCGCCACGCGCAACTCCGACCTCTTCGTCGACGAAGAAGAAGTCACCAACCTGCGCACCAAGCTGCAGGGCGAACTGCCGCACCGCCATTTCGGCGATGCCGTGCGCCTCGAAGTGGCCGACAACTGCTCGCCGGCAATGACCGAATTCCTGCTCGCCCAGTTCGGCCTCAAGGATGCCGATCTCTACCGCGTACATGGCCCGGTCAACCTGGTTCGCCTGATGCAGGTGCCGGACTGGGTCGACCGTCCGGAGATGAAGTTTTCCTCCTTCGTGCCCGGCATTCCCAAGGCGGTCGGCAAGGGCGTCAATATTTTCGCCAGCATCCGCCGCGGCGACATCCTGCTGCACCATCCCTACCAGTCGTTCTCGCCGGTCATCGAACTGCTCAACCAGGCGGCCAGCGACCCGAATGTCGTCGCGATCAAGATGACGGTGTATCGCACCGGCACCGACTCGGTGCTGATGCAGTCGCTGATCCGCGCCGCGCAGAACGGCAAGGAAGTCACCGTCGTCGTCGAACTGATGGCGCGCTTCGACGAAGAAGCCAACATCAGCTGGGCGACCAAGCTCGAAGAAGTCGGCGCGCATGTCGTCTATGGTGTGGTCGGCTACAAGACGCACGCCAAGGCGCTGCTCATCGTGCGCCGTGAAGAAGGCGGCCTCAAGCGCTACGCCCATCTCGGCACCGGCAACTATCACCCGCGTACTGCCCGCCTTTACTCGGACTTCGGCCTGATGACCGCCAACGAGGAAATCACCCACGACGTTTCCGAAGTTTTCAAGCAGTTGACCGGTCTGGGCAAGGCGCGCACGCTGAAACACTTGTGGCAGGCGCCATTCACGCTGCAACCGAACGTCGTTGCCGCGATCCAGGCCGAGGCCGAAACGGCGCGAGCTGGCGGCAAGGCGCGCATAGTCGCCAAGATGAATTCGCTGCTCGAAGCCGAGGTCATCAACGCCCTCTACGAAGCCTCGCAGGCCGGCGTCTCGATCGATCTCATCGTGCGCGGCGTCTGTGCGCTGCGCCCAGGCGTGCCAGGCCTGTCGGACAACATCCGCGTCCGCTCGATCATCGGCCGCTTCCTCGAACACCACCGGATTTTCTATTTCTTCGCCGGCGGCAAGGAATCGGTCTATCTGTCCAGCGCCGACTGGATGGAGCGCAATTTCTTCAAGCGCATCGAACTCGCCTTCCCGATTCTCGATCCCAAGCTGAAAAAGCGCGTCATCACCGAAGGCCTCAAGTTCTACATGGCTGACAACCAGCAGGGCTGGGACATGAACAGCCAGGGCGTGTACCAGCGCCGGCGCTCGGCCCGGGCCAAGCCGCACAATGCGCAGGGCGAACTGCGCCTGACGCTGGGCGGCGTTTGAACGGTCGACGCTGAAAAAAGGGCAGAAATGCGGTACTCGCCGCATTTCTGCCCTTTTGTTTGTTCACCGCACCTGCAAATGCAGCCCCGCAGGCAGCAGGACCAAACCTAGCGGCGCGGCTGGTCGTCCGGCGTGAAGTAAAGCGCCACGCCCAGCGCAATCAGCGCCAGCGGCCACCATTTGCGCAGCAGATTGACCAGATCGATTTCGAGCAGATCGAGATTGACCGCCAGGGCCAGCGCCCCGATCACCGCCAGCGCAATGGCCGCAAAATTTCCCTTCATCGCTTTTCTCCGGTCAGGCGCGCCGCACGCCGACCACGCCTTCGACATCGTGGATCAGGGTCAGCGTTTTCTGCATCTGCTGCAGGTTGGTGATTTCGACGGTAAAGCTCATGTGCGCCTTGCCCTGCTTGGACTGGGTATTGACGCCGACGACGTTGAGCTTTTCGCGCGTGAAGATTTCCGAAATATCGCGCAGCAGGCCTTGCCGGTCATGCGCATCGACGACGATGTCGGCAGCAAAAACGCCGGTCGTCTGCACCCCCCAGTCGGTCTCGATGACGCGCTCCGGGTGCATGGCGGCAAGATTGGCAAAATTGGAGCAATCCATGCGGTGGATCGAGATGCCCTTGCCGCGCGTGATGAAGCCCTGGATCTCGTCGGGCGGTGCCGGCTTGCAGCAACGCGCCAGTTGGGTCAGCAACTTGTCCACGCCGACGATCAGGATGCCCTGGTTGCCTTCGACCGGCTTGCTCGGCCGCGTCTGCACCTCGTCCGGCGCCAGCGTTTCGGCGAGCAGGTCGCCACCGCGCACCACGGTCTGGAACTGGCGCAGGTTCATCTCGCCACGCGCTGCGGCGATATACATGTCGTCGGCACGCGAGAAGCCGAGCTTGTGCGACAACTCCTCGATATTGGCCCCGGTCTGGCCGGCCCGCTGCAATTCCTTGGTGACGATTGCCCGGCCTTCGGCCAGGGTTTCTTCCAGCGCCAGGTTCGAGAACCAGGCACGCACCTTGACCCGCGCGCTCTTGGTATGAATGTAGTTCAGCGTCGGGTTGAGCCAGTCGCGCGACGGCCCACCGACCTTGGCGGTGATGATGTCCACCTGCTGCCCGGTCTCGAGCGGCGTATTGAGCGTCACCAGATGACCGTTGACCTTGGCGCCGCGACAGCGATGACCGAGATCGGTATGCACGCGGTAGGCGAAGTCGACCGGCGTCGAGCCCTGCGGCAGGTCGACCACCTTGCCCTGCGGCGTCATGACATAGAGCGTTTCGTCGAGCGCCGCCTGCTTGTAGCGCGACACCCAGTCGGAACTGTCGGCGACTTCGTCCTTCCAGGTCAGCAGCTGGCGCAGCCAGGCGATCTTGTCGTCGTAGTCGTCACCACCGACCCGCTTGCTGCCTTCCTTGTAGCGCCAGTGGGCGGCAACGCCGAGTTCGGCGTGCTTGTGCATTTCCCAGGTACGGATCTGGATTTCCAGGCTGCGCCCATCCGGGCAGCGCACGGCAGTATGCAGCGAGCGGTAGTTGTTACCCTTGGGATTCGAGATGTAATCATCGAATTCCTTGGAAATCGGCGACCACAGGTTATGCACGATGCCAAGCGCGGTGTAGCAGTCCTTGAGGTCGTCGACGATGATGCGCAGGGCGCGCACGTCATAGACCTCAGAGAACTCGACGCCCTTTTTGCGCATCTTGTTCCAGATGCTGTAGATGTGCTTCGGGCGGCCGTAGATCTCGGCCTTTTCAACGCCGACCGCAGCCAGCTCCTGACGCACCCTGGCGACGGCTTCGACGATGAACTGCTCGCGCTCGCTGCGCTTCTCGTCGAGCATCTTGGCGATTTTTTTATAGGTATCCGGGTGGATGAAGCGGAAGGACAGGTCTTCCAGTTCCCACTTCAGTTCCCAGACACCGAGCCGGTTGGCGAGCGGCGAATAGAGCTCCAGCGTTTCGCGCGCCACCTGGACGCGCAGGTCGTCCGGGTTGGCCGCATAGAAGCGCAGGGTCTGCGTCCGGCTGGCCAGGCGCAGCAGCACGACGCGGATGTCCTCGACCATGGCGAGCAGCATCTTGCGCAGCACTTCGACCTGCGCCTTGACCTCGGCCGGATTGACTTCGCCAGCCTCGATATTGGCCGCGACAAAGCCCTTGGTGATCGGCCGCAGACGATCGAGGCGGGAAACGCCGGCGACCAGATGTGCCGCCGGCTTGCCGAATTTTTCCTCGATGCGCGCCACGCCATGCTCGTCGTAGGACGGAATGGCAAAGAGCATGGCGGCGATGCGCGATTCGGCGTCGAGCTTGAGACCGGCGATGATCACCGCCATGCCCAGTGCGTGCGACCAGACCCGCTCGCCGCTGCCGAGCACCCGGTCGCCGTAGCTCTCCCAGGCGTATTCAACGGCCTTTTTCAGGCGCTCTGCATCGGGCTCGGCCAACCCTGCGGAGAGGGTGGCGAGGAACTTATCGAAGTCGCTCTGGGCGGCGACGGAATGAACGACGGAAACCATGCCGCGAATTATACCGTCCGGGAAGCGGCAAGCGATGCCGGCGAATGCGCCTTCCCGACAAACAGCGGGAACCCTATTGGGGATATCCGCTCTGAAAGGCCTCTCCCGGCTCAGGCATAATCCCGCCATGACTGCAAAACACCACAACTTCCTGACCAGCCCCTACCTCTTGCTGACCCTGACCGCACTGTTCTGGTCGGGCAACATGGTGATCGGCCGCGGCGTGCGCGCCGATGTGCCGCCGATGGCCCTCGCCTTCTGGCGCTGGGCGATTGCGCTGCTGCTTGTCCTGCCGCTCGCACTGCCACACCTGAAAACGCAGTGGCCGCAACTGAAACAGGGCTGGAAGCCGGTGCTGCTGCTCGGCGTGCTCGGCGTCGGCTGCTACAACACCTTCGCCTACATCGCGCTGCAATACACCTCGGCGACCAATGCCGTGCTGCTCAATTCCTTCATCCCGGTCGCCACCATCGCGATTTCCTGGGCCTTCCTCGGCAAGCACCTGCGCCGGATCGAAGGCATCGGCGTGCTGATCTCGCTATGCGGCGCGCTGACCATCGTCGCGCACGGCGACTTCAACATCCTGCTGCATCTCAACCTCAATCTCGGCGACGTCTGGATGCTCGGCGCCGTGCTGGTCTGGGCGATCTACACGGTCGGTCTCGCCTGGCGCCCGGCCGGCGTGCATCCGATGCTGATGCTCGGCGCAATGACCGCGGTCGGCCTGCTCGCGCTGACCCCGGCCTATCTCTGGGAAATCGCCGGCGGCCGGCAGATCAACCTGCACGCAGCATCACTCGCTTCGATTGCCTACGTCGGCGTCTTCCCGAGCTTCGTCGGCTACATTTTCTACAACCGCGGCGTCGCCGAAGTCGGCGCCAACAAGGCCAGCCTGTTCATCCACCTGATGCCGGTCTTCGGCACCCTGCTCTCGGCCCTGTTCCTCGGCGAAATCCCGTACTGGTACCACTACCTCGGCATCGCGCTGATCTTCACCGGCATCTGGCTGACCACGAAGAAATAATGGGCCTCTTCGACTGGCTGCGCGGCCGGCGCCGCCCCGAGATTGCCGCCGACCTCTGGGCGCAGACCGTGGCCGGTCTGCCCTTTCTCGCCGTCCTGACGGTCGACGAGCAAAAAAGGCTGAAATTGCTCGCCGAGGAATTCCTCGCCGAAAAGGAATTCAGCACCGGTGGCGGCCTCGAATTGAACGACGCGATGTGCGTCGCGATTGCCGCCCAGGGCTGCCTGCCCATCCTCGAATTCGGGCTGAGCGCCTATCGCGGCTGGGTCGGCATCGTGATTTACCCGGACGAGTTCGTCGTACCCCGGCAAATGGCCGACGAGGACGGCGTCGTGCATGAATACGACGACGTGCTCTCCGGCGAAGCCTGGGAAGGCGGGCCGCTGATCATCTCGTGGCGCGACGCGCAGATGGCCGGCGACGGCTACAACGTAGTCATCCACGAATTCGCCCACAAGCTCGACATGCTGAATGGCGAAGCCGACGGCATTCCTGCCTTGCATGCCGGCTTACCGGTCGACCGCTGGGAAAAGGTGTTTTTCGCCGCCTGGGAAGACTTCTGCCAGCGCGTGGACAGCGGCGAGGAAACGCGCATCGATCCCTACGCCAGCGAGCATCCGGCCGAGTTCTTCGCAGTGCTCAGCGAAAATTTCTTCGAGCAGCCAGCGCTGCTCACCGCCGAATATCCCGAGCTCTACGCCCTGCTGCGCGACTATTACCGCCAGGACCCGCTCGCCCGACTCGCCGCCTAGCCGGCGTTCAACAGCGCCAGCGCCTCGCCCAGACCACCGACCACCAGGCGCACCGGCACCGCCAGCATCAGGTTGAGCGGCAGGCCGAAATCCTCGACGCACAAGCCGTCGCGGTCGACTGCCCGGCCGTCGCGAATGTCCAGCGGCGCCCCGGCCAGACGGGCGACGCGCTCGGTCGTTCCTTCCGCCACAGCAAGATAGCCGAATACCGGCTTGCCCAGCGCCAGCGCAAAGCCGACCTCGACACAGGTGCCGGAATCCGGCTCGCAGCCGCGAAACGGGTTGAGATTGGCAAGCACCGCATCGGCGGCGCGGATCAGCCCGATATTGGCGTAATAAATGCCCGCCGCCGTCGTTTCGACACCATCGAGCGGGACCAGCGCCTGATGTCCGGCAGCATGACACGCACGGCGCGCCTCTTCGGCCCAGGCGAGGGCATCGGGACGAAAGACATCGGGACCGGCGAGGTAGATTTTCATGGGATTACCCTTGGCAACATCGTGATACAAACCGTCGCAAAAAGGGTACTTGAAAATCCGGCGTTCTGGGCAAACATGGCATCTGTGCTTTTTTTGCAGAGGACCCCGCCATGCTGATCACCGATCCCCGGCAAGCGACAAGCATCGCCAATTTCATTGCCACCTCGCGCACCTACCTCGGCCTGCCCGAGCGGCGCCAAGTGGCCCGTTCCCCGCTCCACAACCTGCGCTGGGCCATCCTGCGCCTGGCCCTGCTCGCTGGCGGCAGCGGCGCCCTGTTCGGCGGCGCTGCCATGGCCGAGAACGACACCCGCGCGGTACGTGCACCAAGCGCTGCCACCCAGCTGGCCAGCGTCGAAGTCGACCGCCGCCAGACGCGCAGCAGCCTCGAACAGATGCCCTGAACCACGATCACCGGATTTTCCACAAAGACAAAATGGAGAAAGCAGCCATGCCTGTACGCAAACTGAAACTCACCGTGATTGCCCTGGCCCTGAGCGCCGCCCTGGGCGGCGCCTACTCGCTCGGTCACGTCCAGACGATCAGCGAAGCCAATGCCGCCACCCCGCCCGCCCCGGTCGCCGCAACGCCGGTCATCGCGCCGGGCGCCGCCCTGCCCGACATGGGAACGATCGTCGAGCGCAACGGACCGGCCGTGGTCAATATCAGCGTCACCGGCTCGCGCAAGACCGGCAACAACCAGGCTGACCAGTTGCAGATCGACCCGGACGATCCCTTCTACGAATTCTTCCGCCGTTTCCGCGGCGCCCAGCCGCGCGGCGGCGAAACGCCGGTGCGCGGCCAGGGCTCCGGCTTCATCGTCACCAGCGACGGCACCATCCTGACCAACGCCCACGTCGTCGAGGGCGCCGAGGAAGTCACCGTCAAGCTCACCGACAAGCGCGAATTCAAAGCCAAGGTCAAAGGCCTCGACAAGGCGAGCGACGTCGCCGTGCTCAAGATCGAGGCCAGCAACCTGCCCACCGTCAAGATCGGCAGCGCTGCCAACACGCGCGTCGGCGAATGGGTGCTCGCCATCGGTTCGCCCTTCGGCTTCGAGAACAGCGCCAGCGCCGGCATCGTCTCGGCCAAGTCGCGCACCCTGCCCGACGGCAGCTACGTGCCCTTCATCCAGACCGACGTCGCGGTCAATCCTGGCAACTCGGGCGGCCCTCTGTTCAACATGGCCGGCGAAGTGATCGGCATCAATTCGCAGATTTACTCGCGCAGCGGCGGCTACCAGGGCCTGTCCTTCGCCATCCCGATCGAGGTCGCGATGGGCATCGAAAAGCAGATCGTGACCAGCGGCAAGGTGCAGCGCGGCCGGCTCGGCGTCACCATCCAGGACATCAACCAGTCGCTGGCCGATTCCTTCGGTCTGAAAAAGCCCAACGGTGCACTGGTCAGTTCGGTCGAAAAAGGCAGCCCGGCCGCCAAGGCCGGCCTCGAACCGGGCGACGTCATTCTCGCCATCAACGGCCGCGAAATCGCCGGCTCCGGCGAACTGCCTGCCATCGTCGCCGGCATGGCTGCCGGCGAGACGGCCAAGCTGCAGATCTGGCGCAACGGTGCCAGCCGCGTCATCGAAGCCAAAGTCGGCAGTTTCAGCGAACCCAAGGTGGCGAGCAACGACAGCGCCGAACCCAACAAGGGCCGGCTTGGTGTCGCGGTCCGTGCCCTGACGCCGGAAGAGCAGCGCCGCGCCGAGCTCAAGGGCGGCGTGCTCGTCCAGGATGCGAGCGGCGCGGCTGCCCGCGCCGGCATCCAGCCCGGCGACATCATCGTTTCGGTGAATGGCGAAGCGGTGAGCAGCACCGAGCAGTTGCGCCAGTTGGTCAGCAAGGCCGGCAAGCGCGTCGCCATCCTGGTCGAGCGCGGCGACTCGCGCCTGTTCGTACCGGTCGACCTCGGCTAAAAGCCGAAAAGCAAAAGGGCCGCTCGACGAGCGGCCCTTTTCGCATGCCGGATCCGGATCAGTTCAGCTTTTCCGGCGAACCGCAGCATTGCTTGTATTTGCGACCGCTGCCGCAGGGGCACGGATCGTTGCGACCGGACTTCGGCTCTTCGCGCTTGACCGTGCCGCCGGCGCGCTTGTTGCGCCAGAAGTTGTACAGCGTCTGCACGATGACCGGCAGGTTTTCCTGGATGTCGGCAACCAGGCGGGCTTCTTCGGCCGGCGCAAACCAGCGCTCGCCGCTTTTCTCGACGTCTTCCTTGAGCATGCCGTTCAACAGGAACATCGGTTCAAGCAGCTCGGACAGGTCGTCGGCATGCTTGCCGGCCAGCTCATACCAGTCGCCGGCCATGCCGGCCCCGAACACGTAGGAATCGGCCCAGGCGGCGTAGTCGTAGTCTTCGCACTTTTCGTCGAGCGGATAGAGCACCGGCGACACGGTTTCATCGGCGAGCAGCGCGGCGGCGATGTCGTTGTTGAGGCGCATCAGCAGTTCGACCGCTTCGCCGAGGATGGGATCGCCCTCGGCCGAGGCCATGCCTTCGCCCAGCACTTCCGGCAACCAGGCGGTCGGCGGCACGGCCACCGGTCCACTCACGATGGCGCACAAAATGGCCTGGATTTCGTCGAGGCGCATCGCATCGCCATTGAAAATATTGGCTTCAAGCAGTTCTTCGAGACGATCGAGATCGGCATCGTTCAGGGGGGTCGGGTTCATTCTTGGATCTATCTTGTGGCAATCGGACAATCATAGCCCAGGCGGCGCCTGTCGTCAGGCCCTATGTCGCCGGCCGGCCACCGGTCGACCGCAAAAAACGGGCAATTTTGCCCACCGGCTCAGGCGAGATCGGCGGGCAGATCGACGTCGAACAGCACTCCGGGATCATCGACCGGACAGCGCACCAGCTCGGCTGCGCCCGCCTGCACCAGTTGGCGCGCGCCGGCGTCGCCGCTCAGGGCAAGCAGTTGTTCGCGCCAGCGCGCGGCAAAACCGACCGGATGCCCGGCCTGCCCGCCATGTTCGCTGCGCGCGAGGCTCGCGCCGGCGTGCAGCGCGGCGAGCACGGCGCGATGCGAGGCAACCTGCAGGCGCGGCATGTCGGCCAGGGCGACCAGCCAGCCCGCCGCATCCGGACTCGCCGCAACGCCGGCTGCCAGACTATGCCCCATGCCGAGCTGCGCAGCCGGCGCCCTGACCACCTCACACCCGGCGGCTGCAAGCAGTTCGGCGAGTAGCGCATCCGCCGGGCGCACGACAGCGATCACCGGCACGCCCGCCTGACGCAACTGGCTGGCGGCGACCACGGCCATCGCGCGGCCGTCGGCCAGGCGTTGCAACCGCTTGTCGCTGCCGAAACGCCGGGCGAAACCGGCGGCGAGCAGGATGCCGACGACGCCCCGGCTCATCCGACGCGGCAGGCGTAAGGATCGGCCTCGCGCGCCGCGCCGGCCGTCACCGGCTGCACCGAGTTCTTGACCGCAGTCATCTCGGCCAGGATGGAGACGGCGATTTCCGGCGGCGTGCGGCTGCCGATCGGCAGACCGACCGGCCCGTGCAGGCGCGCCACCTCGGCAGCGGTCAGGTCGAAATATTCGAGCAGGCGGGCGCGCCGCTTGTCGTTGTTGAGCTGCGAACCGAGCGCCCCGACGTAGAAGGCCGGCGACTTGAGCGCTTCGAGCAGCGCCATGTCGTCGAGCTTGGGGTCGTGGGTCAGCGCCACCACGGCACTGCGCGGATCGAGCGCCAGTTCGTTGACCACGTCGTCAGGCATACCCGCTACGCGCTCGGCGCCGGGCACGTCCCATTCGCCGGCGAACTCCTCGCGCGGATCGCAGACCAGCACGCGGTAGCCGAGCGCCTGCGCCATGCCCGCCAGGTAACGCGAGATCTGCCCGGCGCCGATGATCAGCAGGCGCCAGGCCGGGCCGTGCGGCGTGCTCAGCGTCGCGCCGTCCCAGGCCAGCGCGTCGCCGGCGGCACCGGCGTGAATGACCACCCGGCCGCTCGCCAGATCGAGTTCGCGGCGGACCAGTTGGCCGCCGGCAATGCGTTCGGCGAGCGCGTCAAGGGCAGCACAATCCGGCGCCGACTCGACGACCAGCTCGAGCGTACCGCCGCAAGGCAGGCCGAAGCGGTGCGCCTCGTCCTGCGTCACGCCGTAGCGCACAACCTGCGGTAGCCCATCGGAAAACTCGCCGACCAGCTTGCGCCGGATCAGGTCGTCCTCGATGCAGCCGCCGGAAACCGAGCCCTGCACCATGCCATCGTCGCGCAGGATCATCCAGGCGCCGGGCGGGCGCGGCGCCGAGCCCCAGGTCCGGGCCACGGTGACCAGCGCGAAGCGCCGCCCTTCGTTGGCCCAGCGCCTGGCGGCGGCGAGCACCTGCGTATCCAGGCTATCCATGTCCGCCTCCCGCTCAGGCCAGCAGGTCGGCCGGCCGGATCGGCAACCGATGCACGCGCTTGCCGGTCGCCGCCGCGATGGCATTGGCGACGGCCGGCGCCACCGGCGGCACGCCCGGCTCGCCGATCCCGGTCGGCGGCGCCGCCGAAGGCACGATATGCACTTCCACCTTCGGCATCTCGCCGATGCGCAGCGGCGCGTAGCCATCGAAATTACCCTGCTCGACGCGCCCTTCCTTAAGCGTGATTTCACCGTGCAGCACGGCCGACAGCGCGAAGCCGATGCCGCCCTCGACCTGCGAGCGGATGTTGTCCGGATTGATCGCCGTTCCGCAGTCGACCGCGCAGACCATGCGATCGACCTTGAGGCTGCCGTCTTTACTGACCGTGACCTCGGCGACCTGGGCAACGATGCTGTGGAAGGATTCGTGGATGGCGATGCCGCGACCACGTCGTTCCCCGGCCTTGCCGGCCTTGAGCTTGGTTCCCCAGCCAGCCTTGTCAGCCGCCAGCTTGAGCACGGCGAGATAGCGCGGGTGGGCCGCCAGCAACTCCTGGCGCAGGGTAAGCGGATCCTTGCCGGCAGCGGCCGCGACCTCGTCGAGGAAGGCTTCGGTCGAAAAGGCGGTATGCGAGGAACCGACCGAGCGCCACCACAGCACCGGCACGCCGATATCGGTCGGCGTATGCAGGTCGACCGTCAGATTGGGAATGGCATAGGGCAGATTGGCAGCGCCTTCGACCGAAACGTGGTCGATGCCGTCCTTGACCATCATCGCCTCGAACGGCGAGCCGGCCAGGATGGACTGCCCGACCAGCCGGTGTTTCCAGCCGACCAGCTTGCCGCTGCCATCAAGCGCCGCTTCCAGGGCGTGATGGAAAAGCGGCCGGTAATAGCCGCCGCGCATGTCGTCCTCGCGCAGCCAGACCAGCTTGACCGGCGCCCGGCCATTGATCGCCTTGACGATGTGCGCCGCCTCGAGCAAGTAATCGGAATGCGTCGATGCGCGCCGGCCGAAACTGCCACCGGCGTACAGCATGTTGAGTTTCACCTGTTCCGGCTTGAGGCCGAGCAAATGCGCGAGATTCCCCTGGTCGACCGTCTGGAACTGCTCGCCATTCCAGACTTCACAGGCATCGGGCTTGAGCTGGATGACGCAGTTCATCGGCTCCATCGCGGCATGCGCCAGATAGGGAAAATCGTAACTCGCCCTGACCACCTTGGCCGGCGCTGCGAAAGCGGCAGCGACATCACCTTCCTTGCGAGCCACCAGGCCGGGCGTCTTGGCCAGTTCCTTGTAGCGGGCGAGGATCTCGTCGCTGCCCAGCTTGAAGGCGGCACTGTCGTCCCAGGTCACCAGCAGCGCATCGCGACCAAGCTTGGCGCTCCAGGTGTCTTTGGCGAGCACGGCAACGCCTTGCGGAATCTGCACGACATCGACCACGCCCTTGATCGCCCGGGTCTTGCTCGCGTCGAAGGCCTTGACCGTGGCGCCGAACTGCGGCGGGTGCGCGACGACGGCGACCAGCATGCCGGGCAACTGCACGTCCTGCGTGAATTTCGCCGTGCCATTGGTTTTGTCGGCCGAATCGCGCCGCTTGGCGGTCTTGCCGATCAGCTTGAAATCCTTCGGATCCTTGAGTTTGACCTCGCTCGGCACGGCTTCCTTGGCGGCCGCTTCGGCGAGTTGCCCGAAGCTTGCCGAACGCTTGCTGGCCGGGTGAGTCAGCTTGCCCGCCTCGACCACGATTTCGTCCGCTGCCACCTGCCACTGCCGCGCCGCTGCCGCAACCAGCATCGCCCGCCCGGCGGCACCGGCCTGACGCATCTGCTGCCAGGAATTGGCCATCGCCGTACTGCCGCCGGTGCCCTGGATCGGCCCCATCAGCAGGTTGTTGTAGCGCTTGGCATCGGCCGGAGCGCCCTCGACGCGCATCTGTGCCCAGTCGGCATCGAGTTCTTCGGCAAGGAGGGTGGCGAGGCCGGTGTAGGTGCCCTGCCCCATTTCAAGGTGCTTGGACAGCACTGTCACCGTGTTGTCGCTGCCAATGCGCAGGAAGGCATTGGCTTCGAAGGTCGCCACCGGCATTTTTTCAGCCGTTGCTGCGGCCACCAGGGACGGCAGGCAGAAGCCCAGGGTCAGGCCGGCGCCGCCCTGCAGGAAACGGCGGCGGCTCAGGTTTTCAATGTTCATTTCACGCATGCTGATTCTCCTCAAGCCAGGCTGCGGGCAGCTTCGTGGATGGCGGCGCGGATCCGGACATAAGTCGCGCAGCGGCACAGGTTGCCGGACATGGCGGCGTCGATGTCGGCGTCGCTCGGCTTGCGGTTCTGGCGCAGCAAGGCAACGGCGCTCATGATCTGGCCGGACTGGCAGTAACCGCACTGCACGACGTCGAGCTTGCGCCAGGCCGCCTGCACCGCCTTGCCGACCCGCTCGGCCTCGACCACCTCGATGGTGCTGATCTTGCGTCCGACCACCGCCGAGACCGGTGTCGAACAGGCGCGCAGCGGCGAGCCATCGACATGCACGGTACAGGCGCCGCACAGGCCCTGGCCGCAACCGTACTTGGTACCGGTCAGTTGCAGCGTGTCGCGCAAGGCCCAGAGCAGCGGCGTCTCGGGATCGACATCAAGCCGGACCAGCTTGCCATTTACATTGAGTTCAATCATCACGGGAATCCTCGGTGGGGTTGATCTGCCGGCGGTACCTGCCACCGACGCCATGGGCAGAGTTTGGGGCCGCCGGCCGGACAGGCGCTAACCCAAAACTGCGAACTTATTGCCTGATCCTCCAGAAACGCAGTTCGCCCCCTCGCTGAAAAAGGACAAAGCAGCTACGCTGGCGAACACCTTGACCTTGCTTGTGACCATGCCCAACCGGATTGATTCCCGCACCCCGCACCAGTCGCCCCTGGCCGACCTGATCGACCGCCACTGCCCGGGCGATGGCAACATCACGACGCGCGTCCCGGGATTGCTGTTGTTCCGCGGCAGCTGCGTCAGTTCGCCGACCTGCACGATCGCACTTTCCGCCTTCGGGATGATGGCCCAGGGCGCCAAGCGGATCACGCTGGGCGACGAGGTCTTCGATTACGATGCGCGGCATTACATCGTCTCATCGGTCGACCTGCCGATGGCGGCACAAATCACCCGCGCCTCGGCCAGCGAGCCCTATCTCGGCCTGGCGGTCGCCCTCGACCCACTGAAGATTGCCGAAATCTGCAACCAGCTGCCGGCGCTGCCGCGCAGCGAATCCGGCGTCGCCCGCGCCCTCGCCGTGGCGCCGCTGGAAGCCCGCGTCAAGGACGCCGCGCTGCGCCTGGCCAGCCTGCTCGACACGCCGGACGACATCCCGGTGCTTGCCCCGCTGATCGAGCGCGAACTGCTTTACCACCTGCTCAGCGGCCCGCTCGGCCCACGCCTGCGCGACGCTGCGGTAAGCGGCAGCCACAGCCACCAGGTGGCGCGCACCATCGGCTGGCTACGGCAGAACCTGGCGCAGCCGATCCGCATCGACGACCTGGCCGGCATCGCCAACATGAGCAAGTCGTCGCTGCACCATCATTTCAAGGCGCTGACCGCGATGACGCCGCTGCAGTACCAGAAGCAGCTGCGCCTGCAGGAAGCCCGCCGCCTGATGCTGGCCGAACGCCACGATGCCGCCTCGGCGGCGCACCGCGTCGGCTACGAAAGCCCGTCGCAATTCAGCCGCGAATACCGGCGCATGTTCGGCACCCCGCCGGCGCGCGACATCGCAGTCGTGCGTCAGGCCGAAGGCAACTGAGTAAAGCGGAAAAGACGCGCCGATTGCAGGAAGGCGCGGATATATATCCGGCCGCCGGCGCCAAAAGCGATCAGATTGTGCCCGATCACCTTGCCGGCATCCTGGTGCGGCGCATCGCTCCCGCTGCGCGCAGTGCCAGGGTCGATCAGATCAAACCGTACTTCTTCAGCTTGTCGTGCAGGGTCGTGCGGGCGATCTTGAGGGCTTCGCTGGTACGCGCGATGTTGCCTTCCTGGCGGGCGAATTCGCTGGCGACCAGGCCGCGCTCGTAATTCTCGACGGCCTCGGTCAGCGATGGCACGGCATTACCGCAGCCCGGCGCCATGCTGTCGCGACTGATGCCGAGGGCGTGGCAGTCGGCAGCATTGCGCAGTTCGCGGATGTTGCCCGGCCATTCCTGCGCCATCAGGCGATGCAGGTAATCGCTGGTCACCGGCGGCGGTGGCCGGTTGTAGCGCTTGGCGGCCTGCAGCAGGAACTGGTCGTAGAGCGCCGGGATGTCTTCGCGGCGTTCGCGCAGCGGCGGCAGTTCGATGCGCACGACGTTGAGGCGGTAATACAGGTCGGCGCGGAAGCGACCCTGATCGGAGGCCAGCTTGAGATCTTCCTTGCTCGCCGCGACGACGCGACAGGAAACGGGAATCTGCTGATTGGCGCCGAGGCGCTCGATGACGCGCTCCTGCAAAACGCGCAGCAGCTTGATCTGCATGTTCATCGGCATCGATTCGACTTCGTCGAGGAAGAGCGTGCCGCCGCTGGCGTATTCGATCTTGCCGATGCGCCGCTTCTGGGCGCCGGTGAAGGCGCCCGATTCGTGGCCGAAGAGTTCGCTGTCGAGCAGGTTGTCGGCCATGCCGCCGCAATTGATCGCGACGTAGTTTTCCTGCGCCGCCTGCGACAGGTCGTGCAGGCAGCGCGCCACCATTTCCTTGCCGGTGCCGGTTTCGCCGAAAATCAGCACGTCGACCGCTGCGTCGGCGACATCGAGAATCAGCTGGCGCACCCGCGCCATCTGCGGCGAACGACCGATCAGGCGGGCTTCGAGATCGTCGCGATGATCGAGGCGGCGGCGCAGGGCTTCGACTTCGAGGACCAGCTCGCGTTTTTCCAGCGCGCGGCGGACGACATCGACCAGATCGCCGGTCGAGAACGGTTTCTGCATGAAATCGTAGGCGCCGCTGCGCATGGCTTCGACCGCCAGGGTCACGTCGCCGTGGCCGGTGATGATGATCACCGGCAGGTCCGGATCGAGCTGCACGACCCAGCGCAACAAGGCCATGCCGTCGATGCCGGGCAGACGCATGTCGCTCACCACGACGCCGGGATAACCGGCCTGCAGCAGACGCTGCGCCTCTTCCGCCGAACTCACCGCCGTGACGGCGATGCCGGCCAGTTGCATGGCCTGCTCGCAACCGAGACGAACATTCGCATCATCTTCGACAAGCAGGACGGAGAGCTGGGGTTTCATGGCCTAAACCTTTTCAGTGACAGGATTGGCGGCCGGAACCGCCGGCAACAGGATAACAAAACGCGCGCCGCCGCCGGGCGCCGGACCGGCCATCAGGTCGCCGCCGAAGTCGCGCAGGATGTCGCGCGAAATGGTCAGGCCGAGACCGAGGCCCTCGCCCGGCTGCTTGGTCGTGAAAAACGGTTCGAACAAATGTGCCAGCGCTTCTTCGCTGAAGCCGAAACCACTGTCGCTGACCGCCAGCGCGACCTGGCCGGAACTGGCGCGCTCGGCGCTGAAGGAGAGGCTGCGCACCGGCTCGTCGGCCATGGCGTCGAGGGCATTGCCGATCAGGTTGACTAGCACCTGCTGCAGGCGGTTCTGGTCGCACCACGCAATCCAGGAATCGGCCGAAAATTTGCGGTCGACCGCTACGCTCATCTTTTTCAGGCGCGCCTCGAACAGGAAGAGCGCGGCATCGACCGCCTGCGCCACATCGACCGCCACCGACAGCGCCGGCGACTTGCGGGCGAAAGTCTTGAGCGGCGTGATGATGCCGCCGGCCTGTTCGGCAAGCTGGCCGACGATGCCAAGATTGCGCTCGGCCGTCGCCAGATCGCCGCGATGCATGAACTCGACGGCATTCGCCGACAAGGTACGAATGGCACCGAGCGGCTGGCTGAGTTCATGCGTGATGCCGGTCGCCATCTGGCCGAGCACGGCCAGCTTGGCGGCCTGCACCAGTTCGTCCTGGGCGGCGCGCAGGGTCTGCTCGGCACGCTGGCGCTCGGCGACTTCGCGCTGCAGCCCGGCCACCGCCTCGGAGAGATCGGCAGTGCGTGCCGCGACATTGCGTTCCAGCTCCTGGTTGGCCTGTTCGAGCATCAGGCGGGTTTCTTCGCGACCGCGCGCCAGGCGCCGGCGCTGGCTGAGAAAGAGTAGCCAGAGCAGCAAACAGCCGATTGCCGCAGCGGCCAGCGCGGCATGCGTCGATGCCTGCACGGCGACCGGGCGCAGGTCGGAAAAGACGATGATGCGCCAGGCGGTGCCCGGCAGATGGCGGCTCAGCGCGAGATAGGAGCGCGCGCCCTGGAGCGGCCCGGAAACGCTTTTCAGCTCGCGCGACAGGTGGACCACGGCGCCGTCCTGGGCGGCATCGATGGCGATATCGAGCGAGGTGGCGCCGAGCGGCTGGCCGGCAAACTGTTCGCGGCTGATGCGCGCCAGTTCTTCCGGTTTTTTTGGTTGCAGCGTCGCGTAACGCCACTCCGGCGGCGAAGCGAGCAGCACGATGCCGTTCGGGTCGACGATCAGGGCCGGCGCATCCTGCCCCAGCCAGCGCCGCTCCAGCTCGTGCAGGCTGGACTTGACGACGGCGACGCCGATCACCTTCCACTCCTGCTGCTCGTCGCGGATCGGCAGCGCGAAGAAATAGCCCGGCTCCTTGCGCACATTGTCGACCGCGTAGTGCCGGCCCGGCACGCCGGCCACCGCGCCGCGAAACAGCGGCATGTAGGAAAGGTCGGCACCGAGCAGGTTGTCGGAGAAAATCCAGTCGCTCGAGGCGACCACCTTGCCGCTCGTATCGAGGACAAAAATGACCGGGCCGCCGAGGTGGTCGTTGAGCTTTTGCAGGAAGCGGTTGGCGGCGCCCTGCAGCCGCTCCTGGCGCCCGGCCGGGGCGCGCAGCAGGGCCAGCACGTCGGGATTGAGTTCGACGGCGCTGGGAATCGAGGCGTGCCGCGTCACTTCGCTGTCGATCGCGGCGGCAAGAATGTCCAGCTGGTGGCTGGACTCGTCGCGCATCTGCCCGAAGCCCTGCTTTTCGGAAACCCGGTAGGCAAACAGCGCCGTCACCAGCAGCAGCACCAGCACGGCCATCACCCCCAGCGCGCGGTGCGGCTGCGGCAAGGCAACGGGGATGGAGGTGCTGCTTTCGGTCATGTTCATCGAGAAAGCGGAAACCCGCCAGGCGGCGGGAAAAATGGCCGATCCGGACGGTCGACCGCTGCCGACCGGGCAAAACCGGCCGGCGTGGCAACGCGCCTGGTCAGACTGCTCTGGCGCATCAGTGGTGCAGGATCTTGGCGAGGAACTGCTGCGCCCGTTCCGAACGCGGATTGGCGAAGAAGGCTTCCTTCGCGTCGTCTTCGACGATGCGGCCCTGGTCCATGAAGATCACGCGATTGGCGACGCGCCGCGCGAAGCCCATTTCGTGCGTCACGCACATCATGGTCATGCCTTCCTGGGCGAGTTCGGTCATTACGTCGAGCACTTCGTTGACCATCTCCGGGTCGAGCGCCGAAGTCGGCTCGTCGAACAGCATGCAGATCGGGTCCATGGCGAGCGCCCGGGCGATTGCCACGCGCTGCTGCTGGCCGCCGGACAGCTGGCCGGGGAACTTGCTGGCATGCGCCTTGAGGCCGACCCGCTCAAGCAGCTTGAGGCCCTTGTCCATGGCTTCTTCCCTGCTGCGGCCGAGCACCTTGACCTGGGCGATGGCCAGATTCTCGGTAATGCTCATGTGCGGGAACAGTTCGAAATTCTGGAAGACCATGCCGACCTGCGAGCGCAGTTTGGGCAGATCGGTTTTCGGATCGCCGACCGAGATGCCGTTGACGATGATCTGGCCGGACTGGAACGGCTCCAGGGCATTGACGCACTTGATCAGCGTCGACTTGCCGGAACCGGACGGGCCGCAGACGACGATCACCTCGCCCTTGCTCACCGAGGTAGTGCAATCGGTGAGCACCTGGAAACTGCCGTAATGCTTGCTGACGTTTTCAATCTTGATCATGGGATTCTCCTTGCGGCCGGGATCAGGCCGGCTGCTTGTTCTGGAAACGCTTTACCAGGCGGGACACGGAAAAGCAGATGACGAAATAGACGGCGCCGGCAAAAAGCAGCATTTCGACGAGTCGACCGTCACGGTCGCCCACCTTGTAGGCGGCACCAAAAAAGTCGGCGAGCGCCGAGACATAGACCAGCGAGGTGTCCTGGAAAAGGATGATGGCCTGGGTCAGGAGCAGCGGCACCATGTTGCGGAAGGCCTGCGGCAGCACGACCAGGCGCATCGCCTGGGCGTAGGTCATGCCGAGCGCGTAGGAAGCCGAGATCTGCCCCTTCGGTACGCTCTGGATGCCGGCGCGGATGATTTCCGAGTAGTAAGCCGACTCGAACAGCGCAAAACCCATCATCGCCGAAGAAAGGCGCAGGTCGGCGCCGGGCGGAAAGTTGAACAGCGTCTCGATGAACTTCGGCACGATCAGGAAGAACCAGAGCAGCACCATGACCAGCGGCACGGCGCGGAACAGGTTGACGTAGCCGGCGGCAAACCAGGACAGCGGCTTGATCGACGACAGCCGCATCATGGCCAGCAAGGTGCCCCAGACGATGCCGACCACGATGGCCTGCGCGGTGATTTCCAGCGAGACCTTCATGCCCTCCCAGAGGAAGGGCAAGGCGCCGGGGATGGAGGACCAGTCGAATTCGTAAGTCATTATTTGCCTCCGATATAACCGGGCACCGCGATGCGTTTCTCGAACTTGTGCATCAGGGTCATCACGGTCACGTTGATGATGATGTAGGACACCGTCACGGCGATGAAGGACTCGAAGGGCTGCGCCGTGTAATCGACCAGCTGGCGGCCCTGGGCAGCGAGTTCAAGAAGGCCGATCGTCGAGCAGACGGCGGAATTCTTGAAGACATTGAGAAACTCCGAGGTCAGCGGCGGCACAACCAGGCGGAAGGCCATCGGCAGCATCACGTAGCGGTAGGTTTGCGGCAGCGTGAAACCAAGCGCCAGACCGGCATTCTTCTGGCCGCGCGGCAGCGAGTTGATGCCGGCGCGCACCTGCTCGGCGACACGGGCACTGGTGAACAAGCCGAGGCAGACCACCGAGGCGAGGAATTGCTGCACCACCGGGTTGGCCTGCTTGTAGGCATCGCCGATGCTGACCGGCAGCAGTTCCGGCAACACGAAGTACCAGATGAAGAGCTGCACGAGCAGCGGCACATTGCGGAACATCTCGACGTAGGCCGTCGCCAGTCCGGACAGGAGCCGGTTCGGCACGGTGCGCAGGACGCCGACCAGCGCCCCGAGCAGCAGCGCGATGACCCAGGCGGTCAACGACAGCGAGATGGTCATTTTGAAACCGGACAACATCCAGTCCAGATAGCTGCCATCACCGGTCGCACTCGGCTGCAGGAAGACAGCCCAGTTCCATTGGTAATTCATGTTTGTCTCCTCAGCAAGAAGGCGCCCTCCCCCGCAAGCAGGTGAGGCGCCGGCCTGGTCCGCTTACTCGTAAGCCTTGTCGTTCGGGGCCTTGTACAAGGCCTTCATGTCGTCGGAGAGCGGCATGTTGAGATTCAGGCCCTTAGGCGGAATCGGGTTCATGAACCACTTGGCGTAGATCTTTTCGGCATCGCCGGAGGTCATGGCCTTGTTGAGCGCCGCATCGACCACCTTCTTGAAGCCCGGATCGTCCTTGCGCAGCATGCAGCCGTAGGCTTCCTTCGATTGTGCCGTACCGACCACTGTCCAGTCGGCCGGCTTCCGGGCCTTGGCCATTTCACCGAAGAGCAGCGCGTCGTCCATCATGAAGGCGACGGCGCGGCCGGTTTCCAGGGTCAGGAAGGCTTCGCCGTGATCCTTGGCGGAAATCACGTTCATGCCCATCTTCTTGTCTTCATTCATCCTGCGAATCAGGCGCTCGGAGGTCGTGCCGGCCGTGGTCACCACGTTTTTGCCGGCAAGATCGGCGAAATCGTTGATCCCGGAAGTCTTCCTGGTCATCAGGCGGGTGCCGATCACGAAAATAGTGCTCGAAAAACCGACCTGCTTCTGGCGCTCCAGGTTGTTGGTCGTCGAGCCGCACTCGATATCGACCGTGCCGTTCTGGATCAGCGTGATGCGGTTGGCGGAAGTCACCGGCATCAGCTTGGTATCGAGCTTGGCCAGCTTGAGCTCGGCCTTGATCGCATCGACTGCCTTCAACATCATTTCATGCGAATAACCGATGACCTGCTGCTTGTCGTCGTAGTAGGAAAAGGGAATCGAGGATTCGCGGTGGCCGAGCGTAATGCTGCCGCCTTCCTTGATTTTCTTCAGGGTCGGCGACTCGTCGGCATGGGCCGGCAAGGCGATGGTGGTGCTCAGAACGGCAGCAAGCGTGGTGATCAGGGCAAAGCGTTTCATGTCATCTCCAGTTCAGTGGCTATAGCAGCGGACAGCGTTGGCGAACAAATACAATGCAGGCAGCGTGCCAGCCAAACGGCCGACACAAAATAAAATCAAGCAACTGATTTTATTCATGAAAATTCGAACAGCACCAGAACCCCCGCCGGTTTCCCGAGGCTGGCGGCAAATCCACCATCGGATTTCCGACACCTTGATTATTGCGCCACACCGGCCTGCCCGGAGAAATAAAAAAGCCGCCTGACAAAGGCGGCTCGAAAAACACCGGCTCAGCGCGACCAGCCCACGTGGGCCGAACCGCGGCAAGCCGCATCAGGGGCTTAAGCGGCAGTCGCCGCCAGTTGCGCCGCGACCATGTTGGCCAGCGATGTCGTCGACCGGCCGATCAACTGGCTCAGCTGACGGCTGTCGTCGAACAAGCCGCCCTTGGATGCACCGACATCGGACTCGGCCAGCAAGGTCACCAGGAAATCCGGCAAGCCGGCGCCGAGCAGCGCGGCCTTGAATTCGCTTTCCGGCAAATTTTGATAGTTGACCGCCTGGCCCGACTGTTTGGCGATTTCGGCGGCCAGTTCGGCCAGCGTGTAGGACTCGTCGCCGGCCAGTTCGTAGATGTGCCCGGCCTGGTCGTCGCGCGTCAGCACGGCAGCCGCCGCCGCGGCATAGTCGGTACGCGCCGCCGACGCAATGCGTCCGGCCCCGGCGCTGCCCAGCACCACGCCGTACTGCAGCGCGGTCGGGATGCCGGCCAGGTAGTTCTCGGTGTACCAGCCGTTGCGCAGGATCACCGCCGGCAGGCCGGAGGCGCGGATCAGGGCTTCCGTTTCCTGGTGCTCGGCGGCGAGCGGCAGCGGCGAGCTATCGGCATGCAGAATGCTGGTATAGGCGAGCAGGCCGACGCCGGCCGCCGTGGCCGCCTCGATCACGGCGCGATGCTGCGGCACGCGGCGACCGACCTCGTTGGCCGAAATCAGCAACAGCTTGTCGGCGCCGGCAAAGGCGGCGGCCAGGCTGGCCGGCTGGTCGTAATCGGCAACGCGCACCTGCACGCCGCGCGCCGCCAGATCGGCGATTTTCTCGGGATTGCGCACGGCAGCAACGATTTCGCCGGCCGGAACTGTCTGCAACAGGGCTTCGATGACAAGGCGGCCAAGCTGGCCGGAGGCGCCGGTGATGACGATCATGATGAATTTCCTTTGTTTCGGTGGGGGGAGCCGGCAGAATAGCGACATCGCTAACTTTTAGTAAGTACGCACAAAAAGGTAAGTACAAAATGCCTGACACCGACACCCCACGCCCCGGCTTCGCCGAACTCATGCAGCGCGGCCAGCTCTTCGCCGAAAAATGCCCCTCGCGCGAAGTCCTCAAACACGTCACCAGCCGCTGGGGCGTCCTGCTCCTCGTCGCCCTGCGCAGCGGCACCCACCGCTTCAGTGACCTGCGCCGCAAGGTCAACGGCATCAGCGAAAAAATGCTCGCCCAGACCCTGCAATGGCTGGAAGGCGACGGCTTCGTGGAGAGGATTTCCTACCCCGTCGTACCGCCGCATGTCGAATACAAGCTGACGCCGCTCGGCGAGGAAGTCGGGGAGAAGGTGGAGGCGCTGGCCGACTGGATAGAGGTGAAGTTGCCGGAGATTCTGGCGGGGAGGAAGGCGAAAGGCTGAGGGGATCGGGAAAATCACGCTTGAGCCGGTGATGCATATCGCGTAATCTCAAGTCGAATTTCATTTTCCGCGGCCCTCAATAACCTTGGGGGAGCCGGAATGTTTTTCTTATGCGCTCTGACCCTTTTGGTTTGCTTTAGGTTTGAGGTGTAAAAATCAAATCGTCAGTCCTGGTAGTCACCAACAAAATCAAACGAATCAATATGCTGAGTGATAATTTGCCACTATATACACCACCTCTGGCAGAAGTAGGCACCTGCCAAGGTGCCTACTAAACGTTGGGCGTCACCTCAATAAGCACAATGAACCCGGAATCCGATGACATTGCAATCGAACCAGACACAGGAACATGGATGCTGGTGTTCCTTCCGTTTCTTATGGCAGCAGTTGCGGGCGAATTTTTCCGCCGAGATATCAACGCTTTCTGGTGGGGACCGCCGCTAGCACTGATCACAGTACTTGTATTAGCTACGCTGCTTCGAAGACCACACGAAATCGTTTTCAAACATCAGACGCAAACGATGGAGCTTCGCTATCGGTTGGGAAGGAAAACAAGAGTTCTTCCTTTCGATGCTTTAGATTCGATTCAGTCATACATAAAGACTTCAGGCGAAAACGACAAATATGTTCAGTTAGAAATTCGCCTAAAAGATGGTGAGCGCATCGCTGTCAAAACGGAAATTCCTTCATGGGACGGGTTTCTGGGCCTAAAGGGAGGCAATGAGCCGGAAAGTCTGGCAAGACTGCGGCGGCAAATTGCATTACTTACAGGCATCAAAGACGTCGGGTTTCGTTAGCCACTTATGTTTTTTGCCTGCCTGCCGCCCAACATTCCAATCCACCGGACCTCCGGCAAGCTGCGCTTGCCTGCGTCCGGTGATTTACAACGTTGGGCCCCTCTGGAGATCCTAACAATATGAGGCACATGTTGAGAAAATCATCTCCCAAGTCCTACGGTCCGGACGAGGCTCGTGCCGAACATCGTGCGTGCGTCGACTATCACACTGCATTAGTGAATAGTCGATTCACGATCGCTGGACTCTATGTCGCAGCAATGGGCTTCATAGCAGGCGCCGTTTTCAAGGGAGAAATTACTTGGGATTTTCGAGCTGCCGTCTCTTTGCTGGCTTGCTGGCTTACCGTTTGTTTGTGGATACTTGAGCTTCGTTCGCGGGCGCTATTCACCAATGTTGCGCACAGGGGAATCGAGATCGAGCGTCGTTATTGGAAGCTCGACGGGGAAGAACTCATGGCAGGTTTCTTTAGTCGGCAACATAAGCTCCCGGCTAGTACTATCGAACTCAATTCGAGTGCCGCTCCACGCCGAGGAAAACCGGATCGCCCGGTTCTGGGGTGGAGTCCGAATGAACCACTATCTGAGAAGTGGTCCCGCTTCATTAGCCATAGCATGGGGCTCGACTTGCTATATCTAGGCGGACTCATCTTCTGGGCCTGTTCAACAGTGATTTCAACAATCTACTGGTTCCGCCTACTTCTAAAGTGAATCCGCGTGGCCCAATCCATCATTCCACTGGACCTACGCGAAAAGCCGTGCAGGCCGGTGAATTCAAACGGTAGGCTTTTAAAGCACATGAATAAGCCAATTATCATAGTCCTCGCTCTTTTGATGTACGTAACCATCTCCGAGCTGTCGGCTAAACAAAAAGCCGAGTCTCTTTGTGGCTCAGTAAACATCGGCGATTCCGCCAATAAATTATTGGAAAAAGCTATCAATGCTGGGGCCAGGAGAAGTGGCACTTATCTGGATGAAAATAGATCCCCAAAAACCCTCTATGCTGCATTTACCGGCTATTACCCTGGCTCTGATTTTATTTGTGGAATTGATATAGCGAATGGAGTAGTCGTTGCTAAACATCCAAGTCTTATCACTTCACTACTTCAATAAATGTGCAACACCAACCACAAGCCTAACACTCGAATCCACCGAACTTTCGGCAAACTGCGCTTGCCTTCGTCCGGTAATTTACAACGTTGGGCACCATGAGCGTCGCTGCCGTTCTCGATCTTGCCGCTTCATGCCTCGGCCTATTTAGCGCGCTGTTCTTTTGCATTGGCATTCTCCATTTGAACCCTAACCGCGCCGAAGAGATCGCAACAAAAATGTGGGGCAAAGGACAGGCCATCGCCGAAGAGATGCTGCTGCAAAAATCCGACTTCATCGTTGGTGCGATTCTCCTGTTGCTGTCGTTCTTGGTGCAGTTCATCGTCAAGGCTTTCCCCGCCTTCCTTTCACAACTTGCCACGCAAGAGCAATTGCACGGCGTGGCAATTTCAATAGCCATCGCGTCAGCCATAGCAGTCGTTGCCCGCACCGCAAATCGCCGCATCGGCAAAGTATTTCTCCGGCAACTGCAAGAGCGAACAGCAGGGAAAGTGTGAACCAAAACATATTGCCCAACATCACAATCGACCGGACCTTCGGCCAGCTGCGCTGGCCTCAGTCCGATGATTTTCAAGGTTGACCTAGATAGCTAGTGTTTTCGCGACAAGGCCAAGCAAAGCACTGACATTGCCAAGGCCGTCAGATGAGCAAGAAGATCAGGATCACCTATCTACCCGAATTCGACATCGCTGAGCATTTACCGGACGAGCAGGCCGTTGCCGAATATCTGACCGAGGTGCTTGAAGAAAACGATCCGGAGGCGCTGGTTGTTAGCCAGGTGGCGCCGACTCACACGCCATCGTAGGTACGACGTCCCCCCGTTTTCAGTAGCAGAGGGCTTTAGAGTCCGGGGGTAATTTACCTGATTTCTGGGTGAGTGATTTTGCATAGGCTGCGGGCGTCAAACCGCCCAGGGATTTTTTCGGTCGCTCCTCGTTGTACTCGCGGCGCCAGCCTTCGATGACGACCTGGGCATGGCGCAGGCTGGTGAACCAGTGCTCATTCAGGCATTCATCCCGGAAACGCCCATTGAACGATTCGATATAGGCGTTCTGATTCGGCTTGCCTGGCTCAATGAGAAAGAGTTGGACGCCACGGGCATGCGCCCAGGTCAGCATGGCCCGACTACAGAACTCCTTGCCGTTATCCGTCCGAATGGCCTTGGGCAAGCCTCGCGTCTTGGCCAACTGATCGAGCGTTCGGGTGAGTTGCATGCCGCCGATTGCGCGTTCCGGAACAATCGCGACCGCTTCATGCGTCGCATCGTCGACAACGGTCAGGCTTTTGATGACTCGCCCTTCCGCCGTCCGGTCGAACACGAAATCCATTGACCAGACCTGATTGGCGGCCGAAGGGCGCTCTAGTGGGTGACGATCCGACACCGGAATCTTCTTCCGCTTTCGCCTTCTCACTTGCAGACCGGCCTCGGCGTAGAGCCGATCCACCCGCTTGTGATTCACCACCAGGCCGGCCTGCCGCAGCTTCAAGTAGATCATCCCGGCACCGTAGCGCCGATGACGTTGGGCGAGCGTGACGATCTGCTCCTTCAAAGCAGCATTGCGATCCGCCGCCGGCTGGTAACGGAATGAACTCGGACTCATGCCAACGAACCGCAATGACTTTCGCTCGCTGAGCCCCTCGTCGATCAGGTAGCGCACCAGATCACGTCGTGACGGTGCGCTCACCACTTTTTTCGCAGAGCTTCCTTAGCGATCTCGTTTTCCAGCATCGTTTCGGCCAACAGCTTCTTCAAGCGCGTGTTTTCCGTTTCGAGCTCCTTGAGCCGCTTAGCGTCCGACACGCTCATTCCGCCAAACTTGCTGCGCCAGAGGTAGTAGCTTGCCTCTGAGAAGGCGTGCTTGCGGCACAACTCCGCTATCGGCATTCCTGCTTCTGCTTCCCGCAGGAAGCCAATGATCTGTTCTTCGGTGAATCGCTTCTTCATGTCCAATCTCCTTGTCGTGGTGAATTGGACTCTAAAGTCAGGCGCTACTCAATTCCGGGGGGACGTCGGGTAAGCAACAAGATAGTTCAGAGCAAATCACAGCGGTCGACGCCGTAAAAACGCCCTTTTCCCCACGTCGACCGCCCAGCAAGGCCCAGCCTTACCTGCTGCTCACTCTTCCCGAAACTCCCAACCATTTTCCGGCATCCGCAGGCGCAGACTCCCATCACCCGCATCAGCCAGCACTTCCAGCCCGGCGCAATCGAGGCTGAAGGCGACGTCGAAGCGTTGGCCGACGATGTAGCCGATCTCGATGCGGCCGGCGGCCGGGCGGATTTCCAGGCGGCCCTGGCAGTAGGGGCAGCGTGCGGCGAGGATGCCGAGGCCGGCGTCGGCGAGTTCGTCGCAGGCGTTGAGCAGGTCGAGGGCGGTCAGTTGGCCGCCGCAGAGCGGGCAGCCGGAATGGCGATGGGACATGGACGGGTTTCCGGTGCTTGGCTTCTGGCGGGCTCAGCTGCGCAGGGTTTCGGAGGGCAGTTCGCCGAACAGGCGGCGGTAGTCCTGGGCAAACTGGCTGAGGTGCGAGAAGCCCCAGTCGTAGGCGATGCAGGAGATCGGGCGCGCCGTGTTGGCGCGCAACTGCCGGCGCACTTCGTTGAGGCGCAGGCTGCGCACGTAGGCGAGCGGCGCCAGGCCGGTGGCGTCTTCGAAGCAGTTCTGCAGGGCGCGCCGGCTGATATGGAAGGCTTCGCACAGTTCGGCAACGCTGGGCGGTGCGTCGGGCTGCTCGAGAACACGGCGGCGCACCTTGTCCACGACCTGCTGGTGCTGCAGGCGGGTGCGACTGAGCGGCGCCGGCTGCGAATCCTGGCTGGTCAGCACGCCGGCCAGGGCTTCGAAAATGCGCCCCTGGAGGTCGTCGACCGCTGCGCTGTCGGCTTCGCTGCTGTTGGCGTCGGCGAGGATGTTGGCCAGCTTGCGACAGAGGTGTTCCTTGCGCCCCGGCGCCAGGTCGCGCACGTCGCCCTGCTGCAGCAGGCGGTCGAGATCGAGATGGCAGGTGACGTCGAGATGCCGGGCAAAACTTTCGCGATCGACGACGACGCCGAACAGGTCGAAATCCGGCGCGGTGAGCAGGTCAAACTCGGCGCCGCCATCGCGGATGCAGACGGCGCGCGAGGAGAGCTGCTTGCCGCCCATCGCCATCAGGCCGTCAGCCATGTCGGGAATGCCGAACCACACCGAGTCGGGCCAGGCGGCGCAGGTCTGGCGCAATTGCTGGTTGGCGCGTTCGACGAAAACCTGGGTCTTGGGTAGCCACAGTTCGGTGACTTCGCCACTGAAACTGCCGGCCGAAAGCTGGTCGTAGCGCTGATCCCACTGCGACAGGTTACGCGCATGCTCGTCCGCATCGCGCGCCCGGATCTCGCGGCGCAGTGGCCGGGCAAAGGCCGGATGGGATGTGGTGAGTGCGCTCATGGTGGCTTTCGGCTGTTGCTGTCGCGCGATTCAATGCAAGGCTCGTACCATCCGGCGCAAATTGCCTATGCCGTTTTCGCGATTGGCGTCGGCAGCGGGCACGCCGCTTGCAGGTCATGACGGAAAAATAGGCAAAACCGGGCGCAATGCCGTCCGGCGTGGTGCATTTCCGGGTTTTCGGGCACTGCTGCGGTGCAAAACGCATGGTTTTTTACGGTCGACCGCCATTTGTGCCAATTTTTGATATTGCGGTGCTGATTCTTGATATGTGTCGTCCCGCCGCCTGTTCGAAGATGCAGTCACCAACATTTTTCGGAGCACATCATGACTACCCCTTCCCATTCGGCGCACGGCCTCTCGGCCAGCCTCGGCACCTGGCAACTGTGGGGCATTGCCGTCGGCCTGGTGATTTCCGGCGAGTATTTCGGCTGGAGTTTCGGCTGGGCGACGGCCGGCACCCTCGGTTTCCTGGTCACCACCATCATGGTCGCCATCATGTACGGCACCTTCATTTTCAGCTTCACCGAGCTGACCGCCAGCATCCCGCACGCCGGCGGTCCCTTTGCCTACAGCTACCATGCCTTCGGCGCGACCGGCGGCTACCTGGCCGGGATGGCGACGCTGATCGAATTCATCTTCGCGCCGCCCGCCATCGCGCTCGCCATCGGCGCCTACCTCAACGTGCAGTTCCCGGCGCTCGATCCCAAGATCGCGGCGACCGGCGCCTACGTCGTGTTCATGGGCCTCAACATCGTCGGCGTGACCATTGCCGCGACCTTTGAGCTGTTCGTCACCATCCTCGCCATCTTTGAACTGCTCGTCTTCATGGGCGTCGTTGCCCCAGGCTTCTCGCTCGCCAACTTCACCGCCGGCGGCTGGAGCGGCGCCGACGAGTTCTCGCTCGCTTCGCTGACCGGCATCTTCGCCGCCATTCCGTTCGCCATCTGGTTCTTCCTCGCCATCGAAGGCGTTGCCATGGCTGCCGAGGAAGTGCGCGATCCGAAGCGTTCGATCCCGATCGCCTACACCGGCGGCATCCTCACGCTGGTCGTGCTGGCCATCGGCGTCATGGTCTTTGCCGGCGGCGTCGGCGACTGGACCAAGCTCGCCAACATCAACGATCCGCTGCCGCAGGCGATGAAGACCATCGTCGGCGAATCGAGCGGCTGGCTCCACATGCTGGTCTGGCTCGGCCTGTTCGGGCTGGTCGCTTCCTTCCACGGCATCATCCTCGGCTACTCGCGGCAGATCTATGCCCAGGCCCGCGCCGGCTACCTGCCGGGCTGGCTCGGCAAGATCCACCCGCGCTTCAAGACGCCGCACCGCGCCATCATCGCCGGCGGCCTGATCGGCATCGCCGCGATCTTCAGCGACGAGGTGCTGTCCTTCGGCGGCCAGAGCCTGACTGCCAACATCGTCACCATGTCGGTGTTCGGCGCCCTGCTCATGTACGCCCTGAGCATGGCCGCACTGTTCAAGCTGCGTGCCAGCGAACCGCGTCTCGCCCGTCCCTACAAGGTGCCGTTCTACCCGGTCTTCCCGGCCATCGCACTGGCCGGTTCCCTGGTCTGTCTGGGCACCGTGGCCTGGTTCAACCCGACCCTGGCCGGCCTCTTCGTGCTGATCCTGGCCATTGGCTACGGCTACTTCCGGATCACCCACGCCCAGCGCGCCGCCCTCCCTTTTGCTGAACTGGCTGCCGAAGCCGAATAAGCGAACGCCAGGAAACGCATCATGATCCACGCCTGCACCCTCGGCCTGCACCGCCATGTCTTCCCCGACCTCAAGGCGGTGCTGGCCAAGGCCAGTCCGGCCCGCTCCGGCGACATGCTGGCCGGCGTCGCCGCCGCCAGCGAGGAGGAACGGATGGCGGCGCGCCTCGTGCTCGCCGACATCCCGCTCGCCCACTTCCTCAACGAGGCGGTGATTCCCTACGAAGACGACGAAGTCACCCGCATCATCATCGACAGCCACGTCGCCGGCGCCTTCCTGCCGGTGGCCGGTCTGACGGTCGGCGAGTTCCGCGACTGGCTGCTTTCCGACGCCGCTGACACGGCCAGCCTGGCGGCGCTGGCGCCCGGCCTGACGCCGGAGATGGTGGCGGCGGTGAGCAAGCTGATGCGCAACCAGGACCTGATCCTGGTCGCCGCCAAGTGCTCGGTCGTCACCCGTTTCCGCAACACCCTCGGCCTGCCCGGCCGGCTTGCGGTACGCCTGCAACCCAACCACCCGACCGACGATCCGCGCGGCATCACCGCCTCGATGCTCGACGGCCTTCTCTACGGCGCCGGCGACGCGGTGATCGGCATCAACCCGGCGACCGACAGCCTGCCGGCGATCACCGCCCTGCTCCGCCTGATCGACGATTTCCGCGAGCAGTACGCGGTGCCGACGCAAAGCTGCATCCTGACCCACGTCACCAATACGCTGCGTGCCATCGACCAGGGCGCGCCGGTCGATCTGGTCTTCCAGTCGATAGGCGGCAGCGAGGGCGTCAACAGCAGTTTCGGCGTGTCCGCGGCGCTGCTCGACGAGGCCAATGCGGCGGCGCGCGAACTCGGGCGCGGCACGCTCGGCAACAACGTGATGTATTTCGAAACCGGCCAGGGCAGCGCGCTGTCGGCCAACGCCCACCACGGCGTAGACCAGCAGACCATAGAGGCGCGCGCCTACGGCCTGGCGCGGCGTTACCAGCCGCTCTTGGTCAATACCGTGGTCGGCTTCATCGGCCCGGAATATCTCTACGACGGCAAGCAGATCATCCGCGCCGGCCTCGAGGACCATTTTTGCGGCAAATTGCTCGGCCTGCCGATGGGCTGCGACATTTGCTACACCAACCATGCCGAAGCCGACCAGGACGACATGGACACCCTGCTCACGTTGCTCGGCGTCGCCGGCATCAATTTCATCATCGGCGTGCCCGGCGCCGACGACATCATGCTCAATTACCAGAGCACCTCCTTCCACGACGCGCTCTACCTGCGCCGCGTGCTCGACCGCCGCCGTGCGCCGGAATTCGAGGAATGGCTGGAGAAGATGCGCATCACCGACTACCGCGGCGAACTGCTCGCCCAAAGCAGCCAGTACCCGCTGCTCGGGCTGGCCGAAAGCATCCAGGAGGCGCCATGAGCCAAAAACCGGCCATCCTGACGCCCGACCCCTGGCAGCAACTGCAAGGCCTGACGCGCGCCCGCGTCGCCCTCGGCCGCGCCGGCGTCAGCCTGCCGACGCGCGAGGTGCTGCGCTTCGGGACGGCACATGCCCAGGCGCGCGATGCGGTGCACACGGCGCTCGACGTCGATCTGCTCGCCAGCGAATTGCAGGCCGACGGCTTCCGGACCCTCGCCGTACAAAGCCAGGCCGCCGACCGCGCCACTTACCTACGCCGCCCCGATTACGGGCGCCGACTCGCGCCAGCCTGTAGCGGTCGACTCGCCGAAAACGGCAAAAACCACTGGCCGGCCCGACCGCGGCTGGCCATCGTCGTCGCCGACGGCCTGTCCTCGCTGGCGACCAGCAGCCATACGCGGGCATTTCTCGCCGCCCTGCGCGCGCACATCCCTGACCTGAGCAGCCAGCCGCTGATTATCGCCACCCAGGCGCGCGTCGCGCTCGGCGACGAGATCGGCCATCTGCTCGGCGCCGAGCAGGTCGTGGTCTTGATCGGCGAGCGGCCCGGCCTGTCGTCGCCGGACAGTCTCGGCCTCTACCTGAGCGCCGGGCCGCGCCCCGGCCTCAACGACGCACAGCGCAACTGCATCTCGAACGTCCGGCCGGAAGGCCTGCCCTACGCCGAGGCAGCACGCAAGCTCGCCTTCCTGATCGACGGCGCGCGCCGCCTTGGCCGCACCGGCGTCGATCTCAAGGACGACAGCGACGCGCCGGCGCTGGCCACTGCGGAAACCGGGCCGCGCCTCGCCGCGCCGGAAACCGCCCCACCTTTTTTTCCCACCTTGAACCTCCTGGAGATCCCTGCATGACATCCTCTTCCCGCAAGCTGCGCGCCGCCGTCCTGCTCGCCCTCACCGCGACCGCTATCGGCACTGCCGCCCCGGCCCTGGCCGACGGCGACGCCGCCTGGACCTTCCCGGTCAATGTCGGCGTCGTCAGCGACTACATCTTCCGCGGCCAGTCGCAGACCTGGGGCAAGCCCGCCCTGCAGGTCAGCGCCGAAGCCGATCACGCTTCCGGCGCCTACATCGGCGTCGCCGCTTCCAACGTTTCCGATCACTGGCTGCCCGGCGCCACTGTCGAGCTCGACATCTACGGCGGCTATCGCGGCAAGATCGCCGACACCGTCGGCTACGACATCGGCCTGATCTACTACACCTATCCCGGCGCCAACTGGAGCGATTCGGTGTTCACCGGCTTCAATGCCAAGAACAGCCTGAACACGCTGGAAGCCTCGGTGGCGTTCAGCTACGAGTGGCTGACCTTCAAGACCGGCGCCACGCTGACCGAGTATTTCGGCTGGAGCACCAACAACTCGCCGACCAATGGCGGTTTCTTCGGCGACGCCGCGGCCGGCGTCACCGGCAGCACGCGCTACTCGCCTTTCGTCGAACTCAATGCCGCCTATGAAGTGGCCGAAGGCTGGACGGTCAACGGCCAGCTCGGGCATCAAATGATCCGCCACTCGACCGGTCTCGACATCACCTACTTCAAGGCCGGCGTCAGCAAGGCCTTCGCCGACGGCTGGACGGTCGGCGCCTCCTACTCGGTGTCGAGCGAACCGAACGCCTACAAGAACTTCCTGAGCCTAGCCAACGGCACCTCGGCCTCCGACATCGCCCGCGACAAGTTCTTCGTCAGCGTGAACAAGGCCTTCTGAGCCAGCAAATGCAACGGGGCCGGGCTGTGATGCCCGGCCCCGCTTTTTTGTCTTGTCCGGCGCCGCGTGCCGGCTCAGGCACAGACCTGCAAACTGGCACTGCGTTGCCGCTTGGCGGCATACATTCTCTGGTCGGCGACTTCCAGGAGTTGTTCGATTTCCAGACCGTCGACCGTGCTGATCGCCGAACCGATGCTGCCGCGCAATTCGTATTCCTTGTCCTCGAACGCAAAGCGCGCCTGAATTTCGCTGTCGATGCGCTGCACGGCCGTATCGACATCCCTGGGTTGTTCGACCGCGGTCAGCAGTACGCCGAACTCGTCGCCCCCCAGACGCGCCACGGTGTCGGAACTGCGCGTTCCCTCCCTGATGCGGTTGGCGAACTCGATGATCACGGCGTCACCAACCCGGTGACCATGCGTATCGTTGATCTGTTTCAGGCCATCCATATCGATGATCAGCACCCCGATCGGGCGATTATCACGCTCGCTCTGCAACACGGTGCTGCGCAGCCTATCCATGAACAGGGCACGATTGGCCAGACCGGTCATGCTGTCGTGGGTGGCCTGGTGGAACAACTCGTCGATGTCGTAGCGCACCGAGTTGTACATCGCAGCCGCGATGACCTCCGACAACATGCCGAGCAGGACCACGCCAGCTGACGAAAACCTGTTTGGCTGCGCCGCCATCGCCTTCAGGACACCGACCGTGACGCCCTTGTGCTGCAGAGGCATGACCAGCATCGAGCGCAGACCGACCAGGCGACAGGCGGCCCGGTCGACGCGGGGATCGGCCTCGGAATCGGGACAATTGAGAATTTCGCCGGAGCGCACACACAAGCCGGACAGGCTGCCGTCTATCTTCAGGCGCAGGCCGATCTGCTCCTTGGCGATGCCGGCCGTGGCGCGGTAGACCATCTCATCGCCTTCGGCGAGTTCAACGGCCGCCCCGTCTGCGCTGATCAGGGAAAGAACCTGTTCAACGACAAATCCCATGATGTCACCCAGGCCCAGCCCGAGCCTGGCAATCTCGGTCTGAATCCGAATGACCTGCATCAGTTGATCCGTGGATGGTGGCATTTCCATACCTGCTGGCTTAGAGACAATCGGGTATTCTGGCGCAGAATATATTACGAAAGCAATATACTGCGTATCGCGGAGCGAATTACCGAAAACCAGGCAGGAAAGGCTACTTTTCCGGCTCTTCCGCCGGAATGATCCGGACCAGCACAATGCGCGGCCCGGTCATCTTTTTCACCACGGCATCGAACTGCGGGAAGGAGATGCGCTGGCCTTCCTCGGGCAGATCGCCGAGTTGCTGCAGGATCAGACCGCCAACCGAATCGACGCCGGCTTCGTCGATGTCGATGCCGAGTGCGCGTTCCAGCGTGAAGATGGGCAGGCTGCCCTTGCCGATCAGCGAACCATCGTCGAGCTTGGACCACTCGTTGTGGGTCTGCCGGAACTCGTCGCGAATCTCGCCGACCAGCGCGCCGAGCAGGTTGTCGAGCGTGATGAAGCCGATCGGATGGCCGTCGCCGTAGGCGACCACGGCGAAATGCGGCGCGCCCTGGCGGAAGCGGCGGAACAGCTCGGTCGCCGACAGGTTGGGCGAAACGATCATCACCGGCCGCACCAGCTTGTCGAGCGAGGCGAGGTCCGGGTCCTTGCGCAGCGCGATGAAAATGTCCTTCAAATGGATGACGCCCTTGGCCTGCCCGTCGTCGGCGAGATAGGGATAGCGGCTGAAGCGGTGCAGTACGATGCGCTCCAGACTGAGTTCGATATCGTCGCTGGCCGACAGCGGAATGGCTTCGTTGAACGGGCGCATCAGGTCGGCGACGTTGAGATCGCGGAAATCGAGGGCCTGGGCGAGAACCCGCCATTCGTCGCCGGCAAAGTCGGCATCGGCGCGCGAGGCGCGCAGGATGAGCTTGAGTTCCTCGGCCGAGTAATGGCTGTCATGACCGGCCTGCACGTCGAGGTGCACCTTGCGCAGCACCCAGTTGGCGCTGTGGTTGAGCACCCAGATCGCCGGATACATCGCCCAGTAGAAGGCGTAAAGGCCGGGCGCCGTCCACAGGCCGACTTTCTCGGTGATGCGGATCGCCATCGATTTCGGGGCCAGTTCGCCGACCACGATGTGCAGGTAGGAAATGATGAAGAAGGCGACCGCGAAGGCGATGCCGTGGATCAGCTCCTCGCTCGTCATGCCGAGCGCGCCGAGGAAAGGCCGCAGCAGGTCGGCAAAGGCCGGTTCGCCGACCCAGCCGAGACCGAGCGAGGCGAGCGTGATGCCGAGCTGGCAGGCCGACAGGTAGGCTTCGAGATCCTGGTGCACTTTGGCAAGGATGCGACCCCGCCAACCGTAAGTCTTGGCAATCGCCTTGACCCGGCTCGGCCGCAGCTTGACCAGGCCAAACTCTGCCGCCACGAAAAAACCGTTCAGAACAACGAGAACGAGCGCAACCACAACCAGCAAAAAGCTACTACCCATAACGCGGACACGGGATGTGCCCTGCACCTTTCCTTGAATTCGAGTGGCGTAATAGTACCGGAGCCGGGCCGGTTTCCATCAGCCAGCGCCGGGGATGCCCCGGCTTTTTACGGTCGACGCCGGAAAAACAGGCATTTTCCGACGTCGACCGCTGGGCGGCTACTTCGCCTTGTCCGGCACGAATTTCAGCACGTTGCCGTTGATGCAGTAGCGCTTGCCGGTCGGCGGCGGGCCGTCGTCGAAGACGTGGCCGAGATGGATGCCGGAACTGGCGCTGCGCACTTCGACGCGCTTCATGCCCATGCTGACATCTTCATGCAGCGAGATCGAACCGGGCAGCGGATTGAAGAAGCTGGGCCAGCCGGTGCCGCTCTCGAACTTGGTATCGCTGCGGAAGAGCGCGACGCCGGAAATCGGATCGACGAAGGTGCCAGGCCGCTTTTCATCGAGATTGGAGCCGGTGCCGGGCCGTTCGGTGCCCTGCTCGAAGGCGATCTTCTGCTGCGCCGGAGTGAGCAGGTGAAAACCCAGCCACTGCCAGAAACGCGGCGCTTCGCCGCTGTAACCGGTGTAGCGCGAGACTTCCTTGCCCTTCTCGAAGAGCACGATGGTCGGCGTTGCGAACAAGGCCTTTTCCAGCGTCCAGCCGGCCGGCGCCTCGGGATTCAGCGTGCTGACGATGGCGACCGACGATTGCCAGTGATCGAGCACGTCGGCCTTGAACTTGCGGCAGTAGGCGCAGTCCTCGCCTTCGAAGACGATCAGCTGGCGCTCGAAATTGAGCATCTTGGCATCGAGGCGCGGCGCCTTGACGGCAGCGGTCGCCGGCATCGGCGTCGTCGCGGCGCCGGCAACCGGGTATTTGACGCCGGTGCCGCCCAGGCCGCAGTAGCCGTTCGGGTTCTTGACCAGGTAGTCCTGGTGGTATTCCTCGGCGGAAAAATACTTTTTCAGCGGCGCGATGTCGGTGGTGATCTTGCCGTAGCCGGCGGCAGTCAGCGCCGACTGGTAGGTGTCGCGCGTCTTCAGCGCCAGCGCCTGCTGCGCATCGTTATGGCTATAGACCGCGCTGCGGTAATTGGTACCGACGTCGTTGCCCTGACGGTCGCCCTGCGTCGGGTTATGGCTTTCCCAGAACTGGACGAGGATCTTTTCCAGATCGCCCCTGGCCGGGTCGAAGGTGACCTTGACCACTTCGGCGTGGTTGCGCTGCGTTGCCTTGCCGGCGCGCAGCAGCTTTTCCTGGGCGAGCACCGCTTCGTAGGTGCCGGCGATCTCGCCGTTGGCGTAGCCGCTTTCGACATCGAGCACGCCGGGAATGGCGGCCATGCGCTTTTCGGCGCCCCAGAAACAGCCCATGCCGAGCACGATGCTGTCGGTAACGGCCGGTCTGGCCTGATCCTTGGCGGCCTTGCCGGCCGCCTTGTCGTCGGCGCAGGCGCCAATCAGAAAGCTGGTAGAGATGGCCAAGATGATTCCTTGTATGAGTCGTCGGGGTGACATTGCTTGCCTTTCGCTGGCGGAGAAAGCCGGCCGGCAAGTTCGCCGGCGCGCCGCCCTTCGCCTGTGGTGGACGGCCTGATTGCTCAGTGGTTCCCTTTAGTCGCCGGCGCGGGCGGATTTCTTACAGGCGGATCACGATTTATTGCTGGTCATGCAAACCCCTCCCCGGCCCTCCCCTTGTCAGGGGAGGGAGGCCAAGCTGACGCTGGAAGCGCTGACGCCTCCCCTGACAAGGGGAGGTTGGGAGGGGTTAAAGGCCCGGCGAAGCGGTACCGGTGCACAGATATGTGATCATTCAAAGATCGTGGGCTGCTTCTTGGAACCGACCGAAAATACCCGAAAATCCGCTGTTCACCATGAAGTACACCGGCCCTCAGGATCTCCGCGCGCACGCGGCCTGCAGCAGACCGCTGACCGCGTCGCAAAGTTGTAGTAGCCTTGCGCCCCCTTTCGACGTCGAACCTGGCCCTGATCATGACGCGTGAATTGCACCGCGCCACCTTCAACCGCTCTGCCCTCGTCCGCGTCCTGTCCGACACCCTCCCCAATGTCGCCGAGCCGAAATACGACTTCGGCGAACGCCTCGGGCAATGGCTGGACTTCTCGGATGCGCTGACGCTGTTTTCGGTCCTCAATCACGAGGCCGGCGGCAACACGTCCGCGCCGTCCGCCAATGCCGACCTGGCAGGCCAGCTGGCGCGGGTGCGCGGCAACCTGAGCGCTTCGATCCAGAACGATGGCGTGTTCAACCCCGCGCCATCCGACAGCCCGGTCCGCATTCCCTTTCCGACGCCGCTGCCGAATGCGACTGCCGACAGCGCCGCCGACTTCTCGCCCTACCACCGCTACTACCTCGCCCACCAGCGCGACATGAACGCCGCGATCACGGCGCTGCGCGCCAATGCCCGCAAGGCGCTGGCCGCTCAGTCGGCAGCCGGACGAAAACTCGCCGACCTCGACGCCACCTTCGAAAAAATCCTCGCCGTCCGCGAGCGCAACCTGCTGAGCAACATACCCATCCTGCTCGGCAAACGCTTCGATCAGCGCTACGCCGAACACCGTGCCGCCCTGGCCGATGGCCAAACCGATGATCCTGCTGACTGGACGCAGGCCGGCAGCTGGCTCGACGCCTTCTGCCACGATGCCCAGACCATGCTGCTCGCCGAACTGGAACTGCGCCTCAAACCGGCCGCCGGCCTGATTGCCGCCGCCGGCAGCGCGAGTGAATCTATGGAAACAAAGCCCCAATGAACCGCAATCTCAGTCTCTCCGCCTTCTTCCTTGGCCTGTTTGCCGTCGTCTGGGTCGCCATCGGCTACATCGGCGGCCACGCCCTGGCTTTCACCGTCTCCTGCGTCATCGCCGCGGTCTACGTCGCCGGCGCGCTCGAAATGCGCCGCTTCCACGCCAACACCGAGGCGCTGGCCCAGGCGCTGCGCAGCATCCCGGACGACCTCGGTCACCTCGGCGAATGGCTGCAACAGGTACCGGCCGCGTTGCAGAACGCCGTGCGCCTGCGCATCGAAGGCGAACGCGTCGCCCTGCCCGGCCCGGGCATCACGCCCTACCTGGTCGGCCTGCTCGTGTTGCTCGGCATGCTCGGCACCTTCCTCGGCATGGTCGTCACGCTGAACGGCGCCGTGCTGGCGCTGGAAAGCACCACCGACCTGGGCACCATCCGCGCCGCGCTTGCCGCGCCGGTCAAGGGCCTCGGGGTCGCCTTCGGCACCTCGGTCGCCGGCGTCGCGACCTCGGCCATGCTCGGCCTGATTTCGGCGCTGTGCCGGCGCGAGCGCCTGCAGGTCGGGCAACTGCTCGACAGCCGCATCGCCGGCGTACTGCGCGATTTCTCGCTCAGCTACCAGCGCCAGGAAACCTTCAAGGCCCTGCAGGCCCAAGCGCAGGCGCTGCCCGAACTGGTCGGCAAGCTCGACACGATGATGAACCGCATGGCCGAACAGAGCCGCCAACTCGGCGAACAACTGCTCGCCGGGCAGCAGAGCTTCCATGCCGAAGCCAAGGGCCTGTACAACGATCTCGCCCAGTCGGTCGACCGCTCGCTCAAGGCCAGTTTGCAGGACAGCGCGACGGTTGCGGCGCAGACCATTCAGCCCGTCGTCACCGCCACCATGACGAGCATCGCCGACCAGACGCGCGGCCTGCACGACAAGCTGTTCGGCACCGTCGAACGCCAGCTCGACGGCATCACCGGCCAGTTCGCGCAAACCGTGAGCACGGTCAGCGACACCTGGACGCAAGCCCTGACCCGCCACGAACAGGCGACCGATGCGCAGCAACAGCAACAACAGGCCGCGCTCAACGCCTACGCCGAAACCTTCGAACAACGCTCGGCCGCGCTGCTCGCCTCGCTCGAAAGCACCCAGGGCAAACTGCAGGCCGACGCCGCGCAACAGCACGCCGCGCTCGCCGCCAGCAGCGCCGCCAGCCAGCAGCAACTGGCCGCGACGCTGGCCAGCCAGTTCGACGGCGTCACCACCCGCCTCGACCAGGCCGTCAGCCAGGTGGCCGCAACCTGGCAAGGCGCGCTGGCCCAGCACAGCAACAGCAGCGACACCCTCAACCAGCAGTTGCAGACCACGCTGGGCGCCTTTGCCGACACCTTCGGCGAGCGTTCGCAGGCGCTGCTCGACTCGGTAGACGGCACGCATGCCGGGCTGCGCAGCGAACTCGCCGCCAGCCACGCCGCCTTCGCGCAAACGACGCAGGATCAGCAAACGGCGCTCAGCCAGCAGGTCGCCAGCCAGCTCGATGGCATCGCCCAGCGTTTCGACGGCGCCGTGCAGACGGTGTCCGCCACCTGGAGCGGCGCGCTGGCCAAGCACGAACAGGCCAGCGAGCGTCTGACGCAGGCCCTCGACCAGACGCAAAGCAGCCTCGCCGCCACCTTCGCCGAGCGCAGTGCCGCGCTGCTCGCCGAGATGCGCGCCACCCAGGCCGCCTGGCAGAACGAATGGGCCAGCGGTGAACAGGCCCGCCAGGCCGGTTTTGCCGACACGCTTACGGCGATGGCCGGCAAGCTCGAAGCGCACTGGCAGCAGGCCGGCCAGGCGACGCTGGCGCAGCAGGAACAGATCACCGGCACGCTCGGCACGACGGCGCGCGAACTGGTCGCCACGCACCAGCGCCAGGCCGAGACGACCATCGCCGAAGTCACGCGCCTGATGCAGACCGCCGCAGAGGCGCCCAAAGCCGCCGCCGAAGTGATCGGTCAGCTGCGTCACGAACTGTCGGCCAGCATGGCGCGCGACAACAGCCTGCTCGAAGAACGCAGCCGCATCATGGAAACCCTGGGCGCCCTGCTCGACGCCATCAACCACGCCTCGACCGAGCAGCGCAGCGCCATCGACGCGCTGGTCGCGTCTTCTGCCGAACTGCTCGAACGCGCCGGCAGCCAGTTCGCCGCCAAGGTTGAAAGCGAAGCCGGCAAGCTGGTTGATATCGGCAGCAGCATCACCGGTGGCGCCCTCGAAGTCGCCAGCCTGGGCGAGGCTTTCGGCCACGCCGTGCAACTGTTCAGCGAATCGAACGACAAGATGCTGACGGCGCTGCAACGCATCGAAGGCGGCCTTGCCAAATCGCTGACGCGCAGCGACGAACAGCTTGCCTACTACGTCGCGCAGGCGCGCGAAATCATCGACCTCAGCATCATGTCGCAGAAGAAGATGGTCGACGACCTGCAACGCGCCACAGGTAGCGAGGCCTGAGCATGGAAGACATCGACGCCGGCGGCGAACACGCGACACCGGTCTGGGCCGTCTTCGGCGACCTGATGGCCGGCCTGCTCGGCGCCTTCGTGCTGATCCTGGTCGGCGTGCTCGGCGTGCAGCTCGAACTGGTGAGCAGCCTCGAAGCCGAGATCCAGAAGCGGCAGCAGGAGGAACAGCGCCGCGAAGCCCTCGAAAAAGCCCTGGCCGGCCCGCTCGCCTCCGGCCGCGTGACGCTCAACAACGGCAAAATCGGGATCAGCGGCAACGTGCTCTTCGCGCTCAATTCCGACCAGTTGCAGCCGGAAGGCAAGCAGTTGCTGAAGAGCCTGTCCGAACCGATCGCCGCCTACCTCGGCGCCAGCGAGCAGATGCTGATGGTCAGCGGCTTTACCGACGACACGCCGGTGCGCGGCAGCAACCGCCAGTTCGCCGACAACTGGGAACTCTCGGCCCAGCGCGCGCTGACCGTGACGCGCACGCTGATCGAGGACGGCGTGCCGTCCTCGTCGGTCTTCGCTGCCGCCTTCGGGTCGCAGCAGCCGGTCGCCGCCAACAGCGATGCCGACGGCCGTGCCCGCAACCGCCGCGTCGAAATGGCGCCGGTGCCCAAGTCACGCACCAACGGCAAGGAAGGCAATGGCTGAAACGGGCGAGCTCGCCGCGCAAGGCGCCCCGGACGAAATGGCCGCCACGGCGGCGTCGACCGCCCTGCCGCCCGAACTCGAAGCGCTGCGCGCCAGCGGCGCCGCCGCCCGCGATCCCGTCCGCTTTGCCTATCTCGTCGCCCTCGCCCGGCGCGCCGCGACGCAGCCGGAAGCCATCCGTCTCTCGCTCAACGCCAGAATCAGCACCGCCGCCAGCGAACTCGCCGCCCGCCCGGCGCTCGCGCCAGCCAAAGCCGGGCCGAAAGACAGCGCCAGCCCGCTCGCCGAATTGCTCGCCTACATCAGCCAGCACGCGCATGCGCAGACGGGCACAAAACCAGCCGCATCGGGCGCCCCACCGGTCAACCGCAATTTTGAGCACGATTCCAAAAGCGTCTCAGCCAGCCGCAACCGGCAAGGCCCGGAGCTCAAGTCGGTCGCCTATTTCCGCAACGAGTGGTCCAAGCTCAGCACCGAACAGCAACTGACCCAAACACTCGCCCAGGCCCCGGAAAATGCCGGTCCGATGAACTCGCAGCACCTCGTCCTGCGCAGCCTCGAACGCATGCGCGACATCGCGCCGGACTACCTGCAAGGCTTCATGTCCTACATCGACACGCTGATCTGGCTGGACCACGCCGACCCGACCAAACCCGTGCCCACCCGCGCAGCGGCTGGCGAGGGAGAAAAGAAGACACGCAGCACAAAGCGCAGCGCAGCCAGCCGCTGATTTGCCATCGCCCAGCCAAATTGGCCGTATCGCGACAGGTATAATCCCGCATTGACCACCTATTTCCGGGCTTCCATCCCCATGGATATTGATTACAGCAACAACCCCTTGCACGGCCTTGGCTTGAAGCAGATGCTGACCGAGATCGTCGACTACTACGGTTTCGAAATCCTCTACGCCTATCTGAATATCAACTGCTTCAAAAGCAATCCCGGCATCGAATCCAGCGTCAAGTTCCTGAAAAAGACCGATTGGGCGCGCCAGAAAGTCGAAGCCTTCTATCTCTACAAATTCAAGAGCCTGCCGCGCGCCTCGGACGAACAGTTCGAACTGCCGCCGCGCGACCGCATCATTCCGCCAGACCAGACCCCGGGCGAACCGGCCGAACTGAGCCTGGAAGATGCAGAACGCCTGCGCGAAAAACGCGCCAGAAAAGCGGCAGAACACGACGCCGGCACGGCCCGCCGCAGCAGCCCGGAGAAGCGCAAATCGAATTACGCGCAGCCCGCGGTTTCTTCTGATACGGATCCCTGGGCGAAGTGGCGGAAATAGATCCGGGATTCGAAGATTTCTAGGTAGGGTCCTCCAAAATGGCCATCATCGAATCAATCGGTTATTTCGAATTGGTATTTTCCGAACATCAACATATGGACCGACGGGTCGGTTGAATAACGTTGGATACCACCATGAGCTCCATTGATTCAATTGAAGTTCAGTTTGGCCTTGCGCATGACTGCATTCGTGCTTGTGTATTCGCAGATCACATCGCCAGAACAAAACCACAAGCAGAGGCTTGGCTCAGCATTTGCGACATGTGCTATTCCGATGCTGTTATGGCGTGGAATTCGCTGTTTGGGGCGAACTCCCAGAGTTCGCACTGGAAAAAAATGGCAGAAATACTTCCGATCCCTAGCGGTTCTAACTTGAAGCCATTTGGGTTGTCCATCATCCTCGATTACATTAGGGTGACAGAGGACCAGTGGAAGCAATATCACCAGGATCTGGTTAGTTTTCGGAACAATCGACTTGCTCACTTTCGAACCGAAATTTCTTCTGTAGACGTACCCAACATTACATGGGCTCTCCACTCCGCCTGCTTATACAGAGAGTGGTTGATCCAGCTTCTCAAAGCGCAGCAGCATCAAGGGAAGAACATCAAGGTGACGGAAACGACACAAGAAGAAATGCTCGCCACGTTCCGGAGGCAGATATCTGAGGTGTGCAAGTGATGCCCTCTTCCATCAAGCGGACAGTCAATCGCCTGCGCCAAGTGTCTACCGCTTGTGTCAAAAATAAAAGGGACCAGGCTCAAATTATTCCAGGGGTAGGCCAGCGAGGGGGGAACCGAGGTGACGGGGCATGAAGGACTGCCTATCAAGTTAAATCGGGCCTGGCCCATTTAATTACCTTTAATTAAGCCTGGCCCCTTTAATTAAAAAACCGACCAACCAATATCGCCATTGCGTATTCAGACAGCCTACTGAAGAATACTCACAGTGAATTAAGCGACAAACTCCAAACCCTACACATTCCGAGCACAGGAATGCATATTGGATACACGGGTTAAATAGCCATTGGGAACGCCGAAAAATATGAGCGAAAAAAAACATCCCCTAGAATCCGTTCGGCCCGATGTGGCAACAGTATTAGATAATGTCACATGCCCATACTGCGGCGAGGACTTGACCGTTTCAAGTCACAACACGGAGCACGTAGTTGGCCGACTATTTGTTCCAAAAGGCAAGCTTAACCAAAGTTGGAATCTGATTCTCAACTCTTGTGTTAAATGCAACACAATCAAGTCAAGTTTAGAAGATGACATTTCATCAATCACCATGCAGCCCAATAACGCAGGATCCTTCGCAATAGATGATGAAAAATTAAAAGCGGAGGCACAGCGAAAACTAAAAAGTATAAGTCGGCGCAGTAAAAAAGAAGTCAGATTGAGCCATGAAACCATTGAATTTACAGCCGGAAGTAAGTTTGATTTACATCTATCTGGCAATTTTATTGCCCCTCCACAAATAGACGACCATAGAGTTTACGAGCTTGCGCGTTTTCAGCTTGGCGGCCTATTTTATTTTCTCACATACAACCCGGAGTCTAGAAAAGGTGGTTATTGGACAGGGGGCTTTCACCCCCTTCATTACACGATTCGCGATGACTGGGGAAACGAGTTGATTGTGGCATTTATGCACGCAGTTAAAACATGGGAACTACGCCTTGTGGCAGAAATCGCAGATGGCTTCTTCAAAGTTGCAATCCGTCGTTTTGCTGCAGGGGACTGCTGGTCATGGGCTCTTGAATGGAACCACAACTATCGGCTCGTTGGCTTTTTTGGTGATCGCAAGTACGCTGAGGATATGGTTAGAACATTTCCGCCGCTAAATACCCGTAGGATTGCCGAGAACCACTCTGACTACGTTGCAATACGAAAGCATAAAAAATTGGACAAAGATCAAGACATATTATTCTCTGACAGCACCACATACCCCCCAAAGAATTGATTCGAATACAAAGAGAATCAAAGGGGCACCAGAGACACTATTCCCCTGCAGCCAAATCCGCCACAGCGTAGTTCAACTGGCGTTGATGTTTGACGGCGAGTAGCACCGCTTCCGTCTCGGCATGCGCATAGAGCACGATATGTTGGCCGACGACATACTCCCGCAGGTAGGGCAATCCCGCTTGTTCGGCCAAGTTCAGGACTGTCTCCGATTTCAGCCGGGCTTGCGCTGATTTCGCCATCAGAAACCTGGCCGGTCGTCCGCCGGCTGGTGACCATGCCAGCACAGCGATCATCTCCCGCAGATCGGCTTTCAACCTGGCGAACCGGGAATCGGCGGTATCCGCGTCCTGAGTCTGGAAGAATTGATGAATGCTTTCCAGATTGGCCAGAAAGTTGGGCGTTGCCTCGACTTTGGCATTGTTCGGCAGCGCCATGCTTCAGGCCAGGGCTTTCAGAAGTTCGGCATTCGACACGCGCTGACCGGCCAACACCTCGCGCAGGCCGGTTTCCGCCTCGGACAGCAGCACCAGGTTGGCGTGTTCCGCTTCCAGCGCATGGTAGTAATCCAGCTTTTTGGCGTCGACGATGGCGACATAGGCGGTGCCGTTCTTGGTCAGCAGCTTTTCCGCGCCGGCGACGACTTCATCGGACAATTCAGTCAGGCGTGCGCGGGCTTCGCTGATCGGAACGACATCCTGGGCGCTGAAAGTCATGATTTGATTCCTTAACGAATACGTTAACGTCTAGTGTAGCAGACCCGCCGGGATCGCTTTTGTTGCGGCTTTTGTTGCGGCTTTCGTTTTCGGTCATTCCACCGGTCAACCGGAAAATTTGGCCAAAAATCGAAAAACGTTTTCGCCTGGCTACGGCCGAAACGCAACGAACAACTTGGCAAACATCAGGCGACCCACCAACGCACTTCCCCGGTGCCGGCAATGCACCGCCGGCGTGCCCGTACCGCCCCCGCTTGCCTCCTGAGCGGCACTTTCACGCATGGAACAAACATTGCGTGACTCGCAGCGAACACAGGAAACCACCGGGAGAACAGCATGACTTGCCGACTCAACGAAGAAACCATGTTCTGGCTGCGCCTTGCCGCTTTTGCCCATTTGTCCGAACAAGTGCTGTGCACCGGCGCTTCTCTGGCCGATGCCGAGGAACTGCTGTTTGGCTGGCGCCTGCCGGGTGACTTGCCGTCGCGTTTCGCCTGCCTGACCGGCGGTGTGGCGAATGCGACAAACCCTGCTTGAGGCCGCCCGGCGGATTCAGTCGGCGAGCTGCGCCGCCGAATCCGGCCGGACGGCTCAATCCCAGGCCAGCGCCCCACCCGTCTGGTATTCGGTGACGCGCGTCTCGAAGAAGTTTTTCTCCTTCCTCAGATTGGCCTGCTCGTCCAGCCAGGGCAGCACGTTTTCGGCGCCGGGGAAAGGTTCCTCGACACCCACCTGCCGCGCCCGCCGGTTGGCGACGAAGCGGAATTGCTGGACGTGCAGGTCGGCGTTGTAGCCGAGAATCGGTTCGCGCAGGATGTAGCCGGCGTAGGCACGCTCGGCGGCTTCGGCTTCGTCCCAGAGCGTACGCAGGGCCTGCGGGTCGAGTTCCAGGTTTTCTTCCTTGAGCAGTTCGCGCACGACGCGGATGCCGAAGGCGCAGTGCAGCACCTCGTCGCGCATGATGTATTGCAACTGCTCGGCGGTGCCCTTCATCAGGCCGCGCCGCTGCAGCGCGAAGATCGGCGTGAAACCGTTGTAGAACCAGCAGCCTTCGAAGATCACCGCGAAGAAGAAATAGGACAGCGCGAATTCGTGCAGGTTGGCGCGGTCGGTGAGGTCGAAGTCGGCGCGAATGACGCGCTCCAGCCGCCGATTGGCCAGTGCGATCTTGCCGTGGATTTCGGGCACGACGCGGTAGCGGTTGTAGATTTCCTGCTGGTCGAGGCCGATGCTTTCGATGCAGTGCTGGTAGGTCCAGGTGTGCAGCGCTTCTTCATAGACCTGGCGGGCCTGGTAGATCTGCAGTTCGGGCGCGCTCATCTTCTCCATCACCGCCAGGCCGATGTTGCGCATGGCAAGGATGTCGGAGGTGGTCAGGTAGGCGAGCACGTTCTCGAAGACGTGGCGCTCGGCCGGGCTGAGCTTGTGGTGGTAGTCGTGCACGTCCTGCGCCATGCCGATTTCGAGCGGTGTCCAGTGGTTGCGGTTGGCCTTGAGGAAGAACTCCCAGGCCCACGGGTACTTGAACGGCGCTAGCTGGTTGATGTCGGCCTTGCCATTGACGATGCGCTTGTCCGCCGCGTTGACCGGCGCCAGGGCCGGCGTGCCGACTTGATCAGGAATGGCCGGCGCCACGCGGTCGACCGCGGTTTTTGCGGCATTTTCAAGGTTGACCGCCGGGCTTTGCGGGGCGGCGGGTTGCGACGGGGTGTCCCAGTCGTCGAAGCGGAAGGCGGCATTCATGATGGTTTGAACCTCGGTGTCAGTCGGTGCGAACGGCCCGGAAGCGCTGACGGCGATTCCAGTCCACGTAGAAGATGCCGCCCTCGGCGGCGGTGAAGCTGTGCAGGCGCTTGCCCTTGAGCGAGACGGCACTCTGCCCCAGCGAGAAATCGAGTTCCGGCTCGCGGCCGCCGCGATTGACGGCAATCAGCGGCAGGCCGGTTTCACGCGAGCGCTTTTCCCAGACGTCGCCCGGCCCCATGCCCTCGACCGGAGGCCAGTTGGCCGGCGAGAGCAGGATTTGCGCACCGCGCGCCGCGAGCTGGGCAGCCGCGTCGGGACGCCAGGCGTCGGCGCAGATCAGCGTGCCGACGGCGATGCCATCGACCATGAAGGGCGTGCCTTCCGTGCCGGCCAGCGACCAGGCTTCGGCCTGGCCGACCGGGCGCTGCTTGCGGTAGGCGCCGAGAATGCGCCCGCTGCGGTCAATGGCGGCGACGCTGTTGTGGAGCTTGCCGGTCTGCGCATCGCGCTCGGCGAAACCGACGAAGAGCGCGACGCCGTTGTCACGCGCGATGGCGGCCAGGCTGCTGATCCAGGCATCGGGGAAAGGCGCGATCCAGTCGGTGCCGACGCGCTTGGCGAAGTTGTAGCCGGTTTCGGCCAGTTCCGGCGTCACCACCCAGTCGGCGCCGTGGCGCACGGCGGCGCGGATGCCGGCTTCGATGCGCATCCGGTTGCCGGCAATGTCGCCCGGCACGGGATCGAGATGCAGCAAGGCGAGACGCAGATCGCCGGCGGCTTTCGCCGGGCCGGCCGCGGCGTCGCCGAAGCGCTTGCTGCCGGGCAGGAAATAGCCGTTCTGCTTGCCGAGCGCCTCGACCACCGCCGCGTAGGTCGCCTTGCCGATCAGCTCGCCGATGCGGCTGTGACCGCCGGTGTAGGTGGCGCGCGGCGCCGCCGTGCCGGAAACGACGATGATGCTGTCGGTGCCGGTGCCAGTCGCCTGCACGTCCTTGGTGTAGCTGCTCGGCACCTTGAGGTCTTCGAGCGCCGCCGTCTTGCCCTCGGTGATGGTGATCAGGGCGCGGGCCAGCGCCGCGTCGCTGAGTTCGATGTTGGCCAGAACCATGATGTTGATGGTGCCGGCAGGTTCCTCTCCTTCGATGTAGGCGCCGGCATCGACGCCGGTGCGGATGGCGTTGCTCTTCGCCCCGGCCGTGGCCAGCACGGTCACCGTCAGCGGGCCGTGCCGGCGCGTGACGACGGCGAGATTGTCCATGTCGGCCGCTGTGGACATCTCGGCGACGGCGGCCGGCGGCAGTTGCAGACGACCCGCCGTCGCGGCGCGCCTTTCTTCGCTATAGCGCTTGCCGTCGGCGCCGAGCTTCATCCAGAGCAGCGGATGCGCCGCCTGGTTGAGCGCAGCGCGCGCCGTGAGCGGGCCATCGCTGGTCGACAAGGCACGCCGTTCGCCAGCAAAGCGCACGACCAGGGTCTTTTCCCAGAGGCCGTCGCGCTCGCTACGGTCGACCTGCGCCGTGGCACCGATTTCGGCCGGCAAATCGAGGTCGACCGCCAGGGCGATGGCAGGCAGCGCCAGCAACAGGGCCAGCGCCGGACGCAGGCAGGAAGCGAAGAAGGATTTCATCGAAATGTCTCGTGATACGGAAAGGCGGCAAGCTTAACCCGGCCGGCAACGCACCCCCTCCTCTTCAAGGGGGTGGAGGCGGGGTTTGGCAGAGCACTGCTCTGCCCCGCCGGAACGGGCTGGCTGTGCAAAGCCAGCCCTCCGACAGGGGGGATGGGTCTCGCCGAGCAGACGCAATGCGACCCATCCCCCTCCCTGCCTCCCCCTTGAAGGGGGAGGAGTTTCGCGGCCGGACTTTTCGTCACTGACACGCCTCACAAGTCGGATCATCGATCGCACAGAACTTAGGCGCCTCTTCCTGCACCACGGAGTCGTCGCGCCCGCCCGCCTTCTCGGCCTGGCTGGCGCCGAGCGTGCGCAGGTAGTAGGTGGTTTTCAGGCCGCGCGTCCAGGCCAGCTTGTAGATCTCATCGAGTTTCTTGCCGGAAGGCAGCGCCAGATAGAGGTTCAGCGATTGCGCCTGGTCGATCCATTTCTGCCGGCGCGCTGCCGCTTCGATCAGCCACACCGGGTCGATCTCGAAGGCCGTCGCGTAGCGGGCCTTGAGTTCGTCCGGCACGCGCTCGATGCGGGCCAGCGAGCCGTCGAAATACTTGAGGTCGGCGACCATCACTTCGTCCCACAGATCGAGCGCTTTCAGGTCGCGAACCAGCGCGTCATTCACCACGGTGAACTCGCCGGAGAGGTTGGATTTGACGTAGATGTTCTGGTAGGTCGGCTCGATGCTGGCCGAGACGCCGACGATATTGGAGATGGTCGCGGTCGGCGCAATCGCCACGCAGTTGGAATTGCGCATGCCGTAACGGGCGATGCGTTCCTTGAGCGCGTTCCAGTCGAGACTGGATTCCCGATTTACCTCGAGATAGCCGCCCCGCCCTGCCTCCAGCAGCCGGATCGAATCAAGCGGCAAAATGCCCTGGTCCCACAGGCTGCCGGTGAAGCTCGAATAACGGCCACGCTCGCGGGCCAGTTCGCTCGATGCCGAGTAGGCGTGGTAGCAGACGGCTTCCATGGTCTGGTCGGCGAACTCCACCGCAGCGGTCGACGCGTAAGGCAGGCCGATTTCGTACAGGCAATCGGCAAAACCCATGATGCCGAGGCCGACCGGGCGATGCCGCAGGTTGGCGTTGCGCGCCTTGGGCGTCGCGTAGAAGTTGATGTCGACCACGTTGTCGAGCATGCGCAGCGCGGTGTTGATCGTGCGCGCCAGTTTGGCCTGGTCGAGTTGGCCGTCCTTCAGATGCGCCAGCAGATTGACCGAACCGAGATTGCAGACGGCAGTTTCCGAGTCGGACGTGTTCAGCGTGATCTCGGTACACAGATTCGAGCTATGCACGACACCGACGTGCTGCTGCGGCGAGCGCAGGTTGCAGGCATCCTTGAAGGTGATCCACGGATGGCCGGTTTCGAAGAGCATGGTCAGCATCTTGCGCCACAGTTGGACAGCGGGGATTCTCTTGTGCAGCTTGAGTTGACCGCTGGCCGCCTGCGCTTCGTAGCCGAGGTAGGCGACCTCGAATTCGGCGCCGCACAATTCGTGCAGATCGGGCACGTCGACCGGCGAGAACAGCGTCCACTCGGCATTTTCCATGACCCGCCGCATGAACAGATCGGGAATCCAGTTGGCGGTGTTCATGTCGTGCGTGCGGCGGCGCTCGTCGCCGGTGTTCTTGCGCAGATCGAGGAATTCCTCGATGTCGAGGTGCCAGGTCTCGAGATAGGCACAGACCGCGCCCTTGCGCTTGCCGCCCTGGTTCACGGCGACCGCCGTGTCGTTGACCACTTTCAGGAAGGGAATCACGCCCTGGCTCTGGCCGTTGGTGCCCTTGATCCGGCTGCCCAGCGAACGCACCGGCGTCCAGTCGTTGCCGAGGCCGCCGGCGTACTTCTGCAGCAGGGCGTTTTCCTTGATCGATTGATAGATGCCTTCGAGATCGTCGGCCACCGTCGTCAGGTAGCACGACGACAGTTGCGAATGCAGCGTCCCGCTGTTGAACAGCGTCGGCGTCGAGCACATGAAATCGAAACTCGAAATCAGGTCGTAGAACTCGATGGCGCGCGCTTCGCGGTCGATTTCGTTGAGCGCCAGGCCCATCGCGACACGCATGAAGAAAATCTGCGGCAACTCGATGCGCCGCCCTTCGATGTGCAGGAAGTAACGGTCGTACAGCGTCTGCAGGCCGAGGTAGCCGAACTGCAGGTCGCGCTCGGGTTTCAGCGCGGCAGCAAGGCGCGGCAGATCGTAGGTGGCAAGGCGCGGATCGAGCAGTTCGGCGGCGATGCCCTGCTTGATGAAAACGGGCAGATATTCGCCGTTGACCGCTGCGAGTTCGTCCAGCGTCACCGGCCGGCCGAGCACTTCGCGGCCCAGGCTGGCCAGCAGCAGGCGGGCGGTAACCTGGTTGTAGGCCGGCTCGCGCTCGATCAAGGTGCGCGCGGCAAGGATCAGCGCCTGGTAAACGTCGGCCAGCGGCACGCCGTCGTAGAGATTCTTCAGGGCGCTGTCGAAGATGGCCCGGGCCGAAACCACGTCACCCAGACCGGCACAGGCGGCTTCGCAATTCTTCAGCAACAAGGAGCGGTCGAGCGGCTTGCGCACGCCGTCGTCGAGCACATGCAGTTCGGCAACGCTGACCTCCTCGAGCTGGCTGGCCGCCCGCTCGGCGGCGCGGCGTTCGCGGTAGAGCACGTAAGCGCGCGCCACGTCGTGTTCGCCGGCGCGCATCAGCGCCAGTTCGACCTGGTCCTGGATGTCCTCGATATGCACCGTGCCGCCGTCCGGCGAGCGCCGGGTCAGCGAATTGACCACCGTCTGGGTCAGGCGGGCGACCAGTTCGCGGATGCGCGAGGACACCGAACTCTGGCTGCCTTCGACGGCGAGAAAAGCCTTGCTCAGCGCAACGGCGATCTTGTCGGGATCGAAGGCGACGAGCGCGCCGTTGCGGCGGATGACCTGCAGGGCAGCTACCGCGAACTGGTTAGCGGCAGAGAGAGACTGGACATTGGATTGCAAGGCGATTCTCCGTATCGGGGGGCGGAGAACCGAGTGCGCGGACCGTTGGCGCAGGCCGACCGGTGCAACGGGAAGCATCCCGACCACGGCTCGACACAACGGACAAACGGCAAGAGACCACGCAAAAACCTCTCGTCAGGGACACCCCGCCCCAAAATCATGAAAAAGGACACATTGAGGCAGGTCTCCTGGCTCTCGGCTCAGCGCGTTTCACCTGCCTTCCCGGACGCATCCAGTGGCATGAGTTGGCAAACTCGGTGGCGAAACGCTCGCCGATTACAGTTGCGGGGGCAGCCCCGGGATACAGGTCGAAGACCTGGCACCGGATTCCCTTTCAATCCCCTTGCGGGGAACCTTCAATGGACGGCAGTCTAAAGGGGGCGCGATGATGACGTCAAGCAAAAAACACTACATGCAGTAGATTTAGCCGAACTGGCTACTAAATACAGTAAAAACCCGGGGTTGACGTAAACGTCAACGGCACTCTAAAGTGAGTCCGGCCCAAGACCAACAAAACGGAGACAAACCATGGCGCACATTGCCAACCCCGACTTCAAGGCGAGCGTCGCCGCCAGCTTTGCCAAGCAAAACGCGATGCAGCTGATTCGCGCCAGCCTGCCGCTGATCGAACACGGCCGCACGGAAATCCACATCCCGCACTGGGCTGGCGTCGAGCAGCAGCACGGCTTCGTCCATGGCGGCGTGGTCGGCATGATTGCCGACTCGGCAGCGGGCTACGCGGCGATGACCGTGGTACCGGCCAGCGCCTCGGTACTGACCGTCGAATACAAGATGAACCTGGTCGCCCCCGCCGATGGCGAAACCCTCATCGCCCGCGGCGAAGTGCTCCGGCCGGGACGCACGCTGATCGTCACCAAGGCCGAGGTCTATGCCTGCAAGGACGGCAAGGAAACGCTGTGCGCCATCATGCAGCAGACGATCATGGTGATGCACGGCAAGAGCGAGAAGTAAGCGACGGCGGGCTGGCCCGTTCTGGCGGTATCATCGCAACCTGTCCCGATTTCCGCCCCGCCATGCACCGCAAACCCCTCGCCTTCGTCGACCTCGAAACCACCGGTGCCACCGCCGCCTTTGACCGCATCACCGAAATCGGCATCGTCGAGGTCGATGCCGACGGTTCTGTGCGTGAGTGGCAGCAGCTGGTCAATCCGGGCGTATCGATTTCGCCCTTCATCGAGCAGTTGACCGGGATCAGCAATGCGATGGTGGCGACGGCACCGCCGTTCGAGGAAGTCGCTGCCGAAGCGCTGCAACGTCTGCAGGGGCGGCTGTTCATCGCGCACAACGCGCGTTTCGACTATGGCTTCCTGAAAACCGAGTTCAAGCGCCTAGGCATCGATTTCCGCGCTTCCGTGCTGTGCACCGTCAAGCTGTCGCGCGCCTTGTACCCGGAGCACAAGCGGCACAATCTCGATTCGCTGATCGAGCGCCACGGCCTGCAGGCGGCGGCACGCCACCGGGCGCTGGCCGATGCGCAGCTGATCCACCAATTCTGGCAAAAAATCCAGGTCGACCGCAGCGGCGAGGCGCTGACTGCCGCGCTCGACGCGCAGAACGCCTACCCCAGCCTGCCGCCGCATCTCGACGCCGCGATCCTCGACGAACTGCCGGAAACCCCCGGCGTCTACCTGTTCTACGGCGAAAACAACCTGCCGCTCTACATCGGCAAGGCCAAGGACATTCGCCAGCGCGTGCTGTCGCATTTCGCCGCCGACCACAAGTCGGCCAAGGAAACGGCCATTGCGCAGCAGGTTCGGCGCATCGACTGGATGGAAACCGCCGGCGAGATCGGCGCCCTGCTCAAGGAAGCCGCCCTGGTCAAGGAAATGCAGCCCGGCCTCAACCGCCAGCTGCGCAAGAACGACGAGGTGTGCACCTGGACGCTGATCGACGAAGGCGAAGGCTGGCTGCGCCCGGAACTCCGCTCGGCGCGCGAGATCGAGTTCAATCTGCACACGTCGAGCTACGGCCTGTTCAAGACGAAAAAAGAGGCGCGCGACGTGCTGCGCACGCTGGCCGAATCGCACAACCTGTGCGACACCCTGCTCGGCCTGGAAAAGGGCATTCCCGGCAAACCCTGTTTCGGCCAGCAGATCCGGCGCTGCAAGGGGGCCTGCGTCGGCAGCGAGCCGCTCGCCAAACACAGCATGCGTCTGGTCGGCGCCCTGACCGGACTGAAACTGCTCGCCTGGCCTTACGCCGGCCCGGCCCTGATCCACGAGGGCGAAGAAGCCCACCTGATCGACGGCTGGCGCTACCTGGGCACGGTCAAGAGCGAGTCCGACATCGATGCCCTGCTCGCCGCGCCGCGCCCGGCTTTCGAGCGCGACACCTACAAGATCCTCGCCAAGTACGTCGGCAAGCTGAAGCCCTGCACCCGCCAGCCGCGTTAGTCGCAGAATCCCCGGCCAACGGCGCGCCAAAACCATCTTCACCGTGTGGTATAAAGTTGTCGCAAGCATTTCACCGGCCTCCGGCCCTGGGCGAATGCGCAAAAACACCGGTCCTGAAACATCCTGCCAGGCGCAATCAAATCTGAATCATCCGGACGCATGATCAATACCGTTTCCCGCCGCCTGTCGCTTTCGCTGGGCGCACTGATCCTGGTGCTGCTGGTCCTGCTGGCCGGCGCGGGCTTCATCGCCCTGCGCCTGGCAACCGAAAAAACCGTCTCGCTGACCTTGCAGCAACTGGCCGAGACGCATGCGCTGGCGCATCAGGAAACCTTCCGCCAGGCCCAGACCAGCGTGCAGCGCCTGCACAAGGAACTGTTGCAGCGCCTTGATGCGCTGGATCCGGCGCAGAGCCGCAAGCGCTTCCACGAACTCTTCGCGCGCAGTGCCGACGGCCTGTGGCGCCTGCGCCCGGAGCAAGTCGACACCGAACGGGCGCCGACGCTCTACCTGCAACAGGCCGGCGGCGAACCGGACGACTCGGTACAGCGGCGCGCCGTGGCCAGCTACGAACTGTTCCGCGAACAGGGGCCGGCGCTGGTGCCGCCCTTCTTCTCGGTGTACATGGATTTCGTCGAAGTCGGCCTGATGGTCTATTCGCGCGGTATCGACTGGGGCGCCGCCGCGACGCCGCAGACCGACAATTTCAATTACCCGACGATGACCGGTGCACGACCGGTCAACAACCGCGAACGCTCGCTTTTCTGGACCCCGGTTTATTTCGACGAACAGGCCGCCGCCTGGATGGTTTCGGCGATTCAGCCACTTGACTGGCACGGCGAATGGGTCGGCACGGTCGGCCACGACATCACCGTCGACAGCCTGCTGGCAACGGCGCGACGGGCCGGCGCCAGCGACGAATACCACCTCATCCTGAGCGCTGAGCAGCAGCTGATTGCGCATCCGCAGTTGTACGAACGCATCGCCGCCGCGCAGGGCCAGCTGGCGCTGTCCGGCTTGCACGATCCGCTGCTCGACCAGATCGACGCCTTGATCCACGGCACGCCGGCGAGCAGTGGCGTGCAACGCACACCGGATGGTTCGCACCTAGTCGCCTGGAGCCGCATCGACGGCCCGGGCTGGTACTGGGTCAGCGTCCTGCCGCAGGCCAGGCTGAATGAACGCATGCTGCTCGGCATCGGCGTGCTGTTGCTGATCGGCGTGATCTTCGCAATCCCTGCCCTGTGGACCATGCGCAGCCTGATCCGGCGCATTGTCAGCCAGCCGCTGAAAAGCATTACCCGAGCGGTCGACGAACTGGGCAAGGGCAAAATGCCGCAGCCCATCGATCTCAAACAGGGCAACGAACTGGGCCGGCTCGCCCATGCTTTCGACAGCATGGTGGCCGAACTCGCCGTCCAGCGCGCCGAGCAGCTGCGCCACACGCACACCCTGGAAGAGCGCGTCGACCAGCGCACCGCTGAACTCGCCGAGGCCAAGCAGGCAGCGGAACGCGCCAACGAAGCGAAGAGCAGCTTCCTGGCCAACATGAGTCACGAAATCCGCACACCGATGAATGCCATCATCGGCCTGACGCATCTGCTGCGCCACGGCGCCAGCGCGCCCCAGGCCGACCGGCTGGGCAAGATCGACGAGGCCGGGCGCCACCTGCTGTCGATCATCAACGACATTCTCGACATTTCCAAGATCGAAGCCGGCAAGCTGCAACTCGAGCATGGCGACTTCGCGCTGCCGGCCCTACTCGACCAGGTCCGCTCGATGATTGCTGAAGCCGCCAGCGCCAAGGGCCTGAGCATCGAAATCGACACCGACTCGGTTCCCGTCTGGCTCAAGGGCGACGCCATGCGCCTGCGCCAGGGACTGCTCAACTTCGCCAGCAATGCCGTCAAGTTCACCAATACCGGCAGCATCAGACTCAGTGCCAGACTGCTCGGCAGCGAAGACCACGACTTGCTCGTCCGTTTTACCGTGAGCGATACCGGTATCGGCATTCCTGCCGACAAGCTGGCCTGTCTGTTCCAGCCCTTCGCCCAATCGGATGCCTCAACCACGCGCCAATACGGTGGCACCGGCCTGGGGCTGGTCATTACCCGTCGCCTGGCCGAACTGATGGGCGGCGCAGCCGGTGCCGACAGCGTTCCCGGCGAGGGCAGCACCTTCTGGTTCACCGCCCGCCTGCAAGCCGGGCACGGGGTTCTCCCGGCCGCTGAAACAAAAGCCCGCAACGCCGAAGAGCAGTTGCGCGCACAGCATGGCGGCCAGCATCTCCTGCTCGCCGAAGACAATGCGATCAATCGCGAAGTGGCGCTCGAATTGCTGCATGGCGTCGGGCTTGCCGTCGATGTCGCAGAAGATGGAAGCAAGGCCCTGGCAATGGCCGGGCAGCAGCATTACGACCTGATCCTGATGGACATCCAGATGCCCAATCTCGATGGCCTGTCGGCCACCCGGGCCATCCGCCAACTGCCGGGCTGGCAGAGCAAACCCATCCTGGCGATGACCGCCAACGCCTTTTCCGAAGACCAGGCGGGCTGCCTCGCAGCCGGCATGAATGATTTCATCGCCAAGCCGGTCGAGCCGGAATATCTCTATGCCTGCCTGTTGAAATGGTTGCCGCGGACAGCTTCAGCGGAAGCGCCAGTCAATGCGGCGCCCGCCCCGGCACCGGATGACCAGGCGAAACTGCTCGCCAGCCTGGAAGCCATTCCCGGCCTCGATGTCGCAACCGGCCTCAGCCTGATGCGCGGCAAGGCACAACGCTACCGGCATGTCGTGCAGATGTTTGTCGATCGGCATGCCGAAGCGGCCACGCAACTGCAGGAACTGATCGAGACCGGCGAACTGGAGGCTGCCGAACGCCTCGCCCACACGCTCAAGGGCGCTGCCGGCAGCATTGGTGCCGTCAGCATCGCGCACCAGGCCACCGAACTCGACATCGCGCTGCGCCAGGGCGACCTGGCAACCGCTCGCCCCTGCCTGCCGCAACTGCTCGACGAATTGGCGGCCCTGTGCCGGGCGGTACTCGCCCTGCCGCCGGCCGAATAAACAACCGGAACCAAGAGAAACCACCATGCAACGTTTTGCTCCCCTGCTCCTCGCCGCCCTCGCCCTGCCCGCCAGTTTTGCCGCCACGGCAGAGGAAGTCGGCTGCATCACGACAACCTGGAAGCTGATCGGCGCCAATCACCGCGTCTGCATCTATGCCTTCGACGATCCGGAAATTCCCGGCGTCACCTGCCATTTCAGCCAGGCCAAGACCGGCGGCATCAAGGGCAGCTTCGGGCTGGCCGAAGATCCGTCGCAGTTCTCGCTCGCCTGCCGCCAGATCGGCCCGATCAGCAAGCCGGCCAAGCTGCCGGAAGACAAGATTGTGTTCAGCGAGGACACCTCGCTGATGTTCAAGGAAACCTCCATCCATCGCAGCTTCGACGAGAAACGCAACGTGCTGGTCTATGTCGCGATCAGCCGCAAGCTGATCAACGGCGCGCCGGCCAACGCCATCTCGAGCGTGCCGATCCAGCCCTGGGGCGGCAAGTGACGAAGCGCAGCGTCTATCGCAAAATTGCGCCCTACATCACCAAGGATGGCTCGCAGATCCGCGAACTGCTGCACCCCGACCAGCATGCCATCCGGCAGCAGAGCCTGGCCGAAGCCATCGTGCCGCCGGGCGCGACAACGCTGCTGCACCGGCATGCCGTGACCGAAGAGATCTACCACGTGACGCAGGGCAGCGGCGAGATGACGCTGGCTGACGAGAAGTTCGCGATCGCCGTCGGCGACAGCATCGCCATCGCGCCGGGCACGCCGCACTGCGTCAGAAATACCGGCAGCACGGCGCTGCACATCCTGTGCTGCTGCGCGCCGGCGTATTCGCACGCCGATACCGAGTTGCTTTAACTTCCCAACGGTCGACCGGCAAAAAAGACGGTTTTTGCCGGGATACGCAAAACCCGACTAGGCCGCAGCGGTCGACTACCGGAAAAGACGGTTTTTGCCTTTTTCCCGGCGTCGACCGTCAGCAGCGTGCGACGAAGGCGGTCAGCGCATCGAGCACCGCCGCTTCCTGATCGCGCTGCGGCGTGTGGCCGCAATTCGCCAGCTTGAGCAGTTGCGTGCCCGGCACCTGTTCGGCGATGGCGTCGATCTGGCGCAGCGTCGCGTATTCGTCGTCCTCGCCCTGGATGGCGAGCACCGGGCAGCGGATGCGCGGCAAATATTCCTCGATATTCCAGTCGCGAAACGGTGGCGACAGCCAGCAGTCGTTCCAGTCGCTGAACACGCGTTCGGTCTGCGCATGGTGGTAGCGCGCCAGTTTCTGCGGCAGGTCGGTGGTCTGCCAGGCGGTGCGCGCTTCGCGGATGCCGGCCAGGGTTTCTGCCTCGACGAACTCGTGCGGCGCCAGCACGGCGATGCCGCGCGGCACCCCGGGGAAGGCGCCGGCAAAGATCAGCGCGATGCTGCCGCCGTCGCTGTGGCCGATCAGCAGCGGCCGGTCGATATTGAGTTCGGCGAGCAGCGCCGGTAGGGCTTCCTCAGCTTCGCGATGCATGTAGCGCGTGTTGCGCGGCTCGGCATAAGCCTGCGAGCCGCCGTAACCGGCGCGCGACCAGACGACGACGCGGCAGCCGGTGGCGGCCGCCAGCTTTTCCGGGAAATGCCGCCACATCGCGACACAGCCGAGGCCTTCGTGCAGCAGCAGGAGTTCGGGGCGGCCGGCGACGGTCGCCGGGTAATCGCGGTATTCGAGGCGCAAGCCATTGACGACGAGATGTTTCATGCGGCGAGAAGAAAATTGCGGGCGATATCGATCTGCCCCTGGGTCAAAAACATCGGCGCGTGGCCGACACCGGGAATTTCGGCCAGTTCGGCACGTGGACCGCATTGGCCCATCTGCAGCCAGGTTTCGCGCGTCAGCAAGTCGGACTCGGCGCCGCGGATGGCCAGCGTCGGGCAGCGGATGGCCTGGTAGAGCGGCCAGAGATCGATGTCCTGCTCGCTGAAGGTGGCCTTGAACGGCGTTGCGATCTGCGGATCGTAGAGAAAGCCCCAGCGCCCGTCGGCACGCTGGCCGATGCTCGATTCGGTCAGGTGATGCCACTGCGCCTCATCGAGATTGCCGAACGGCGCGCTGATCAGGCGAACATAGGCCTGCGCCTCGCCGAAGGTCGCCCAGGTCGGGTCGAGACCGACGTAGGCGCCGATGCGCTTCAATGAATCGACGGTGATCAGCGGCCCGACATCGTTGAGGATCAGGCGGCGGATCGGCGAGTTTTCCTGCGCCGCCAGCGCCATGCCGATCAGGCCGCCCATCGAGGTGCCGAGCCAATGCACGCTGTCGACATTGAGGCGGGCAATCAGCGTCACCATGTCGGCGACGTATTGCGGCACGCCATAATGCGCCGGATCGCGCAGTCGACCGCTGCGCCCGCGCCCGACCACGTCGGGACAGACGACGCGGTAATGCGCCGACAGCGCGCGTGCCAGATCGTCGAAATCGCGGGCATTGCGGGTCAGGCCGTGCACGCAGACAAGGACGCGCGGATTGTCCGGCGCGCCCCACTCGGTATAAGCCATCCGGTGCAGGCCGGACGGACTGATGCATTGCACTGTCTTTTGCGTGAATTGCATGCTTGTCTCCTTCGCCGCCAATGTATCACCGGCCGTACCAATAACGCTTGCGCTCGTCACGCCAGGCAGTGATTGCAATCTCCCCGGCCACCAGTTTGACCTGCACGGCACCGTCGCGATCGGTGCGCCACAGCCGCGTGCCACGCGCGGCGTAGCGCGCCAGCACCTCGGCCTTGGGATGACCGAAGCGGTTGCGGTAGCCGACCGGAATGATCGCCTGCGGCGCCCCGACCGCGGCCAGGAAGGCCGGCGTCGACGAGGTTTTCGAGCCGTGGTGCGGCATCAGCATGATCTCGGCGGCGAGCGCCGCCGGATCGCGCATCAGCAGTTCCGCTTCGTCGGCCGCCTCGATATCGGAAGTCAGCAACATCGCCCGGCCGCCGGCTTCGACGCGCAAGACGCAGGAAAGATGGTTGCTTTTGCTGTCGACCGCATAGGCCGCGGCCGCCGGATGCAGCACGGCAAAGGAAACGCCGTCCCAGACCCAGCGCTGGCCGGCGACGCAGCGCGTGCCGGCGATTTCCGGCAGCGACGAGCGCACCTCGCCGACCGGCAGCGCCGCCAGCACCGAGCCGAGGCCGCCGGCGTGGTCGCTGTCGCGATGCGTCACCATCAACTGGTCGATACGGTTGATGCCGAGGCTGCGCAGGTAAGGCACGACGACGCGCTGGCCGGCATCGGCGTCGGCACCGTAGAGCGGGCCGGGGTCGTAGACCAGCACATGTTCACGGGTACGGATCACGCTGGCCAGGCCCTGCCCGACATCGAGCACGTCGATCCAGACGCCGCCCGCCTCCGGCTGCGGCGCCGGCCAGAAGGCGGCCGGCATGAGCAACACCAGCCCCAAGCCGCGCCCGGCGACGCCGCGCGGCAGCAGGCAGAGCGCCACACCCAGCCCGGCCGCAGCGGCCGCCCACCAGGGTGGCGCCGGCGCCTGCCAGACCGGCCAGGTGGCGCACCAAAACAGGAATTGCATCAGCCAGCCGGTCAACCAGTGCGCGAAGGCCAAAACCGGCCACCACGGAATCAGCGCCGCAAACAGCACAAGCGGCGTCAGGACAAAACTGATCAGCGGCACGGCCAGCGCATTGGCCAGCGGCGAAACCAGCGAGAACTGCTGGAAGACGAGCAGCAGCACCGGCAGCGAAGCCAGCGTCGCGGCCCACTGCACCAGGCCCCAGTTGCGCAGTTGCCAGCGCCAGCCGCGCCCCGCGCCGACCGCCGCGGCGCCGATGTAGAACAGCGCGCCGACCGCGCCGAACGACAGCCAGAAACCAGCCGCCAGAACCGCCCAGGGATCGAATGCAAGCACGACCAGCAGCGCCAGCGCCAGGATCCGGCTCGGCGCCAGCAGGCGCCCGGAAAACATCGCCAGCGCCGCGACCAGCAACATGTAGAAGGTGCGTTGCGCCGGCACCGCGAAACCGGCCAGTCCGGCATAGAACAGCGCCCCGAGACAGGCGGCGAGCACGCCGGCCTTTTGCGCCGGCAGGCGCAGCGCGAGCCGGGGAATGCGCCGCCAGACAGCGCTGAGCAGCCAGCCGAACAAGGCCGCGACCATGGTCACGTGCAAGCCCGAGATCGACAGCGCATGCGTCACGCCGGCACGGTTGAACACCGTCCAGTAATCGCCGTCGATGGCGTTCTGGTCGCCCACCGCCAGCGCGATGAGAATGCCGGCCCACGGGTATTGTTCGGCCGGCAAGGTGCTGCGAAATGCCGTGCGGATCACGTCGCGCAAGCGCTCGATGGCGTAAGCCGGCCGCCAGACCATCGTCTCCAGACGCTTGGCCGGCGGCGGCCGGACATAACCGGTAGCGCGGATGTTGCGTTCGAGCAGCCAGGCCTCGTAGTCGAAGCCCTGCGGATTGGCATTGCCGTGCGGCCGCTTCAAACGCAGCGTCAAATGCCAGCGCTCACCCGGATGCAGCGCCGGTCGAGCCGTCTGCGTCGTGTCGCGCCCGGCATACCAGGACAACAGCACGCGCCGCGGCACGACGGCGCCAGCGGTCAACGCCTGCTCGATGACAAATTCGCTGCGCGTACCGTAACTGAACTCCTGCGCCAGACCGGCGATCACGCCGATCACTTCGACATCCTCGCCTTCCCAGGCCGCACCCAGTTCGTCGGCGAGGCGAATCTCGGCCCGCCAGCCGGCCCAGGCAAATCCCAGCGCGCAGCAGCCGATAACGGCGAGCCCGCGGCTGATCCGGCCGCCCCGGCGCTGCTGCGGCCAGCACAGCAGTAAACCGGCCAGCGCCCAGAGCGGCCAGGCGGGCAGCGCCGGTTGCAACTGCAGGGCAAGGACTCCGGCGGCAAAAGCGAGGATATTGAGGCGCATGCAAAAATGGCCCGCGGCAACGGTCGACCGCCGCAGAATAGCCAAATTGCATAAAAATCGCCAGCCGGAAAACTGCAGCAGAAATTGATTTGCCGGATAATGTCCGGCATGCGCAAGCATCTGAAAAAATACCTGCCCGACCCGTCGGCAATCAGCGAGAACCGCTGGCTGCGGCCGTTTCACGACTCGCTGCTGCACCCGCGCCTGTGGCACCTGAATCGCCATTCGGCGGCCGGCGCAGTCGCCGCCGGGCTGGCCTGCGGCCTGATCCCGGGCCCCTTCCAGATGCTCGGCGCGGCGCTCTGCGCCCTGCTCTTTCGGGTAAATCTGCCGCTGGCGATGTTCGTGACGCTGTACACCAACCCGTTCACCATCGTGCCGCTCTACCTGCTGGCCTATGAACTCGGCCGGCTGGTCATTGGCGACGGCAGCCATTTCATTGCGCCGCCCGAATTTGCGCTCGGCCACCTGGCCGACTGGAGCCAGGCCATGCTGGGCTGGATGGCCGGCGTCGGCAAGCCGCTCGGTATCGGCCTGGTCGTGCTCGCCGCCAGCCTTGCCGTCCTTGGTTATTTCGCCGTCAAGCTGGCCTGGCGGCTTTACCTGGTCGCCGCCTGGCGGCGGCGCCAGCTCAGGTCCTGAAGCGTTCGACTTCGCCGCTCAGGGTTTCGGCCAGCTGACGCAGCGAACCGGCGGTATCGGCGTTGCTCGACGCTGCCGAGTTGTTTTCTTCTGCCATCTGGGCAATGCGTTCGACATTGCGGGCAATTTCACTGCTCGCCGCCGACTGCTCGCGCAATGCCGTAGTGATCTCGGAAACCGAATCGACTACCTGGCGCGCCTGCGACTGCACCTGGCGGATCGCATCGCCGGCCGCCTGCGCCTGCTCGACGCCGTTCGCCACACGCTGCACGCCCAGCTTCATGCTGCCGACCGCAGTCGTCGTACCAGCCTGGATGGAATCGATCATGCCGGCAATTTCCTGCGTCGATTTGGCGGTCCGCTCAGCCAGCTTGCGCACTTCGTCGGCAACCACCGCGAAGCCGCGCCCGGACTCGCCGGCCCGCGCAGCTTCGATCGCCGCATTGAGCGCCAGCAGGTTGGTCTGGTCGGCAATTTCCTTGATCGTGCCGACAATGCTCGAAATCTGATGCGACTGATCGCCAAGCGCCTCGACGGCAACGGCCGACTGGTTGACGGTGGCGGCGATGCCTTCGATCTCGCTGACCACGTTCTGGACAATCCGGTTGCCATTGGCCGCCACTTCGTCCGACTGGTTCGAGTAGGCCTGGGCATCCTGGGCATTCTTGGCAATGTGATCGACGCTGACCGTCATTTCCTCGACCGAGGCCGCCATGCTCGAAGCGGAATCGCTTTGCGCCAGCGTGCTGTCGGAAATCTGGTGGCTGGAGACGGCGAGATGATCGGCAGTATGCCGCAGTTGCTCGACATCGGCCTTGACCCGGCTGATCAGGGCGCGCAAGGCGCGCGCCATGTTGTTGAGGTCGTCGCCGGCGGCATGCAGTTCGTCCTGCCCGGCGGTCTCGAAATGCACGGTCAGATCGCCGTCGGCCAGGCGCTGGGCGCCGCGCGAAAAGATATTGACGCTGTTGATCACCGAGTAATAGGTCGCCACCGACAGGTAGGCAACGACGAACATGACGATCACCGCAAGCAGCGCATTCAGCCAGAGAATCTTGCGTGCTTCGGCGGCGCGTTGCTCGAGTTGCTTCTCGAACTGCGGCATCAGCACGTCGAACATCACCTTGTAGCCGAGATCGATGATCTGCGTCGTCTGGGCAAAATATTCCTGCGGCGGCGTCGCGTACTTTTCGCCGAGGATGTCGTCGCGCACCAGCGCGAAGATCTTTTCCGCCCCATCCGAGAATTCCTTCGCCGGGCCGGCCAGATCGCTGCGCAGGGCGGGCGCGAAACGCATGACCTTGTCCAGGTTGTTGTTCTGGGCACGCAGGGTGGCGGTCATCTGGGCGATCAGCGAAGCGACATCGACGCGCAGTTGCGGCGTGATTTCCTTCTTGCTCAGGATGCCGGTACCGCGCGCCCGGGTGATGCCGAGCGGTTCGAGCATGGCCGGCATCTTGCTGACCACGGTATCCATGAAATAGTAGGTATCCATCGCCGGGTCGAGCGTCAGCTCGGATTCATCGGCAATATCGACCATGAAGACCAGCGCCTTGTCGATCATCGCCGAGTGGCGCTTGATGTTTTCCGGCGGTGTCCAACCCAGGCCCTGCGTGCGGATGTTTTCCCAGTCGTCGCGGATCGACTTCCACTGTGCCGTGGCGCGCAAGCTCGGCGACAACTCGGCATCGGCGGCAGCCAGCGCCTCGACGACGTCCTTTTCCTTGCCGGCGCGCTTGTCCTTCATCGCGTCGTTGCCGTTGAGCACGCCCGAAGACAGGCCGCGGTGCTGCTGCATGAACTGCACCAGGCGATTCATCGGCTTGAGCATGTGCAGGCCGGCGATTTCCTTCTCCGCCGTTTTGATATCGCGATCGAGCGTCACGAACACCGTGAGCAGCAGGACGACGATCACCGTCGAGCCGGCCAGCCCGAGCAGCATGAATTTGAAGGGATAGCGGAAACGGTTCATCAGCGCGATGGCGGGCGTGAACAGTGCTTGCATGATCTTTCCTCTCGTTGGATTTTTATTTATTTTGAATACGAAAACTATGGCACAGATCAATCCACCAGCAAACCGTCATTCAACTGCAGCACCCGGTCGGCTCGCGCCGCCAGGCGGGTGTCGTGCGTCACCATGACCAGGCTCGACTGCTGCTGACGCACCCTCTCCAGCAGCAGTTCGAACACGACACCGGCCGTTTGACTGTCGAGATTGCCGGTTGGTTCATCGGCGAGCAAACACGAAGGTTCGCTGACCAGCGCGCGGGCGATCGCGGCGCGTTGCCGCTCGCCGCCGGAAAGCTCGCCGGGCCGGTGTTCCAGGCGATGGCCGAGGCCTACCGCGGCCAGCGTTGCCGCGGCCCGGGCGAGCGCTTCGGCGCGCGGCGTGCGGCGGATCAGCAGCGGCATGGCAACGTTTTCCAGCGCCGAGAACTCGGCCAGCAGATGGTGGAACTGATACACGAAACCGAGATGCCGGTTGCGCCAGTCGCCGCGGTCGACCTCGCCGAGGGCCGAGAAATCGCGCCCCATCAGCGTCACCGCGCCCTGGCTCGGCGTATCCAGCCCGCCCAGCAGGTGCAGCAATGTGCTCTTGCCGGAGCCGGAAGCGCCGACGATGGCCACCGTCTCGCCCGGCATGATCGCCAGGTCAATGCCGGACAACACGGCGACGTCGAGGCCGCCGCCCTTGAATACCTTGCTCAGGCCGCTTGCCTGCAGGATCGGATCACTCATAGCGCAGGGCCTCCGCCGGATTGACGCGCGAGGCGCGCCAGCTGGGATAAAGGGTGGCCAGCAGCGCCAGCACGAAGGAAATCATGGTCACGCCCCAGACATCGCCCCATTGCAGTTCGGACGGCAGGTCGGAGATGTAATAAACCTCCTTGGACAGGAAATGCACGCCGAGCATGCGCTCGATGAAAGGCACGACGACATCGATGTTGAGCGCCAGCGCGACACCGCCGACAACGCCCAGCCCCAGCCCGATGAAGCCGACCAGCGCGCCCTGCACGACGAAGATGCCCATGATCGACAGCGGCCGCGCGCCGAGCGTGCGCAGGATGGCGATGTCGGCCTGCTTGTCGGTGACCGCCATGACCAGCGTCGAAACGAGATTGAAGGCGGCAACGGCAACGATCAGCGACAGGATGATGAACATCATGTTCTTCTCGATCGCCACGGCGCGGAAGAAATTGGCGTGGCTCTTGGTCCAGTCGTGCAGATAGGCATCGGCATCGATGAAGCGGACCAGCTCGCGCGCGATGCGCGGCGCCTGGAAGAGATCGTCCACCTTGAGGCGCACGCCGGTGACGCAGTCGCCCATCTGATACAGGGTCTGCGCATCCTGCAGGTTGATCAGGGCAAGGCCGGAGTCGTATTCATACATGCCGACCTCGAAGATGCCGACCACCTTGAACGACTTCAGGCGCGGGATCACGCCGGCCGGCGTCACCGTGCCCTGCGGCGCGATCAGCGTCACCTTGTCGCCGGTAAAGACGCGCAGCGAACGCGCCAGGTCGGCACCAAGCACGACGCCGAACTCGCCCGGCTTGAGGTCATCCAGACTGCCGCTCTTGATTGTCTTGCGGAAGTCGGCGACGCGGTCTTCCTGATCGGGCAGGATGCCGCGCACCAGCGCGCCCTTGACGCCGTTATCGACGGTGAACATCGCCTGCGACTGCACGAAGGGTGCCGCGGCGCGCACTTCCGGATGCTGCATCGCCTGCGCCGCGATCGCCGGCCAGTTTTCCAGCTGGTCGTTGATGCCCTGGATCTGGATGTGCGAGGCAACCCCGAGGATGCGCGTGCGCAATTCCTTCTGGAAGCCGTTCATCACCGAGAGCACGACGATCAGCGCCGCGACGCCGAGCCCGATGCCGAGCATGGAAATCAATGAAATGAAGGAGATAAAGTGATTGCGACGTTTGGCCCGCGTGTAACGCAGACCGATCAGCAGTTCATAAGGCAGGGCCATGTGGCGTTCGGAGTGAGGCAAAGTCGCTATGGTACACTCAAGCGCTTTCCCGCCGCCTGTCTGCCTGGATTACCGTGCATCTGACCCTGCTTGTCCCCGAACTGATCTGGCCCGAACCGGCCGACCAATTCACCCTCGGCAAGCTCGCCGCCCCCGGCTGCGAATGGCTGCTCGGCCACGCCAGCCTGAACCGCCGGCCGCGTCGCCCCTTCGAGAATGTCCTCGCCGCCCATTGCGGCCTCGCCGACGCCCCGTTCGGCGCCCTGCGCCTGCTCGGCGAAGGTTCTGCTGCGGCCGGCGAAGGCCACTGGCTGTGCGCCGATCCGGTGCATCTGCGCTTTCACCATGAACGCATCGTGCTTGCCGATGCCGGCGCCTTCGATCTTGAAATGGACGAAGCCGCCGCCATCATCGCTGCCCTCAATAGCGAATTTGCCGACATCGGCGAATTCCACAGCCACGACGCACGCCGCTGGTATCTGCGCCTGCACCAGGCGGTCGACCACCCGGTGGCGCCGCTTTCCGCGATGGCCGGCCGCCGCGTCGATGGCGAACTGAACGGCAGCGCCCTGCCCCTGACCCGCTGGCTCAACGAAGTGCAGATGTTCCTGCACGGCCACCCGGTCAACAGCCGCCGCGAACGCACCGGCCAGCCGGCGATCAACAGCCTGTGGCTGTGGGGCGGCGGCTGCCTGCCGCAACATGCGCCGGCCGCCTTCACCGGTATCTGGAGCGACAACCCGCTCGCCGCCGGCCTGGCGCAAATCAGCAAAACACCGCTCGCGCCGCGCCCGGCGACGCTGGCCGAATTCCTGCCGCAAGCCGGCGAACGGCCGCTGGTCGTGCTCGACCAACTGCTGCCGCGCGTCCTCTACGAAGATGGCGAAGGCTGGCGCACGGCCTTCACCGCCCTCGAAAACGACTGGTTCGCGCCGCTCAGAAAAGCCCTCGGTGGCAAGGTCGACCGCCTGACGTTGATCGCGCCCTGCGTCTATGGCGAACTGCACTACGAAATCGCCGGCGGTGAACGCTGGAAATTCTGGAAAAAGGCCCAGCCGCTGATGTCCACCGCCGAACAACTCGCCAAGCAGGCCCAGGCATGACCAAGCTCGTCACCCGCTCCAGCCCGCCGCGCACCGCCTGGCAACTCGAACAGCAAGGCCTGCACCCGCTGCTCGCCCGCCTCTACGCGGCACGCGGCATCAAGGACAAGGCGGAACTCGACTACGAGCTGAAATCGCTGCTGCCGCCGGCTTCGCTGACGCACGCCACGGACGCCGCGCACATCCTCGCCGACGCCATCGAGGCCGAGGCCAAGCTGCTGATCATCGGCGACTACGACTGCGACGGCGCCACGGCGACGGCGGTCGGCATGCGCGCCCTGAAGATGCTCGGTGCCGATGTCGATTTCCTGCTGCCCGACCGCTTCAAGCTCGGCTACGGTCTGTCACCGGAAATCGTCGACGTCGCCGCCGAACAGTCGCCCGACCTGATCATCACCGTGGACAACGGCATCGCCAGCATCGCTGGCGTCGACCGGGCGCGCGAACACGGCATCGCGACGCTGATCACCGACCACCATTTGCCGGCAGAAACCCTGCCCGCCGCCGACTGCATCGTCAACCCGAACCAGCCGGGCTGCGATTTCCCGTCGAAATGCATCGCCGGCGTCGGCGTCATGTTCTACGTGATGCTCGCCCTGCGTGCCGAATTGCGCGAACGCGGTTTCTTCGCCGACCGGCCGGAACCCAATTTCGCCAGCCTGCTCGATCTCGTCGCGCTCGGCACCGTCGCCGACGTGGTGAAACTCGACCGCAACAACCGCATCCTGGTCAGCCAGGGTTTAAAGCGCATGCGCGCCGGCCAGTTGCAGGCCGGCCTCGCGGCGCTGTTCAAGGCGGCCGGCCGTGACCCGAAAAAGGCGACGGCGATGGACCTCGGTTTCATCCTCGGGCCGCGCCTGAATGCCGCCGGCCGCCTCGCCGACATGCGCCTGGGCGTTGAATGCCTGCTCACCGACGACGCCAGCCGTGCCCTGCAGATCGCGCAGGAACTCGACGCGCTCAATCGCGAACGCCGCGAGATCGAATCCGGCATGCAGGAACAGGCGATGATCCTGCTCGAATCGCTCGACGCCAGCGACGCTGCGCCCGGCATCGCGATGTTCGACGAAACCTGGCACGAAGGCGTGGTCGGCATTCTCGCCTCGCGCATCAAGGACAAGCTGCACCGCCCGGTATTCGCCTTCGCGCCCGGCGAAGGCGGCATCATCAAGGGCTCGGGCCGCTCGATTCCCGGCCTGCACCTGCGCGACGCGCTCGACCTGGTCGCCAAGCGCGCCCCCGGCCTGCTGATTCGCTTCGGCGGGCATGCGATGGCGGCCGGCGCAACGGTACACGCCGAAAATTTCGAACAATTCCGCGATCTCTTCGCGCAAGTGGCCGGCGAACTGCTCTCACCCGCCGACCTGACCCGCACCATCGAAACCGACGGCACGCTCGAAGGTGGCTACTACTCGCTCGACATCGCCCGCCTGCTGGAAAACGAGATATGGGGCCAGGGCTTCCCGGCACCGCTGTTCATGGACGAGTTCGAGGTCGAGCAGCAGCGCGTGCTCAAGGAAAAGCACCTCAAGCTGCGCCTGCGCAAGGGCAACACGCGCATCGACGGCATCCAGTTCAATTTCAGCAAGCAGCCCGGCAGCACCACCCGCCTCGCCTATCGCCTGAGCATCAACGAATACATGGGCGTCGAAACGACGCAGCTGATGGTCGAGCATCTGGAATAAGCCGTGCCCTACCTGATTGTCGTCACCGTCCTCTGGGCGTTCTCGTTCAGCCTGATCGGCGTTTACCTGGCCGGCCAGGTGGACAGCGATTTCGCCGTGCTGGTGCGCGTTGCCATCGCCGCCGCCATCTTCGTGCCGCTGCTGCGCTGGCGTGGCCTGCCGCAGCGCCTGATCGGCGGCCTCTGGCTGGCCGGCGCGCTGCAGTTCGGCGTCACCTATCTCTGCCTTTATCGCAGTTTTGCCGTGTTGACCGTACCCGAAGTGCTGCTGTTCACGGTGCTGACGCCGATCTACGTCACCCTGCTCGACGACGCGCTGGCCCGCCGCTTCAATGCCTGGGCGCTGCTCGCGGCCGGCGTCGCGGTCGGCGGTGGCATCCTGATCCGCTTCCAGCCGCTGACCGGCGACTACCTGCTCGGCTTCGTCCTGCTGCAGATCGCCAACGCCGCCTTCGCCGCCGGCCAGGTGCTGTGCCGCCAGTTGCTCGCCCGCTACCCGACCGAAGAAGCATTGCACCGCCTGTTCGGCCACTTCTTTCTCGGCGCGATGCTGCTCGCCGTGCCGTCCTTCCTGATTTTCGGCAATCCGGCGCGTTTACCGCAGAGCGCCATCCAGTGGGGCGTGCTCGCCTGGATGGGCGTGTTCGCGACGGCGCTCGGCATGTTCTGGTGGGTCAAGGGCAGCACCAAGGTCGACGCCGGCACGCTCGCCATCATGAACGAACTGCACGTCCCGGCCGGCCTGCTGGTCAATGTGCTGATCTGGAACCGCGACGCCGACCTGCCGCGCCTCGCGGCCGGCGGCGGCGTCATCCTGCTTTCGCTGGGGCTGAACCGGCTCGGCCGAAAACCTGGGAAAAAGCCGCCTGAAATCCCCGAAAAGCTTGCCCGGCAAGCCGCCGCGCGGTAAGTTGGCGGCCTCAACCCAACCGCTGGAGAAAACATGAACCTGCTGCACAAAATCGCCCTGAGCGCCCTCGTTGCCGTGAGCAGCGCCGCCTACGCCGGCGCCCCGGAACACACGCCGTCCGGCCTGATCTACGAATCGCTCAAGGACGGCAGCGGCCAGCAGGCGACGCCGGCCGCCACCGTGCAGGTGCATTACCGTGGCACGCTGGCCAACGGCACCGAATTCGACAGTTCCTACAAGCGCGGCGAACCGGCCAGCTTCCCGCTCAGCCGCGTCATCCCGTGCTGGACCGAAGGCGTCTCCAAGATGCGCGAAGGCGGCAAGGCCAAGCTGATCTGCCCGCCCGAAATCGCCTACGGCTCGCGCGGCGCCGGCGGCGCCGTCCCGCCCAACGCAACGCTGACCTTCGAGGTGGAATTGCTCAAAGTCACCCGCTAAAGCGGCGCCAGGCGGTCGACGCCTGGAAAGACATGAAAATGGCGCAGCTTGCTGCGCCATTTTCATTGTCGGTCGAGACCGGAAACCCAGCCGCCCTATCCGGTGCCGGCAAGCACCGGCAGTCCGCTAGACGAAGCTGATATTGACCCGCTGCTGCCCCTGCACGACACGCGCCGCCGGCAGCAACTGGTGCGGCACATCGACAAAGGCGATGTCCGAATTGGTTATCACGTGATCGATCAACTGCTCGATCATGCTGCCGCGACGAACCAGGATCAGATCCGACCAGTCGGTATTGGTCAGTGCCACCGGCACGAAATTGCTGCGCTTGATAAAACTGGTCACCGCTTCCAGCACCCCGAGATTCTGGCGGGTACCGAGCAGGCTGTGGCAGCAATCGTTCAGCACCATGCAGCCTTCATCGGCCACCAGGTCCTGATAAGTCATCAGATCGTGCAGGATGTACTCGTACTGGTGATTGGCATCGATGTAGATCAGCTCGAATTTCTCGACACCGGTTTCCGGCTGGATACGCTTCAATGCGCCAGCCGTATCGGAGCGGATGAAATGGATATTGGGCAGCCCCACGAAGCGGGCCTGACACTCCTCGAACAACCGGTCATAGGTCGCCTGTTCGTGCATTGAGCCGCCGTAATAGGAAGCGTACTTGTCCAGCGAATCGACCCATGCCGGCAACTCGGGAAACGGACAGTAGGCCTCGGCAGCCGACATGCTCCAGCTATCGACCAGCACCAGAAGCTCCGGTGCAAGAACCTTGTGCATGTGCAACGCATTCTCGCCCCGCAGAACGCCCAGCTCCATGACTTTGGGCTTGATGTTCTGGGCATAGAACACCCGCTCCAGCACTTGATAAAAATTGTAGCGATTGGCGTGACAGACCTTCATTTCATCCCCCTGAAGCCCACTGGCGTGATCAATATTGGCCGTAATCCTACAGCCTTTTCCGGGCCGACTGCCGCAGCGCGACAAATCGCAAAGCATTGACCGAGCACAGACAGGGGACTCATGCGCCGCCACACCGAACGGGTTGCGGGTTGGGCGCAAGCTGCCATTGAGCAATACAGGAAAGAAAACGCCTGCCGTGCTGATTTGCAACCAAAGACTTCAACGGCCAAAAATCGCATCAGCACTGCTTGCTACCGACCGAAAATCACTTGCCCGATTTCAGGAAAAGGGCACCCCATGCGCAACAGCAACATCCGCGTTCTTGCCCCCCCTTCGCTCGATCTCTCCGCCTGCTCCGGCATGTCGGCCCAGGACCAGAACACCGCCATCGGGGCCGGTGTTGGCGAGGTAATCGGGCACGAAATCAAGAAACAGGAAAATTCGCCCGGCGCATGCAGAACGGGAAAAAACCGCACTTCTCGCGTGCAGGCAAACAAGGTGGCACCGCGCCAAGCGGCATCAACAACCCGCGAACCGGCACCACCAAACCAAGCGGCGCCATCGTCATGGCGAACAGAAACGGCGTATAAACAAGCGACCGAAGGCGGCGCCCCAAATTCACTGATTCCAGGCGGTCGACCGCTGGCGCGCCAACAAAAGCTGGACAAAGCCGGCGGGGATCGGATAATCGGCAAAAAAGCAGGCCGTTACGGCCGGGAGACAATGATCATGGATAGTCGCAATTCCATCCGCACGGCCCACAGTTGCGCCACCGATCCACAACAGGCGGCAAGCGAACTCCACGCCGCACTCAGCCAGCCGGACATGGCGCTGGTCGTCTTTTTCTGCTCCAGCAACTACGACCTCGAGCGCCTGGCCGAAGCTCTGAACCGCCTGTTTGCCGGTGTCCGCGTCATCGGCTGCACCACCGCCGGCGAAATCGGGCCGGCCGGCTATCGTGACCACAGCCTGTCCGGCTTCAGCTTTTCCGCTACTGGCGGCAAGGCGGTCTCCGGCCTGCTGCCCGATCTGCAGAATTTCACCAACGCCCGCGGCCAGGCCTTCACTCAGGACCTGACGCAGCAACTGGAAGAACTGACCGCACACGACCACCAGGCAAACACCTTTGCCTTCCTGATGATCGACGGCCTCTCGATTCGCGAGGAGCCGGTCGTGCATACGCTGCAATCGGCCCTGCGCGGCATCCCGCTGTGCGGCGGTTCGGCCGGCGACGATCTCAAGTTTGTCCACACCTGGGTTTTTCACGACGGCGCCTTCCATACCGACAGCGCCGTGCTGCTTCTGCTCAGCACGCCACTCCCCTTCCGGATGTTCAAGACACAGCACTTCATCAGCGACCAGGAAAGACTGGTCGTCACCGAAGCCGACGCCGAGCACCGCATCGTCAAGGAGATCAACGGCCTGCCGGCGGCCGACGAATACGCCCGCATCCTCGGCATCAAACACGCCGAGCTCGATGCCGCCCACTTTGCGGCGACTCCGGTCGTCGTCGTGATTGATGGTACCGACTATGTGCGCTCGATCCAGCAAGCCAACCCGGATGGCAGCCTGCGCTTTTATTGCGCCATCGAGGAGGGGCTGATCCTGCGCGTCGCGCGCGGTGCCGACCTGCTCGCCAACCTGGTCGAAGCCTTCGACGGCATCCGCAAGGAAATCGGCCCCCCCTTGCTGACCCTGGGCTGCGACTGCATCCTGCGCAACCAGGAAATCACCCAGAAAAACCTCAAGGAAAAAGCCGGTGCCGAATTCATGCGCAATAACGCGGTCGGCTTCAGCACCTACGGCGAGCAATACGGCAGCGTACACGTCAACCAGACCTTTACCGGCATCGCCATCGGCTCGCCGGACTGGAAAAAATAATGTCTGAGCCGAGCAGCCCGCCGGAAATATCCGCCCTGCAGGGCGAAATCGTCCGCCTCAACAAGATCATCACCGCCCTGATGAATCGGGCGGAACGCGACATGAGCGCCCGGGCCTCCGACTTCGGCATGTTCCAGACCGCCGTCACCCTCGAAAAACAGGTCCGGGAACGCACGCACGAACTGGAAGAAGCCCTGCGTGAAAACGAGAATATCAACCACGCCCTGCAACGCGAAAAGGAAGAGCAGCGGACACTGATTCACCGTCTCGAAGAAGCCCACAACCAACTCCTGCAATCGGAAAAGCTCGCCTCGATCGGCCAGCTGGCGGCCGGGGTCGCCCATGAAATCAACAACCCGATCGGGTTCGTCAATTCCAACCTGGGCACCCTGCAAGGCTACGTCGGCAAACTACTCAAGTTGCTCGACGACATGCAGGCCGGCATCGCCCCCCTGCTCGCCGAGCAGCCGCAGACCCGCGCCGCTCTCCAGGAAATCTGCCGCCAGGCCGATCTCGACTTCATCCGCGACGACATCCCCAGCCTGATCAGCGAATCGATCGACGGCACCGCCCGCGTCCGCAAGATCGTCCAGGACCTGCGCGACTTCTCGCGCACCGGCGATGACAGCTACGAATGGACCGATCTGCACGCCGGCCTGGAAAGCACCCTGAACGTCGTCTGGAACGAGATCAAGTACAAGGCCGAAGTAATCCGCGCCTACGGCACCCTGCCCCGGGTACGCTGCCGCTCGTCGCAGATCAACCAGGTCTTCATGAACCTGCTGGTCAATGCCGCCCAGGCCATCGCCCAGCGCGGCACCATCACGCTGACTAGCGGCTGCACCGCCGAAGAAGCCTGGATCGCCGTCAGCGACAGCGGCTGCGGCATGGCGCCGGAAATCCAGGCCAGGATATTCGACCCCTTCTTCACCACCAAGCCGGTCGGCAAGGGAACCGGGCTCGGCCTGTCGCTTTCCTACGGCATCATCGAAAAACACGGCGGCCGGATCAAGGTGGACAGCGAACCCGGAAAGGGCAGCACCTTCACCCTCTTCCTGCCCTGTAGCCCGGATGCCCCGGACACGGAAGAAACCAACGCTGCCGCAGGCGGCTAAGGCCCTTTCGGCAGCCGCCTCACTTCTCCGACCAGGCCAGATTCGCCCCCAGCCCGACAAAGGCGGCGGCAAAACCGCGCCGCAGCCAGGCCTGCACGCGCGGCGACTCGATCACCGCATGGCGGAAGGCATGCGCCAGCAAGCCGTAGGCGACGAACACGACAAAGGTCATCGCCATGAAAACGCCGCTCAGCGCGAACAACTGCAGCAAGGGCCGCGCCGCGCCCGGCGCCACGAATTGTGGCAGGAAGGCGAGGAAGAAAATGGTCAGCTTGGGATTGAGGATATTGAGCAGGAAAGCCTTGATCACCACGGCCGACGCCGAACTGCGCGCCACCTGCCCCGCCTCGACGGCAAACGCCGAACGGTCGCGCCAGGTCGCCCAGGCGACATAGAACAAATAAGCCACGCCGGCATATTTCAGCGCCTGGAAAGCCAGCGCGCTGCTGTGCAGCAGCGCCGCCAGCCCGAGCACCGTCGCCAGCAGATGCGGCACGATCCCGAGCGTACAACCCAAGGCCGCAAACAGACCCGCCCGCCGCCCGGCGACGAGGCCGGTGGAGACGGTGTAGATGACGCCGGTGCCGGGGATGAGGACGACGATCAGGGAGGTAATCAAAAATTCGAGGCTGATCATGATCAAGGAGACGAAGTGGGTAAAAAGCCAGTTATCCAGTCGTATTCCGCCGGGAAGCGAATTGATCCATCTCCATGCAACAACCCCCACACCGGCGAAATCCCCGACTCAGTACATCACTCCCGCCGGCGGCGTAAACGAATCCAGCGCATTGAGGTAGGCCGCCCGTGCGAAGGCGCTCGGGTCGGGCAGGTTTTGCTGGCTCATCGAGCCTTTGAGTTGCGCAACCGACGCGTATTCGCCCTTTTCCATCCAGCGAGAGATGCCGTCGAGCACTTCCATCAGCGCCGGCGGGCCGCCGACGAGCAGGGCGCTGGCCATGTGTACGACGTCGGCGCCGGCGAGCAGCATTTTCAGGGCGTCGTCTGCCGTGTGCACGCCGCCGCTGGCGGCCAGGCTCAGTTTGCTGCGGCCGCGCAGGATGGCGATCCAGCGCATGGTGAGCAGGGTGTCGGCCGAGGTCGAAAGCTGCACACGGTCGACCACTTTCAAAGTGGCTAAATCAATGTCGGGCTGGAAGAAGCGGTTGAACAGCGAGATGCCGGCAGCGCCGGCCTGCTCGGCGCGGCGCACGAAGTTGGGCAGCGACGAAAAGAAGGGCGACAGCTTCATGCTGACCGGGATGCCGACCTGATCCTTCAATTCCTGGAGCAGGCCGAGATAGCGTTCTTCGAGCGCATCGCCCGGGATTTCCGGGTCGCCCGGCATGTACCAGGCGTTGAGTTCGAGCGCGTCGGCGCCGGCCGCCTGCATTTCCTGGCCGAGTTCGACCCAGCCGTTGAGCGAGGAGCCGTTGAGGCTGGCAACCACCGGGATTTCCAGGCGCGCCTTGAGTTGCGTGATCTGCTCGAGATAGGTGTCGAGCTTGCTGACGTAGTCGTGGCGGCCCGGCAGGTGGCCGGCCGATTCGCCGAAGGCGTCGGGCGTGATCAGGAAGCGGTCGATCATGCGCTCGTCGTTGCGCACGTCTTCCTCGAACAGCGAGTGCATGACGATGGCCGCGGCGCCGGCATCCTCGAGGTGCAGGATGGGATCGATCTGGCGACTGAGCGGCGTCGAGGAAGGAACCAGCGGATTCTTGAGCTTGAGCCCGAGGTAGGTGGTGGACAAATCAGGCATTGGGCTCTCCCTTGTTTTCGGCGCTGGCGGCCTTCTGTTCAGCGATCATCGTTTCCGGCAGCAACAGGCCGGCCAGTTCGACGTATTCCTGGTGACGCAGGCGGGCGTCGCTTTCGGCCTGGTCCATGAAGCGGGCGGCGGCTTCCGGATGCTGGCGTTCGAGCACGGTGAAGCGCGCCTCGTTTTTGGCGAAATCCCTGAACGGTACGCTCGGCGCGGCACTATCGACCGACAGCGGATTGGCGCCCTGCTCGCGGCGGCGCGGATCGTAGCGCAGCAACGGCCAGTGGCCGGATTTGACCGCCAGGTCCTGCTGGCTGTGGTTGTGCGACATGTCGACGCCGTGCGCGATGCACGGGCTGTAGGCGATGATGATCGAGACGCCGGGATAGCTTTCGGCGTCGATGAAGGCCTTCAGCGTGTGCGTGTCCTTGGCGCCGTAGGCGACCTTGGCGACGAAGACGTTTTCGTAGTCCATCGCGATGCGCGCCAGGTCCTTCTTGCGGTTGTTCTGGCCGCTCGCCGCGAACTTGGCGACGGCGCCGCGCGGCGTCGCCTTGGAGTTCTGGCCGCCGGTGTTGGAATAGACCTCGGTATCGAGCACCAGGATATTGACGTCCGCGCCCGACGACAGCACATGGTCGAGGCCGCCGAAGCCGATGTCGTAGGCCCAGCCGTCGCCGCCGATGATCCAGACGCTGCGCCGCACCAGGTTTTCGGCAATCGCCGAAAGCGAAGCGGCGGCCGGCGTCGCGAGGTGGCCGAGCTTGGCCTGCAATGCCGCAACGCGCTCGCGCTGCTCATGGATGCCGGCTTCGGTCGATTGGTCGGCGTGTAGCAAGGCGGCCACCACCTCGTCGCCGACTTCCAGCGCCAGCGCCTTCAATTGCGTGCGCGCCGCATCGGCCAGCTGATCGGTGGCCAGGCGCATGCCGAGCCCGAATTCGGCATTGTCCTCGAACAACGAATTGTTCCAGGCCGGCCCCCTGCCCTCGGCGTTGGTCGTGTACGGCGTGGTCGGCAGGTTGCCGCCGTAGATCGACGAACAGCCGGTGGCGTTGGCGACCAGCATGCGGTCGCCGAACAGTTGCGTGGCGAGGCGGATGTACGGCGTTTCGCCACAGCCGACGCAGGCGCCGGAAAACTCGAAGAGCGGTGGCAACAGCATGGCGCCGGGCACGGTGCCGCGCTTGACGATGCGCCGGTCGTAGTCGGGCAGCTTGAGGAAGAATTCCCAGTTCTCGGCTTCCTGGGCGCGCAGCGGCGGCTGCTCGGCCATGTTCAGGGCCTTGCGCGAGACATTGGACTTGTCGCGGATCGGGCAGACTTCGACGCACAGTGTGCAGCCCGTGCAATCCTCGGGCGCCACCTGGTAGCTGATGTTCCAGCTTGCCGGGTAATCCTTGCTGCGCGGCGCCATGTGCTTGAACGTCGCAGGCGCGTTCTCGGCCAGTTCAGCCGGGAAGGCCTTGGCGCGGATCGCCGAATGCGGGCAGACGAAGACGCACTTGCCACATTGCGTACACAGATCGGTTTCGAGCACCGGGATCTGCAGCGCCAGATTGCGCTTTTCGTACTTGGCGGTGCCGGTCGGCCAGGTACCATCGACCGGGAACAGCGAAACCGGCAGGCTGTCGCCATGGCCGGCGATCATCGGCAAGGTCAGCTTGCGCACGAAATCGGTCAGCGGCTGGCCGACAATGGCGGCGTCCGGCGTAGCGGTCGACGTCGTTTCTGCGGGCAAAACCACCTGGTTCAGGCAGGCCAGCGTCTTGTCGATGGCGCGGTAATTCAGTTCGGCAATGCGCCGGCCCTTGCGACCGTAGGTTTTCTCGACCGCATGCTTGATCGCGGCAATCGCGTCTTCCTGCGGCAGGATGCCGGAAATGGCGAAGAAGCAGGTCTGCATCACGGTATTGATGCGCCGGCCCATGTCGGCCTCCTGCGCCACCTGATAAGCGTCGATGACGTAGAAGCGGATCTGCTTTTCGATCATCCGGCGCTGCATGGCAAGCGGCAGCGTCGCGAAGACGCGCTCCGGCGGCAGATGCGTATTGAGCAGGAAAACGGCGCCCGGCGCGGCATGCGCCAGCAGATCATGCGTTTCGACAAAATGCGGCTGGTGGCAGGCGATGAACTTGGCGTCGCCGTCGCCGGTCAGGTAGGCCGAACGGATGGGTTGCGGCCCGAAACGCAGGTGCGAAACGGTCATCGCGCCCGACTTCTTGGAGTCGTAGACGAAATAACCTTGCGCATAGAGCTCGGTTTCGTCGCCGATGATCTTGATCGAATTCTTGTTGGCCGACACCGTGCCATCCGAACCCAGACCGTAGAACACGGCGGCAAAGGTTTCGGCGGTGGCGTCGCTGCGGAAGCTGGCGTCGAAGGGCAGCGACAGGCCGGTCACATCGTCGGCAATACCGACCGTGAAGCGGCGTTTCGGCGCCGGCTCGGTCAACGCGGCAAAAACGGCCAAAACCATGGCCGGATTGAATTCCTTGGAACCCAGGCCGTAACGCCCGCCGATCACGCGCAGCATGGTGGCGAAGCGCGGTGCTTCATTGCTGGCATCTTCGGCCAGCGCCACCAGGACGTCCTTGTAGAGCGGTTCGCCGGCGGCGCCCGGTTCCTTGCAGCGGTCGAGCACAGCAATCTGGCGCGTCGTCGCCGGCAAGGCGGCGAGCAAGGCAGCCGGCGCCCAGGGGCGGAACAGGCGGACCTTGAGCAGCCCGACCTTCTCGCCGCGGCGATTCATGTGGGCGACCGTTTCCTGCACGGTTTCGGCGCCGGAACCCATCAGGATGATGACGCGCTCGGCGTCGGGCGCACCGACATAATCGAACAATTTATAGGGTCGACCGGTGAGCTTGCCGAATTCGTCCATGGCTTCCTGAACGATGTCCGGGAAGGCGTCGAACCACGGGTTCTGCGCCTCGCGCGCCTGGAAGAAAACGTCCGGATTCTGCGACGTGCCGCGCAGCACCGGGTGTTCCGGCGACAGCGCGCGGCCGCGCAACTCGACAATGCGCTCCTGCGGCAGCATTTTGTGCAAAACGGCGTCGTCGACCGTCTGGATCTTGGCAACCTCGTGCGAGGTGCGGAAACCGTCGAAGAAATGCAGCACCGGAATGCGTCCGGCCAGCGTCGCGGCGGTGGCGATGGCCGCCATGTCGTGCGCTTCCTGCACCGAGTTGGAGGAAAGCAGCGCGAAGCCGGTGGCGCGCGTGGACATCACGTCGGAATGGTCGCCGAAGATCGACAGCGCATGCGTCGCCAGGGCGCGCGCGGCGACATGAAACACCGTCGGCGTCAGTTCGCCGGCGATCTTGTACATGTTCGGGATCATCAGCAGCAGGCCTTGCGAGGCCGTGAAGGTCGTCGCCAGCGCGCCGGCCTGCAGCGCGCCATGCACGGTGCCGGCGGCGCCGCCTTCGGATTGCAGTTCGACGACTTTCGGGACGCTGCCCCAGATATTGGCCTTGCCCTGTGCCGCCCATTCGTCGGACAGTTCGCCCATGCCGGACGAAGGGGTGATCGGGTAAATGGCGATCACTTCGGAAATGCGGAAGGCCACGTGTGCGACGGCTTCGTTACCGTCGATGGTGAGCATGTGTTTCATGATCTGATCCTGGTGGTTCGACTACGCCCACTCGAAAGCTGGCAGCCGGAAAACGCCCCGGGCCAGCCCGGAAACGCCGGATGCTGCAATGCAGCACTTGCATTCTACGCCCGAAAACGCAGGCGTGTCCGCCCGCTTCGATGACGCCGGGAACTAAAATAACGGCATGTGTTCCATCAAGAAAATCCCGCCGGGAGAAATCACCATGCCACTGCCGAGCCGCCCGCAAGCCGTCCTGATCGATCTGGCCGGCGTTCTGCATATCGACGAGCAGGCGATTCCCGGCGCCGTCGAAGCCTTGCAGCGACTGCGCGCCAGCGGCCTGGCGCTGCGCTTTTTGACCAATACAACGCGCTCGCCGCGCCGACGCATCGTCGCCAACCTGCAACAGATGGGCTTCGCCATCGCACCGGAGGAAGTGCAGACGGCCGTGCACGCAACCCGCCATCTGGTCGAGCAACGCGGCCTGCGTCCGCATTACCTGATACATCCCGATATCGCCGACGAAATCGGCGCCAGCCACGCCGACCCCGATGCCGTGGTGCTCGGCGATGCCGGCGAGCATTTCACCTATGCCGCGCTGAACACGGCATTTCGTCTGCTGATGCAGGGTCGACCGCTGATCGTCATGGCGCGCAACCGCTATTTCAAGGAAAAGGACGGCCTGACGCTGGACATGGGCGCCTACGTCGCCGGCCTGGAATACAGCAGCGGCGTCAAGGCGGAAGTGGTCGGCAAGCCGGCGGCACCGTTCTTTTTATCGGCGTTGGCCGAGCTCGGCGTCGCGCCGGAAAATGCCGTACTGATCGGCGACGACCTCAGCGACGACATCGGCGGCGCGCAGGCCGCCGGCATTCCCGGCCTGCTGGTGCGCACCGGCAAGTTCCGGCCGGGCGACGAGGCGCATCCGGAAATCAGGCCGGCCGCAACGGTCGACGACTTTGCGGCGGCCGTTTCCCGGCTGCTCGATCGCTAAGCCGTGCTAGCGGGCCGTCAGCAAAAATTCGGCGGCGGCACCGGCCGACAGCGGCCGCGCGAACAGGTAACCTTGGAACTCCTCGCAACCCAGCGCATTGAGCACGGCAAGTTGCGACGGCTTCTCGACGCCTTCGGCAACGACACGCAGGTTCAGGCTGTGCGCCAGCGAGACGATGGCACGCGTGATCGCGGTGGCTTCGGCACCGGTGTCGCATTCCATGACGAAGGAACGATCGACCTTGAGAATGTCGATCGGGAAGCGCTTCAGGTAGGCGAGCGAGGAGTAGCCGGTACCAAAGTCGTCGATCGCGATGATGACGCCCATCGCCTTCAGTTCGTGCAGCACGGCGAGCGCCCGCTGCACGTCGCCCATCAGCATGCCTTCGGTGATTTCCAGTTCGAGATTGGCCGGCGGCAGGCCGGCTTCGTCGAGCACCGAACGGACCAGCGCCGCCAGATCATTTTCGCGGAACAGGCTGGGCGAGATATTGACCGCCACATGCAGATCACGATATCCCGCCGCCCGCCAGCCGGCCGCTTCGTGACAGGCCTGGCGCATGACGAACCAGGTCAGTTGCGAAATCAAACCGGTTTCCTCGGCAAGCGGGATGAACTTGACCGGCGAAACACTGCCGAATTCCTCGCTGTCCCAGCGCACCAGCGCCTCGAAACCGAAGGCGCGGCCGCGCGCATCGACCTTGGGCTGATAGACGACGTACAGTTCTTCCTGCTCGACCGCACGGCGCAAGGCCGAGTCGAGCGCCAGGCGATCGCGCGCTGCGGCATTCAGTGATTCGGTGTAGAACTGGAACTGCCCCTTGCCCAGTTGCTTGGCGTGGTGCATCGCCGCGTCGGCATGGCGGAGCAACGCTTCGAGATCCTCGCCGTCGTCCGGATAGACGCTGACGCCGATGCTGCAATTGACGCGCACTTCATGGCCGTCGAGCATGATCGGCTCGGCGACGGCCTCCTGAATGCGGTGCAGGATCTGCAGCGTGTCGCTGAGGCCGCCGTAATCGCCGAGGATGAGCACGAACTCGTCGCCGCCATAACGCGCCACGGTATCCGATTCGCGCAGGCAGGCCTTGAGCCGCTTGGCAGCTTCGACCAGCAATTCGTCGCCGGCGCCGTGACCGAGGCTGTCGTTCACAAACTTGAAGTTGTCGAGATCGACGAAGGCCAGCGTGCCGTGCGTGCCCTTGCGCTGCGCCAGACGCAGCAACTGCTGCAGGCGGTCCTGCAACAGATTGCGGTTGGGCAGGCCGGTCAGCGGATCGTGCGTTGCCTGGTATTCGAGTTGCTGCCGATAGTTGTGCTGCGCCGTGACATCCTCGACCGTGCCTTCGTAATAGAGCGCCTCACCTTCCGGGCTATACACGACGTGGGCGTTCTCGGAAATCCAGATGCGGCTGCCGTCGCGGCAATAGACCTCGGATTCGAAATCGGTGACGCGCCCGGTATCGCGGATGCGCTGCTTGAATTCCTCGCGCCGGCCGGGTGCGACGTAGAGCCGGGTGGCAATGTCGGACAGCCCGGCGATCAGGGTGGCGGGCGTTTCATAGCCGTAAAGACGGGCCAGCGCCAGGTTGGCGGCCAGGTAATGACCGTCGATCGAGGTCTGGAACATGCCGATCACCGAGTCTTCGAAGATGCTGCGATAGCGCAGCTCGGCATCGGCCAGCTGGCGCTGGCTGAGCAATTGCTCGGTGATGTCCTCGATGAAACCTTCGACCACGCGCCGTCCCTGCTCGTCGAGCACGACGGAGCCGCGTTCAAGCACCCATATTTCCCGGCCGTCGCGGTGCAGCAGGCGGTATTGCAGGCGATAGCGACCGCTCCCGTTCATCGCCGCAACGATCACCTGGCGGACGCGCGCCCGGTCATCCGGATGGGTAATCATCTCGAGCGAGACGACCTTGTTGTTCTCGAGCTCGTCAGGGCAGTAACCGGTCAGCTCGCGGCTGGCATCGCTGACAAAGTGCAGGGTCCATTGTTCGTCGACCGCGCAGCGAAAGACCATGCCCTCGAGATTGTGCACCAGCACCTGCAACACACGTTCACTGTCGATGTCGCTCCATGCGGAGTCACGACGTTTGCGAAGGACAGGGAGAAAACCAGGAGAAGGCACGATATCTTTCACGAAAGGATAAGTTTGATCAGGAACCGTTCTCACAGAGCAAAAACCCTGCCCGCCACAAATTTGGCACTTTTGAAGTTTTCTATCGGTCGACCGCCAAAAACAACGGCTTTTCACCCCGGCACGCACCATGACAGCGCAGGTAGCGCCAGCCTGGTGCATGACAGAGTCCTGCCTACCCCAAAACCGGGAACACCCCCTCCATCCCTCCGACATACGGACCGGCAATAAAGTTGCCCTCTTTGCGAAACCTGCCCTCCAAGAGACGTCGACCACTGGCGCGACAGCCACGAGATCACACCGCCGCGCCAAGCTGAACAGCCGCTGCCGCACGCCTTCAGGCCCGCACCGGAACGGCCGCAGCGGATGCCTCCGCCCGGCCCGACACTGGCCAGCCGACGGCCCGGACAGGCGCGACCGGGCGCGTCAGACGCACAATCCGGTCGGAAAGCAGTCGCCTGCCAGCTATAATCACGCCTTTGCAATGCACTGGAACTGGTCACATGGAAGCCGAACACATCAACAGCATCTCCAACAAGCTCGAGGATCTGGCGCAGCGCGCCGCCGAGCTTCGGAGGTATCTTTGACTACGATCAGAAACGCGAACGCCTGACCCTTCTCACGCAAGAGATGGAAGATCCCAAGATTTGGGATGACGCCAAGCGCGCCCAGGAACTGGGCAAGGAAAAGAAAACCCTGGAAAACATCGTGCTGGTGCTCGAAGAAGTCGACGCCGGCATCAACGATGGGCGCGAACTGTTCGACATGGGCAAGGAAGACGGCGACGAAGACACCCTGCTCTCCGTCGAGGCCGACAACGCCGGCCTGGAAGCCAAGGTCGCCGCCCTCGAATTCCGCCGCATGTTCAACAACCCGTCCGACCCGATGCCCTGCTTCCTGGAAATCCAGGCCGGCGCCGGCGGCACGGAAGCCCAGGACTGGGCCTCGATGCTGTTGCGCATGTACCTGAAATACGGCGAAAAGAAGGGCTTCACCGTTGAGGTCATGGAAGAGTCGGAAGGCGACGTTGCCGGCCTGAAGAGCGCCACCGTCAAATTCACCGGCGATTACGCCTACGGCACGCTGCGCACCGAGACCGGCATTCACCGCCTGGTCCGCAAGTCGCCGTTCGACTCCGCCGCGCGCCGCCACACCAGCTTCACCTCGGTGTTCGTGTTCCCGGAAGTCGATGACTCGATCGAGATCAACATCAACCCGGCCGACGTGCGTACCGACACCTACCGCGCTTCCGGCGCCGGCGGTCAGCACATCAACAAGACCGACTCCGCCGTGCGTCTGACGCACGTCCCGACCGGCATCGTCGTGCAGTGCCAGAACGACCGTTCGCAGCACCGCAACCGCGACGAAGCCTGGCAGATGCTGCGCGCCCGCATCTACGAGTTCGAACTGCGCAAGCAGCAAGCCGAACAGCAGAAGCTCGAAGACGCCAAGTCCGACATCGGCTGGGGCCACCAGATCCGTTCCTACGTGCTCGACCAGAGCCGTATCAAGGATCTGCGCACCAACCACGAAACCGGCAATACCCAGGGCGTACTCGACGGCGACCTCGATCCGTTCATCGAGGCCAGCCTCAAGCAAGGCGTGTGACGCCACAACCCAACCTGTTCGCCGGATTGCCGGCCGCTCCCGTAGCGGCCGAGCAATTCGCCGAACTGCTTGCCCTCCCCGATCTGCGCATCGAGCGCATTGTTTCCACCGGCCAGTGCAGCCCACCGGATTTCTGGTACGACCAGGCCGAGGGCGAATGGGTGGTCGTGCTCGAAGGTGAAGCAAAACTGCGCTTTGCCGACGAAGCCGAAGCCCGCCATCTGCAGGCCGGCGACTACGTCAATATCGCGCCACACCGCCGGCATCGCGTCGACTGGACGCCCGCCGGGCGCACTACCGTCTGGCTCGCCGTTTTCTACCGCGCCTGAAAGACTAGCGCTCCGCGCGCCATTCGGCGTACCACTCGGTCAGCGGACGCCGCTCACCAAGGCCGGCCAGACTCTGATCCACCGCATCATGATTGCCCCAGACGACATCGGACAAGGCGCCAGCATCGACCTGCGCCTCGATTTGCGTGCAATAGACGCCCTTGTCGCGCTGCACGTAGAAGCCGTAGGTGCGACAGGCTACCGGGCGCTGCGCATAGACCGGGCAGGCGCCGCTTGCCCGGTCAAGCAGCGGACAGGTCAGCGGCCGCGCCGTCTGGCTGGCGAGGACTGCCATGGCGGCGTCAATCTGCTGCAGATGCTGCGGCGTCAGCCCGGCCAGGCCCTGGCGTAGCAGATACCACTCGGCGGCATGCAGTTGCGGGATTTCGGCGAGGCGCTGGCAACAGCCGTCGCAGCCCTTGCCGCACAGCCAGTCGGGCCGGTTCTCGCGGATGCTGGCGACGCGGCGGTCGACCTCGGCGTGCAGCCGGAAAAGCGCTGCCAAGCTATTTCCGGATCGGCTGGTTGCGCCCGGAAAACTGGTCGCTCAGGCGCATCACCCCTTCGCTGATATTGCTGTCCCGGTTTTCCTTGCAATACTGGCTGATCTTGGCGTCGATCGTGCCGCTGGAAATGGTGGACACCTGCTGGTTCGGCAAGGCGTAATTGTGGCCGGTCAAAAAGCCGCGCAGCCAGGAAATGTAGGCATTGCGTTGATCGGGATCGTCCTTGGACTTGATCCAGGTGGCGCAGGACATGTCGTCGAAGCCGAGAATATTCGTTGCTGCCGTTGCCGACATGCCAAAACACAGCGCGGCGCAGGCCGCAGCGGTCAACCCGGCAATTTTTCGTATTTTCATCTGACCATCCCTGTTCTCAGGCCGCCAGTATATGCCCCGCCGTGCGTACCGCAATGCCGACGCAAGCGCCGAGCGCGGCCGGTTTCCAGACCGCGGCAATGCGCGGCCCGGCCGAGATCAGCACCGCCACACCGGGCAGATCGAAGGGCGAAATCAGGAAGCCGGCACTGGCATTGAGCAGTTCGACGCTGATCTGGCCGGCTTTGCGCATGTCGTCCATGACGCCCATCATCGCCGTACCGCCGGCGATGTACTTGGTCAGGGTCGGCAGGATCAGCGCACTGTCGATCGAAAGCGCCGTCAGCATGGGCGCCAGCAGGTGGGTCAGGCCGTCGATGGCGCCGGAAACACGCAGCGCGGTGACGATGACCAGCGACAGCACCAGCATCGGAATCGCCCCGGTCGCCAGCCTGAAGGCTTCGGCGCCGGCCCGGTTGATCACGTCGAGAATGCCCTTGGCACTCTCCGCCACCGGATGCGCCAGATGCTCGTCGAGCTTGCCCTCGACACCCGACAGCGAGCGCCCGAACAGGTAATAGGTCGCCGCCGCCGCGGCCAGGCCGCCGATCAGGGAATAGATCAAGGTCAGCGCGAGATCAAGGCCCATGGTCATCATCGGCAGCGCCGCATTGGCCTGCGACATCGCGAAGACCATGGCCAGCGTCGCCGCGATATGGCGATCCGACGCACCGCGCTGCTCCATCATGGTCAGCGTCGCCATCGGCGCGGCGAAGCTGACGAAATTGATCTGCAAGGCTGCAAAAACGCCCAGTCCGGTCAGCCCGAACGGCTTGAGCAAGGGCGCCAGGCGGGCAACCACCCAGTCCAGCACACCGCGCGCTTCGAGCAGACGCATCAGCGAGAGCATGACAACCATGACCGGCAGCAACACGAAGAGCGACAGCTCGACGGCCGAACGGCCAGCCTTGAGGATGATTTCGATGAGGATTTCCATAGGGCGGGATTATTGCACTGCTGCCCGGCGTGAAGGGTATTGGCGATTTCCCTTGTAGCGCAGTGACTCGATGTTTACGCTCGATTTATCGCTTATTGAAGTTGCCGAACCCCGCCACCGAAGAGACGCGCCAAGGATTCTTAGCGCAACAAAAAACGGGGCATTTTGCCCCGTTTTTGCTGGTCGACCGCTACAAAGCGGATCAGGCAGCCTTGGCGGCGTGCATTTCCTCGACCTGCTCGTGTTCCCATTCCTTGATGGTATCGGAGACGAGACGCGCCTTTTCATGCGCATCGGGCTGGTGGTGCTGCTCTTCGACAAAATGCTCGAGCGCCTCGTGAATGGCCTCGGCCTTGCTGGCGGCGTGGGTATGCGGCATCGCGAAAACTCCAATCAAAAAGTAAAAAAGCCCTTGTTACCAAGGGCTTTTTGTCAGAAACCGCAGACTGGCTCCGGCTTCATCGATTCATGCTGGCTTAGGCAGCCTTCTTGCCGGCAGCCTTCGGGGCGGCAACAGCAGCAGCCTTGATGGTGGCGGAAGTGGCAGCGGCAACGCTGGCTTCGGCAACTTCAGCAGCTTGCTTGGCAACCTTGTTCAGGCCTTCGTAAGCTTCGTTGGCCGACTTGATGGCGGTCTTGACGGCAGCAACGGCAACTTCGGAACCAGCCGGGGCAGCAGCCAGGGCCTTTTCGACCAGGCCGGAAACCTTGGCGCTGGTGTCGGCAACGTGAACTTCCACTTCCTTGGCGATCTTGTCCTTGGTTTCGGAAGCGATCGAGATCACGTTACGCGAGTACTCGAGGCCCTTCTCGATGGACGGGGTGGAGAGTTCCTTGTGCAGGCTGACGAAGGATTGAACATCCTTGGCGCCGAGCAGGCTTTCGATGTTGGACAGCGAAACTTCGAACATGGAACGGGCAGCGGCCAGGTTCAACAGGGCCAGACGCTCGATGCCATCAAAAGCGGTGTTGGCGAAGAACAGGGCAAAGTTGAAACCGGACTTGGCGAAATCTTGGGGCTTGGTGAACATGGTTGAATCTCCGTAGGGTTGGGATGCGTCTGGCGGGTCAGCTTATTTTGCTGCGCCGCAACATGACTCCATTGTAGCCACAGAGAATCACCTGTCAACAACTTTTGTGCACTGCACCATTAACAATGAAAATATTCGGATCAACTAACAAGTAGAAGACGCACCGGGCAATACCGGAACGACGCAGCGACGCCGCAACACGCAGAACAAACCAGGAGGAAATGGTAGGGTTGTGGAGCCACATCCAATCGATCGAGCAAACACAGATCGGGAAGCCGAATCCCATTTTTGCCCCATGAAAAACAAAAAAGCCAATCCGGAGATTGGCTTGATTGATTAGTTTTTTGGTGCGCCCGGAGCGATTCGAACGCCCGACCCCTTGGTTCGTAGTTGATCAGTCGCTTATAACCTATTGTTTTTATTAGAGCCACAGTGCCGCCCGATTCCCCATTTGGCACAGTATTAGCCAGTCATTTTCCCCTGAGTCCCCAAAAAGTCCCCACGACAAACGTCTCAGTTCGGCCAAATACCGACGTTCGTCGAGCTCTCCCTAAGCAGTAGGTTTCCTCATCGCAACTTAGTTAGCCCTCAACGACAAACAGGTTACGACTGGCAGCGGATGCCAGCGATTGCGTGCAAGTCGCTTTGCAATTTTCTGCTTAAGCCTATCAGGCGATGGTGCAGGCTGGCATTTGTGCCGACCGTGGTTGCAATATGCACATGCTGCAACGATGTTCGCAGCGGTATCCTTACCCCCGTCTTGTCTGGCAACAAGATGCTCCGCTGTGCACTGGAATCGTTTGGCATTTGCCGAACTAATTCCGTGATGACGAGCAAAGGAGTCGGGATCTGATTCCCACATCAGAAATCCACAGTAATGGCAGCGGTGCTTTTGGCGTTCGAAGGCCTGATGACGGAGCGCGGAAAGATAAGATTTGGCCATACGGGCCCCTTGTAAAGTTCAAAAGGAGATTCCCGTTACGCCTGATTGGCTACCCGCGGGTACTAGCCGATTTAGCTCGGACTAGCACAACATGCGAACATGAATTTGTTACGCAGTAGAATAATCGTAGACGATTTTCATTGAATCCTGCAAGGCTTGAGAACTTGATAAACGTGTTGAAGGGGGAGTAACGCTCCGCCTATCGGCGGCGCGCCCCTGAACTTCGACGTTCCTAAGTGTCCGCTTGCCCAACTGGCCTATGTCCGCAAAGGGCACGCTCCGGTCAGGTCGATTTTCAGAAAGCAGCCATAGCCACGTGATGGCCGGTACCAGGTGATGCAACTGACTCAAGTCGGCCACAAGCAGCCCTTCGGGTCAGCGCCGGAAAACCGCCACTCGTACCCGCCATCCCTACCTTGAAAATAATCCACAGGTGTCCGGTACATTGGAGCCGCTATACTGAACGCATAGACGCCAAGCAACTGGCAGTTAGTTGTCGGACAAAGACCGTCGAATCCCGCGTTATCAATATTAATTTTTATATTCCCCCCAGCTTCCGTGTAAACGCTGTTGGGTCATCAGGAAACTATATGCCCCTTCCATCTGAACTCGCTCATCAAATCAGCGATGCTATTTGCGTTCCGGTAGGCACAATAACGTTTGAATTTTCGTCGGCTGAAGCATTCAAACAAAGCTCAGTCGCCGGCGTTTTGGTTGAAATTCCAGCCAACGGACACTTTTTCCGTGTTGATCGCACCGCTGATCGTGTGCTGCGGTTCTTTCATTCGTCACCCGGCACTGGAACACGAGTCGCATCAATTCCGCTCGGGCCGTTACCTGACTTTGAAAAAGCATTCTTGGCATTCAGTTGGTCACCGGAAGAGTTAATGTTTTGTTGTGCCCCCAGAGGCATAGAGTCAGAATTGTTGACTGCCAAAGGGGTTCCATCCCCCATCAGTTTCAGAATTGGGCGTAACGGAGCTGTATTTCAGATTGGCGATGAAGGGGTTGACGTAATGGGCGCACGCTTTCATCAAAATGGCCAATCAGTTCTTACGCCAACCGCTATTGAAACTTGGCAAAACACAATCAAGGCAATTGAAGTCCTTCTGACGGGGAAGTCTGAGGAAGGTTTCATTTTCGAAGTTGTGCAGACGAGTGCCATTCTTTCAATGTTAGTTACTGGCCTTGAGAGTTATGCCAAGACACGACTGCTTGAAGTAGAGTCCGAGGGTATTGGTGCCGATTGGAATGCACTATTTACCGCCTTCGCATCAAGAGCAGAACGTGAGTCAAATCGCTTGAAAGAAATTGAGACGAAGGCCGTAACCGCGAACGCGTCAATTCTGACGGAAGTGGTCAATGCTCTGAAAATAAACTTCCAGAACTACGATGATGTCAAGCGCGCCTACAAGGCCGCGTATGGCATTAAGCTTGGCGACATAGGGGTTGGCAGTCAGGCGCTTAGTGACCTGCAAGACTTCATTCGCTACCGCCATCGCGTTGTGCACGTCTCTCCCTTGCTTACGATTCTCAACCAAGACAAGGTGCCGCCAGATCAGCCAATATTTGCTAACCGCAAACTCAGCGAAGATGCAGAGGCTTGTTTCAAGTCGGTGATCGAGGCATTACATCTTGCCACTCTCAGCCTCCGCTCTTCCACCTAAATCGAGCCCTGCGGTCAACATGGGCCTGCGCTAAAAACCGCGCAGGCCAGTCACCTCTACGTTCCTGAATGTCTGGTTTCGCCAGCCCAATATTTCCGCTAAGGGCACGAAGCGGCCAAGGAAGCTCCACTCACCCAGCATGAGGCGGCAACCGGCCAGGAGCGGTCTGTCGGTGAGTAGTCCCCATTGCGGCCATTCGTCGTACGCTCATCCACGCACCTTGATATTCCAAATAATTCACGGCAGGATGTTGGCATCGATATGATGACTTTGGTCAGGCACCTCATGAGAACCGTTATCTCAGTTGTTGTAGCTGCACTGCTACCAACCAGTACATACGCGGGTACCGAGCTTGTTATGCGAGAGGGGGCAACAATCGAAGCCAGAAAGGAGAACACATCAATAATGGTGACCTCCGGTAAGGGGTTTGACAGAACCTACGAGTGGGAGCGCTGCAAACTCAAAAGCGATATGGTTGCGAGAAAGAAACGATGGTATGGGAGTATGGGAATCTATGATGCAGCCCCGTCATTCGGCTTATCCACCGGAGGTTGTTCTGGAATTTCTAGAACAGTAGTCGGAGAAGGCCAGATCCATTTTGATGACCTGCAATTTGCGCAGAAATGGATCGAACGCCATCCAAAGAGCTACAAGACCGTATGGACCAACGATGGGCTGCTTGTTTCGTGGAATATTGTGCCCGGACGGCAACAGTTGAGTGTTGATGTTTGGTTGATGTGCATTAACGGCAAACGTCCAAAGCTGCTTGCTGGGTCAAACGATTCCGCAATAACCGTCTCACAAAGTTCAACAGGAAAAAGCATTTACGAGTGTGCAGAAGTTGGTCAGGATGTCATTGACCAAACCCGCTCGCAGCTCGAAGAGGACTGGAAGAAGATTGACGAGTGGATTGCGAAAAACAAGGATCGCGAGCGTCGTCTAGGGCCGAATAAATAGCCAAGGTGCGTCCGCTTTCCTGAACTAAGCACTTCCGCTTAGGGCACGCAGCAGCCCCCCCAAAGGCTCTCGACCAATAAGTTTTGGTGGTCAAAATCCGATCACAAAAGCTTGTCCTCTTACTACTTCTCAACCTTTTCGATTAGTGATTTCAAAAAGTTACGCTTTCTCCTTCGCCAAACAGTGCCTCCCCCTTCGACGTCCCCCCGGAATTGAGTAGCGCCTGACTTTAGAGTCCAATTCACCACGACAAGGAGATTGGACATGAAGAAGCGATTCACCGAAGAACAGATCATTGGCTTCCTGCGGGAAGCAGAAGCAGGAATGCCGATAGCGGAGTTGTGCCGCAAGCACGCCTTCTCAGAGGCAAGCTACTACCTCTGGCGCAGCAAGTTTGGCGGAATGAGCGTGTCGGACGCTAAGCGGCTCAAGGAGCTCGAAACGGAAAACACGCGCTTGAAGAAGCTGTTGGCCGAAACGATGCTGGAAAACGAGATCGCTAAGGAAGCTCTGCGAAAAAAGTGGTGAGCGCACCGTCACGACGTGATCTGGTGCGCTACCTGATCGACGAGGGGCTCAGCGAGCGAAAGTCATTGCGGTTCGTTGGCATGAGTCCGAGTTCATTCCGTTACCAGCCGGCGGCGGATCGCAATGCTGCTTTGAAGGAGAAGATCGTCACGCTCGCCCAACGTCATCGGCGCTACGGTGCCGGGATGATCTACTTGAAGCTGCGGCAGGCCGGCCTGGTGGTGAATCACAAGCGGGTGGATCGGCTCTACGCCGAGGCCGGTCTGCAAGTGAGAAGGCGAAAGCGGAAGAAGATTCCGGTGTCGGATCGTCACCCGCTAGAGCGCCCTTCGGCCGCCAATCAGGTCTGGTCAATGGATTTCGTGTTCGACCGGACGGCGGAAGGACGAGTCATCAAAAGCCTGACCATTGTGGATGACGCTACGCACGAAGCAGTTGCGATTGTTCCGGAACGCGCAATCGGCGGCATGCAACTCACCCGAACGCTCGATCAGTTGGCCAAGACGCGAGGCTTGCCCAAGGCCATTCGGACGGATAACGGCAAGGAGTTCTGTAGTCGGGCCATGCTGACCTGGGCGCATGCCCGTGGCGTCCAACTCTTTCTCATTGAGCCAGGCAAGCCGAATCAGAACGCCTATATCGAATCGTTCAATGGGCGTTTCCGGGATGAATGCCTGAATGAGCACTGGTTCACCAGCCTGCGCCATGCCCAGGTCGTCATCGAAGGCTGGCGCCGCGAGTACAACGAGGAGCGACCGAAAAAATCCCTGGGCGGTTTGACGCCCGCAGCCTATGCAAAATCACTCACCCAGAAATCAGGTAAATTACCCCCGGACTCTAAAGCCCTCTGCTACTGAAAACGGGGGGACGTCGCCTTTATGGAGAGCTATACAACGAGCTCAAATCTGAAGGTGGTCGGGTTACGTTCCCAGGGCGATTCGCTACCATCAGACAAAAAATTGCTAATTACGTCGAGCTTTACGATGACGAACGAAAACCAGGAGTTGCCCTCTTTCTAGGGTTGATGGGGGAGCAAGGCTTTCTCGACTTCAACAAAGAGGCCAGCACCTGGACTGAACAAGAAATTGAAAACTTTTTGAACGACATTGGAAACGGCGAAGGAGAGTACGACTTTCTTAAAAGTCTTACCTTCCCTGACTCGGAGGAAGAATGGCTTAAACAGGAAAAATATCTCCAATCGCTTCCAGAAGATGAGTTCGCAGCAGCAACCAAGGCGAGTTCATTCTTCTTTGCCGGTGTGTTCTCACATTTTTTCAATACGCTGTCATTGATGACGCATGGGGCCACACTTGTCTCTCTGGTTAAAAGAGCCATGGAAGGTGACGACGAAGCATTTGGCAAGGCCATACAGGTAGATCGTTTCATCTTGTCCCACCACCCCTACTTCATTGACAGGAAACAACGAGCCCAAGACGAAGGCGATGTCGTTTTTTTGCGATCTTTGGCGTATCGAGAAGCGAACCCCAACCTAAAGGGGAAAATTCAATATCCCGCCTTGTTCATGTTGTTCGGCATTCTTGAAATCATTGGATGGCTAGATGAGCTAAAACACGATGAGATTCTCGATCTCTGTGACGACATAGGTCTAGACCCTTACCAATGCCGGATTGAGGACACGAATTACCTGACGAAGCGCTTAGCTGACTACAGGCGATTTCAGAAAACTGGCGGCATGTCAATGCGCTGAGTTTTTACTTCGGTGCATTCGGAACAAAGCTTCCGAAACATAACTTCCGTATCCGTTCCAGGGCCATTCGGCACCTGGCAAGTCCAAAAGGAAAACGGATATGTCACAGAAGCACAGAACAGGCCGCAATGGCCTAGGTTCGCAACCCAGCCAGCAATCTACCGCCACTTCCCTGGCCCCCGCCCGCACCGCGAGCGAAGCGCGGGCGGACGGGGGACAAGAAGTGGCGGAACCTGCCTTTCAAGGTGCGCCCCCTAGTAACACAGCACCCTATAACTGCAATGATGACTATTTCAAGGCCCTTCGATGGGGTGTTGATAGTCTTTATCTCTCCTACCCAGGAGAACTCTCCCGAGAGTCAGATTCACGCCTCAAGGCTTTAAAAGCCCTTGCCCAATCCACAGAGCCGGGTGAGGTCGCAAAAGCTCAGCTACCGCTCGGGAAAGACATTTTTGAGGTCAAGGAGAAAGGGGCTTCCCTCTTCCCCTACATCATCGAGGACGGCGCATTCCGAATTCAGCTATCTCGCCCTGGTCATAAAGCGCCTATGGCCTATGTGAAGGTATCGGCGGTCTACCTGGCCCATGTCGGCCCTGTGGAAGCCGAAAAGCACCTTTATGAGATTCTTTCGGAACTTGGGGAAATCAAGGAGTCGGCCAACGTCAGCCGGATCGATTTGTTTGTCGATTTCGTCTCGTCGGTGGATATGGAAAGTTGGGATCGGCAAGCCTGGGTAACTCGGGCCTCGTCCATCAATGCCTATGCCGTATCCGGCAACTTCTCCGGTTGGTCGGTTGGCCTCGGCGGCACCATCTCTGCCCGGCTCTATAACAAGCTGCTGGAAATCGTTGTCAGCGGCAAGGATTGGATTCTTCCCCTGTGGCAAAAAACGGGATGGACCGGACAAGGGGCAATCTGGCGCCTGGAGTTTGAACTGAAGCGAGAAGTCCTGACCCAGAAAGGCCTTTCCAAGCTCTCAGAGGTCTTGAATCACCTCAATGGCCTGTGGAGCTACGCCACCACCGAATGGCTGCGCCTGACGCTCCCCCAGGAGGCAGATCAAACCCGCTCACGCTGGCCGACTCACCCCCTGTGGGCGCTTCTGTCTTCGGTTGATTGGGAGGGCAAAGGAGGACCGCTGAGCAAGCGCTTTAGCCCGACTCGCAGCCCCAACGATGACAAGCTCTTTCAGGTCGCCTACAGCGCAATTCTGTCCTACATGGCGAAGCATGGCTTTCCGGCCCATGAACTCTACGAAGGGACCGAGGATTTCCTAGCGAATGCCTATCTGTACCACGAGCAGAAAGCATATGAGTTGGGATTGCCCTTCGAAACCTTGATTACCGAGAAGCTCGCTCTCAAGAACCGGCAGTACCACACCGCAATCAACGACCCGGAGCAGGAAGCAAAACGCAAGGCCAAAGAGGTGGCAGATCAGGCCAGGGCCTATCGGAAGGAAAGCGATGGATAAGCGCGGCTTCAATTGCCAGGAGGCGTTGCATTACCTGGGCATCAAGCGCCGCGCCTTCGATAAGTACTTCCGCCCTTGGCTCAATTCGGTTCGCTTGGGAACGTCAGTTATCTTCGACCGAATTGACCTGGATCGAGTATTGGAAGAACATAAATCCCGGAACGGGCGGCCCGTGGAGGAAGGAGTTTATTCATGGGCCGAACACAATCCGGCATTTACGAAGACCCGCAAGGCTTCTGGTGGGTTGATAAGGTCTTCAAAGGCACTCGACTTCGCAACCGTTTTGAACGATTTGAAGAAGCGGAATCCTGGCTGATCCTCCAACTGGAGCAGCTACGGCAAAAGCACCTCTTCGGCGTTCGCCAGAAACGGACGTTCGATGAGGCTGCCGCGAAGTATCTGCTCGACCACCGGGAGAAGGTATCGCTTCAAACCGATATCTATCTGCTGGAAAAGTTGGTGCCGTTAATTGGCAAGCTCACGCTCGATCAGATTCACGATCAGACGTTGGCGGCCTATGTGAAGCAGCGCAAGGATGAAGGGCGGTCTCATAAAACGATCAATCTCGGCCTCGGGATTGTTCGCCGGATTCTCAACCTGGCCGCGCGAAGTTGGCGCGATGAGGATGGAAAAACCTGGCTGGAGACCCCTCCGCTCATCACCATGCTGCCGCTCATTGGCTTTCAGCGTGAGCCTCGCCCGATTACCTGGGCCGAGCAGCGGCGTTTGTTGCCGCACTTGGCGGACCATCTCGCAAAGATGGCCCTGTTCGATCTGAACACCGGCGCGCGGGATGAGGTGGTTTGTGGTCTGCGCTGGGAATGGGAAATTTACATCCCCGAACTGGAACGGTCTGTTTTTGACGTCCCCAGGGAGAACGTGAAAGGCAGGAAACGTAGTCGTGTTCTGGTCTGTAATTCGGTGGCCCAAAGCATCATCGAGGGGCAACGCGGCAAACATGCCGAGTATGTCTTTCCCTACCAGGGAAACCGGATTGAGACCGTAGGCAATAGTGGGTGGCAGCGTGCGAGGGCAAAGGCGGGACTTCCTGATCTTCACTTCCATGATCTGCGACACACCGTTGGGATGCGATTGCGTGAATCAGGAGTTAGGGAGGAAACGATTGCTGACGTTCTTTGGCACACCCGCCGGGGCATGACCGCACATTACTCAGTCGCTCAGATTGAGGAACTGGTGGAAGCCCTGGAGCGGATTACCGATGAACGTAGCCGGACGAATCGAAGCCTGGAGATGATCCGCCGGGAGCAGATTGGGAAGCTGAGTCCCCATTTTCTCCCCACGGAAAACAAAAAGGCCAATCAGAGATTGGCCTAAGTGTTTGATACTTCAAGTTCTTTTGGTGCGCCCGGAGCGATTCGAACGCCCGACCCCTTGGTTCGTAGCCAAGTACTCTATCCAGCTGAGCTACGGGCGCACTGTCAAAACTATTTGCTGATCGATGATCAGTTTTACTGCTGGTACTGCTTGTCTTTGCTGGTGCGCCCGGAGCGATTCGAACGCCCGACCCCTTGGTTCGTAGCCAAGTACTCTATCCAGCTGAGCTACGGGCGCACTGCAAGAGCCGCGCATTATACGGACGAAGACGTAGAATGCAAGGGTTTCCAGGAAAAATTTTAAATGCGCGCCAAATTCGTCCGTATGCCGAAGTATCCCGAGTGCTGGGAGAGTTGCGGCTCCTGTGCCAGTGGCAATGTCTTCATTCTCGAAATCCTGGTCAAAGTCGGCGATGAGGTTGATTTTGACGACACCATTCTTGTTCTCGAAACCGGCAAGGTGGCGCTCGATATTCCGACCCCCTACGCCGGCAAGGTGGTTGCCATACACGTTACAGAGGGCGATACGGTCGATGAGGGTGCATTGCTGGTAACGCTGCAAACAGACTGAGCAAGCCTCGCCATACCGCCCCGATCATTTTGGGGAGTCGATCTCCATTGCATTGCGCACTTCCCTGACGCCGCGCACGCTGCTCGCCAGGTCGAGCGCCCGGCGCAGCGAATGTTCGTCGGGCACGGTGCCGCCGACGGTGACGACACCCGCCCTGCCCTGCACACGTAATTGCGAGCCGGCCAGCCCGATGTCCGTGCGCAACAAGGTTTCGACCTTTTCGGTGAGCACCGTGTCCAGCGTTTCGCCGGCCATGCTGACGCTGGCGATGACTTGTGGATCGTCGGTGGCAAAGGCGGTCAGCCCCAGACCACAGAGCGCCACGACGGCAATAAAACCGGCAACTGCGAAATGACGTTTGATCATGTCCTGCTCCTCCAGTAATTCAATACCAAAGGTCTATTGCGAGGACCGTGCCAGAAAATTTAAATTAAATTAATCAATTAGATAGGAAATAGACGCCCACATCACGGGGATTTTCGGTCGCCTGACGGCGACAGCCGGCCAGGCTTGGCGCGGCCAGGCAAGCGATGCTCAGCGCTCGCCAAGCGCCTCGCTCTCGCTGCGGAACATCGCCGGCGTCAGATCGTACTTTTGCAGCAAGCGATAAAACTCGGTGCGATTGCGGTCGGCAATGCGTGCCGCGTCGGCGACGTTGCCATCGGTCAGCTTGAGCAGCTGCACCAGGTAATTGCGCTCGAAGCGCTGTTTCGCCTCGGCATAGCTGAGCGCCTCCATGGTCGGCAGGCGCAGGGCACGCTGGACCAGCGACAAGGGGATCAGCGGCGTCGAATTCAGGGCGCAACTCTGCTCGACCACGTTGTAGAGCTGCCGGACATTGCCCGGCCAGGCAGCCGTGGCCAGCGCCTCCAGTGCATCCGGGGCGAAGCCGGTAATCGGCTTGCCGTACTTGGCGGCCAGCAATTGCACAAAATGGGCGGCGAGCAGCGGAATGTCCTCGCGCCGCTCTTCCAGCCGCGGCAGCGTCAGCGAAACGACATCGAGCCGGTAATAAAGATCTTCACGAAACTGGCCCTCCGCCATCGCGGCATCGAGATCGCGATGCGTCGCCGAAACCAGACGCACATCGACCGGCTCGGCACGGGTCGCCCCCACCGGCCGCACGACGCGCTCCTGCAGTACGCGCAGTAGCTTGACCTGCAGGCTGAGCGGCATGTCGCCGATTTCATCGAGAAACAAGGTGCCGCCATTGGCTGCCTGGATCAACCCGACCCGGTTATTGCCGGCACCGGTGAACGCTCCCTTGAGATGCCCGAAAAGCTCGGACTCCAGCAACTGCTCGGGAATGGCACCGCAATTGATCGCGACAAACGGCCCCTTGGCGCGCGGACTGGCGCGATGAATGGCACGCGCCAGCACTTCCTTGCCGGTACCGCTCTCGCCGCGGATCAGCACGCTGGCGTCAGACGCCGCCACCATGCGCGCCTCGGCGAGCAACTCGGCCATCTGCGTGCTGCGAAAGACAATGCCGGCCAGCCATTCATCGGCCTGCGCGCTGCCCGCTGCCGTACCGGAGGCCGAAACCGGCAGCTCCGGCGCGGAAAGCTGCAGCGCCTGATCGATTTTCTCGAGCAGGACCTGGCTGTCGAACGGCTTGGTCAGATAGCCGAAAACGCCCCTAGAAGTGGCGTCGACCGCATCAGGAATGCTGCCGTGCGCGGTGAGCAGAATGACCGGCAGGGTCGGCCGCGTCGTGCGGATTTCCTCGAACAGGGCGAGGCCATCGCGCCCCGGCAGACGCACGTCGCTGACCACGACGCGTGGCGGATCAACCGCGATGTGCGCCAGCGCCTCCTCGGCCGAGCCTGCCGCGGTGATGCGAAAGCCGCGCGCCAGCAGGCGCATGCTGAGCAGGCGCAGGATATCTTCATCGTCATCGACGACCAGGACGTGCGCGCCGGCCGTCATTTGCTCCGCCCCACCGGGGCCGGCCGCAGACTGTGCGTGCGTTGCGGCAGGGTGCGCTCGATGTCGGCCAGACCATCGATCTTTTCCTGCAGCTCGACGCTCTTGCGCTGGCTCTCCTTCAACTGCTGGCCCTGACGTTCCAACTGCACATCGAGTTTCTGGCGTTCCAGATAGTTGTCGGCCAGCAGGCGGGCCAACGGCTGCAGACTGAGCGCGGCCGGATCGCTCGATTTCAGGATGCCGTCGAGCAGCGCGATTGCCTTGGTCAAATCCGGCGCCGCGCGCGGATGGCCGGCCAGCATCGCCTGCCGCAACTGCGTGTTGGACGTTGCCGGCAAGGCCGCCAGCACCGAGCGCTCACGGCCAAGCTCAGCCGGACTCATTTTGCCGAGCAACTGGTAATAGGCAAGCGGCGGCAAAGGGCCCGGCCCGTCGTAAGCCGGCGGTCGCGGCCCAGCCGTATTGGCGCAGGCCCCGAGCAGCAGGCTGAGCACAAGCAGGATAGGCAGAGTTGATTTACCGGCAGCCTGCCGCCAGCGTTGCGAATTACTGATCATCGGGGAGTTCCACACAAAAATGAGCGCCCTGCTCGGCCGCCAACAAGCTCACCGAGCCGCCCATCGCGCGCACCAGTTCGCGCACGATGGAAAGCCCGACCCCGCTGCCGCGGCGAAGGGATGGCGCCTGACGCTGGCCCTGGACAAACGGATCGAAAATCCGTTGCGCATCCTCGGCGGCAACCCCAGGGCCCTGGTCGATACACTCGAAATACCAGGCGCGCTCGGCATGTCGGGCAAGCAAGCGAATTTCGCCGCCTTCCGGGCTGAAATCAATGGCATTGGACAGCAGATTGTCGAGCACCACCGCCATTTTCTCGGCATCGAGCAGCGCATGGTTGTCATCCGGCGTCTCGACCAGCACCTTCAACTGCCGCGACTGGACATGCAGTTCGCGGCGCTGCACGACGCCACTCAGCAGCTTGCCGAGATTGACCTTGCCGATATTCAGCCGGCGCGCTTCAAAGGCAGCGGCATTGAGGCTGAGCAGGCTTTCGATCTGCTGCTGCAAGCCGGCGACGTTGTGCTGCAGGATATCGACCACTTCGCGCTGGTTGCCGGCGAGCGGCCCCGGCACTTCCTCGCGCAACAGCGCGATGCCCTCCTTGAGCGCCGTGAGCGGCGTTTTCAGTTCATGCGACACATGCCGCAGGGCGCGCTCGCGGTCGGATTCGAGCTCCGCCAGACGCAGACGCAACCAGTCCAGACGTTTGCCCAGACGACGCAGGTCGACCGGACCACCGACCAGGACCGATTCGTCGAAACGGCTCGCGCCGAGCCGGCCGATCGCCTGCTCCAGTTGCCGCACCGGGCGTACCAGCCACCAGCCCATCGCCGTGGCCGCGAGCAAGGCACCGCCCAGCGCCAGCGCGATCTGCAAACCAAGATGCCGCCGGTTGGCGTCCAGATCCTTGAGCACCTGCTTGTTGCGGCTTTCGATCCAGCGCTGCCCGGCCTCCTTGATCAGCCCGTTCAACTCGACCAGACGCGTCAACAAAGGCGCCAGCTCGGCCTTGCCGACTTTCTGCTCAAGGCCGCTGCGCAAGGCGCCGGCGACCATCCGCCAGCCGCCAAGCAAGGAGGCCAGCGAATCGCCGGCCTGTACATCGAGGCGATCAACCAGCGCCAGTGACTGCGTCAGATGTTCGTCGAAACGCTGGCGAAAGACCGGGTCACTGAGCAGCAGATACTGGCGGGCACTGCGTTCGAGATCGACGGTGCGCTCGCCGAGCTCCTGTATCTCCGCGGTCAGGGCAATCGCCTGTTCGCTGGTCTGCCGGCTTTGCTCGACCAGGCGCTCAAGCACCAGCCAGCTTTGCAATGCTGCGCCGGCGAGCAGCAGGACTATGACGGTAAAGCCGAGCAACATGCCCTGGCGAAAGGAAATCCGGATCATGCGCAGGCTTTTCGCGAAAATTCCAGTGTAGACCGCCTGGCCGCCGCACCGGGAACCGGGCAGGCAGCTGCCAACGCCTTTGAGAAAAACAAAAACAATCGAATAATCATCACCTTGCAAGTCACGTCGCCAATACACGACAAGCTTAAGCCAAGCGGCTTAAGGCTTGCTGATCCGCAGCAAAAAAAGCTGTCGCCATTTGCCGACAGATACCGTCCATACGGTCGACTCGCCAGAAAAGGCAAAAACCCAAGCCTTTGTTTTAGATATCTATTTCACTGATGGCACGCTTATCGCGTTTGCTTTCCGAAGCTATCCCCTTTCGCCCCACCCAACGAGGAGTCTTCATGTTCAGCAAACCCGTCATCACCACGCGCAACGATCCCGTCGTCCGCAAGGATGTCAGAACCATCCCCGGCAGCAACGGCGCCCCGCCGGTCGACCTGACCACCCGCGCCGCGCAGCAAGTCGCCCCCGAAACACCGGCGGCCCCGCCGGCCGTGGAAAAGGAAGCGCCCATTTCCGAAAACGTGCTCGGCGCCCGACTCATCGTCGGCCCCGATGTCAAACTGAAAGGCGCCGAAATTCTCGACTGCGACACACTGGTGGTCGAAGGCCGCGTCGAAGCGACCATGGACAGCCGGGTGATCCGTATCGCCGACCAGGGCTCGTTCTCGGGCAAGGTCAGCATCGACATCGCGGAAATCCATGGCAGCTTCGACGGCGAACTGACCGCCCGCTCGCAACTGATCATCCACGCCACCGGCAAGGTCAGCGGCAAGATCCGCTACGGCAAGCTGGTCATCGATGAAGGTGGCGAACTGTGCGGCGACATCAATGCCCTGTCGGCGGAAAAGCCGTCCCAGAACTGGGCGCGCAGCGAAAGCGTGCCGACCCTGAGCGCCATCGTCGGCTAAAACCCAAGCGGGCGGCACTACTGCCGCCCACCGGTCGACCATGCCCGGAAGGCCAAATTGCCGGAATGCTGGTCATTTGCCGCGCAGACCCGGAGTTCGCTCCCCGGCATCGAAGCGCCCCAGGAAAAGCGGTGCATGGCAACACACCGCCCCCCTGCCAGCCGACACCAAGACTCAGGCGGGCGTGGCCGAACCAGCCCGGCCTTCGATCGACCAGACACTATCGGCCACGCCGTGCCGAATGCGATGCGAGGTGGCGCGTGCCATCCAGGCAAACACCAGGGCTCCGACCAGGGCCGTCGCATCGACGCCCAGACTTTCCGCCGAGGTATGCGCCCACATTCCCAGGGAAGGAAAGCGCCAGGCGAGCAGCGTGGTGAGCGGTATCGCCAGGGTGAACAAGGCGGCCGCCCACAGCAGATGTACGGCAGCAGCCGCGCAGCCGCGCCGGAAGGCCCAGGCGATGCTGGCGAAGAAGGCCGCATAGTAGAGCCCGACATGCCAGGCGCCGAGGTTGTCCACATGGCCGTACAGCCACTTGCCGCCGACAATCGTCAAGGAAATGCCGCCCATGCATCCCAGACAGACGCCGACCGTCGCTGCAGCCAGCCAACGCGCATCCTGGCGCTGTACCGGCACATCGTCACTTTGCCGCGCCGCCTTGCGCCGCCGGCTTTCCACCCACAGCAGATTGCCGCTGTAGAACAGCCAGGCCCCGGCCAGACCGAGCAGAAAGTACATCCACTGGACGAGCGTGCCGCCGAAGGCCGCCATATGCAGGGCGAAAAAGCTGCTGACAAAAAGGTTGGGCGTGCTCTGTCGACCGGGCAGGAAATCGCTGTTGATGACTTTGCCGCTGAACGGATCAAGGGCGAGAAAGCCGCCGCGCGCCCGCGGCGAGACAGCAGCGGCATCCTTGCCCCAGATACGGAGCGTCGGACGCACCCCGGTGACCTGCTGGTATTGCAGCATCGAAGGAACGAAACCGGGAGCAAATTCCCCGGCCCGGGCCAGCAAGACCTCAGGCGGCAGCATGGCGGCCGGTTCGTGCACGGCGCTGGCTCCCGGTGCCGGTTTGGGTCTCTGGAAGGCGGCCGCCCATTTTCCTTCGTGCACGAGCTTGTCCTGAATGACGTAGATCTCGTCATGAAAGGCAAAGGCCACCGAGGTGAGCGCCATGACCAGGTGAAAAGGCAGGCTGACGATGCCGATCACGTTATGGGCGTCGAGCCACATGCGCTTCAGGTTCTTGCCGACCCGCAAGGCAAAGAAATCCTTGACCAGCGAAGGCAGCAGCACGACCACCCCGGAAACGAGCGCGAGCGCATAGAGCGCTGCGACAATGCCCATGATCCAGCGATTCGGGTCGTTATCGACCGGCAGGCCGACCACCCGGTGCAGCGTGTCGATGAAGCCGGCCAGGGGCGAAGGATGCGTTTCGACAACGACGGCATTACCGGCCGCATCGAGCGTCGCCGCGTAATGGCGCACGGCTGTCTCGTCGTGCTCGTCAGCCGCCGGATCGCGCACCTGCCAATCCATGCGGCCCGCGATGTGTTCGGCGTCATCGAGATGGATGGTGAAATCCCGTGCCGCAGCCGGGTTGACCGCCAGGGCGCCGAGCATGAGTTGTTGCGCCTGCGCCAGCGGCACGCTTTCGACCTGTTTGGGTGGCGCCACCCAGCGCGCCAGCGGTTCCTTGAAAACAGTCAGGGCACCGGCGTAGAAGGCGATGAATAGCGCCATGCCGGTAAGGATGCCGGTCCAGGTATGGACCGACTTGTAGATACGGACGAAGTCTGTACGCATGATGTTCAGGTCCCGGATCAGGATAAGCGGACGGCCAGCCAGGTGCCGACCACGCACGCGCTGGCGCCGCCCAGCCCGAGCCAGGCCCGGCCCCCGCTGGAAAAGAAATAGGCGCCGCTGAGCACGCCCAGCCAGATTGGCGGCACCATCCACATCGCCAGCTGCCCACGGATGGCCAGCGGCAGGTCGGCATTCAACTGTGCGAACAGGCCGCTGCAGGCAAATGCCAGGACGCCGCCGCACAAAATGCCAGCGGCGCTTTTGGCCAGCCAGTCACGGTGCACCGCCGGGGATTTCTTCTCAGACATGCCGCCCCTTTCGCCGCATATCGAGGAAAGCACCGAGGTAGGGCAGCAGCGAGAAGAACAGCATCAGGGCGGTCAGGAACACGAAGGCCGTGGTCAGCCATTGCATTTCCCTGACCAAAGCGAGCCAGCCCAGCGCCAGCAACAGGCCACCAAGGAACCGGGCCAGCCGGGCGCGCCAGGGAACAGGCAGCCAGCGCTGATTGGGCGAGCCCAGGTAAATGGCGGCGCAACCCGATAAAAGCAGGGCCAGACCGATCAGGAGCGACATTTTCATGGTGGATACCTTGTAGCCGGCAAGCCCTAAGGCTGTTCCAGGAAAAACTGCATGCCGCGCGTCATGGCCGGCAACCAGACCGGACCGTGATCCTCTCCGGCCAGTTCGTGATAGACCACCTTGTCGCGGAAGGCGGCAAGGCTCTGCAGCTTTCCGGCAAGCTCACGCGCCGCGGGAATCATCGTGCGAGTCGCCATCAGGGCCCGGACCTCGGGCGGATGGTTTCCCTTCGGCGGATTGTCCTCGAGAGCGCCGACACTGATCTGCACACGGGGTGAAATACCCGACGCGATCAATCCCGGCAATTCGCCGAGCACCCTTTTGTCCTGCCACCAGATCGAAGGACTGGACGCCAGGTAGGTCGTAAAGCCGGTCGGTCGGGTAAACAGGGCGTGCAGCACGAACAGGCCGCCGAAGGAATGACCGAACAGGGCCTGACGCTTGCGGTCAATGGGGTGGCGCGCAGCCAGCAGCGGCTTGAGTTCCCTCTCGATAAAGTCGAGAAAATGCTCGGCCCCGCCCGCCGTCGCTGCATCGCTACGATCGTCCGGGCCGATGGTGTAGTCGCGACGCCGGGCCGTCACGTCGAAATCATCCGCGCCCGGATAGCCAATGCCGACAACGACAGGCGGCGCCAGCCCGGTCACTTCACGCCGACTTTCCGCACTGCGCGCCAGAAAGGTCGCCACGGGAAATGCCGCATTGCCGTCCAGCACATAAAGCACCGGGTAACCGTCGGCCGGCGGCGGCGAAGCCGGCACCGAAACGAATACCCGGTAGCGGAAGCCGGTTGCGGCAGCCTCGACATCCAGTTGCTGCGCTTGCGGCAAGACCACGGCGGACCATGCGGCCGGCTCGCTCCCGGCCCGGGCCGGCGACGTTGCCGCCGCCAGCACCAGACCTGCCAGGATATTTACACTCAGGTAACGCATGCCGTTCAGAAATCCATCGTTGCGGAGGCCGTCACGGTGCGCGGCGCGCCCAGAGTTGCCATCGCGTAGCTGTCGCTGAAACTGCCCGACCAGTAGCGCTTGTCGAACAGGTTGTTAACGTTCACACGCAGCACCAGGGGGCGACCGCTCATCAGCGTGCGGTAACGCGCCCCGACATCGAGGATGCTCCAGCCCGAGGCCTTCTGCTGATTGGCCGCATCGAGATACTGGCTGCTGGTGGACACGACACGACCGCTCAGCGTCAGGCCGGAAAGTGCCGGCACATCCCACTCGGCGCCCAGATTGCCCTGCCAGCGCGGGGTGCCGATGGCGACATTGCCGTTGTATTGGTTATTGGCAGTTTTGGTCTGAACGCCGCGGGAATGGGCAATCCCGCCCAGCACCCGCAGATTGCGCGTCAGCGTGCCAAAGGTATTCCACTCCAGACCGCGTACGCGCTTTTCGCCGTCGTCGGTGTAGGTCGGGTTGGTGCTGCTGCCGTTCGCAAGCGTGGTCGGCTTGGTGATTTCGAACAAGCTGACGGTGTTGGTGAAATTTCCGGCATTCCACTTGACCCCGGTCTCCATCTGTTCGGTCTCGTAGGGCGCGAACACGAAATTCTTGTTGGTGGCCGAGGTATCGGTAACCGTAGCGCCCTTGCTCAAGCCCTGAACGTAATTGCCGTACAGGGAAACACCTTGCCCCCAGGGCTTGAGAACGATCCCGAGGGCCGGCGTCACGGCACTCTTGTCGTATGACGGGATGATCACGGCGCCGGTCGCTGCGTTGTAATTAGTCGTCTTGACGTTCAGGTAGCGCAAGCCCAGCGTCAGCAAGACCCGATCCTCCATGAAGGCCAGGGTATCCACCAGCGCCAGGCTGGACAGCGTCGTTTCCGATGTTTTCGGCGCATAAGCCGGCGAATCCGGCATGACCAGCGTCGTCACCGGGTTGTAGATGTTCGAGGTCGTGCTGGTCGAGGTGGTCGCCGAGCCGCTTTCCTGCTCCAGGTTGGAGAGATGCACAACCAGTTCGTGCCCGACGTTGCCGGTGGTAAAGCGCGAACGCACGCCGGCTTCGGCCGAAACGCTATCGGTGTAGGAGCGGGTACCGTTGGTCGCGGCGGTGAAGTTGCCATTGGCGGCGATATTGCGGGCGTGGGTTCCGTTGATGAAGCCGGTCTGCTCGAAACTCATCGCGCCCAGTCCGGCAAACAGCGAGACATTTCGATTGATTTCGTACTCGGCGCGGGCAATGACGGCCTTGCTCTCCAGCGTACCGCTGGCGCCGGGGAACAAATTGGTCCGCGGGTCGAGCGCCTTCGGGATCGGCGTAGTGCTCTGGAACCAGTACATCGCCGGCGTACCGCCGGAGAAGGATTCCTTGCCGTAATGGACATCCAGCGTAGCCTTCAGCGCTTCGCCGCGATAGTCGAACGCGCCGGAGAGGAATTGACGCTTCTTGGACTGACCGTCGAGTTCCGTGTCGCCATCGCTGAACGCGCCGTTGATCCGGGCGCCGAACTCCTTGCGCTCGCCGAAACGCCGGCCCGCATCGACACTCGTCATCAGTTGCCCGGCCGATTGATAGCCGACCGAGACGCGGGTCAGCGGATCGTCACCTGCCCGCTTGGGGACCAGGTTGATCACCCCGCCGACCCCGCCGCCCGGCGGCATGCCGCTGAACAGCGCACTCGGGCCTTTCAATACCTCGACCCGCTCCATTGCCTCGAGCGGCACATGGCCGCTAGGCGCCAGGCCGAACATGCCGTTGATCGCGATTTCGGAAGAATTGACGTCAAAACCGCGCACCCGGAAATTTTCGTAGGCGTGCCCGCTCGTGGTTGTAAAACGGACCGACGCCTCGTTGGCCATCACATCGGCAATGCTTCGCGCCTGCTGATTCTCGATCAGTTCGGCGGTATAACTGGTGATATTGAACGGGGTGTCCATGACATTCCGGTTGCCCAGCGCGCCCAGGCGCGCCCCCTTGGCAACCTGGCCGCCGGCGTAGGGCGCGGGCAAGTCGGACGGCTGATCCGCACTTGCCGACACATTTACTGTCGGCAGCGTCCGTTCGATTTCGGCATTTTCATTGGTGGCGGATTGGGCCAAGGCCCATTGCGGCAGAGCAAGCATGCCCATGGCCAGTGCGATTGGAGTCATTCGCAGCATTGTGTTTTCCCTGAAAAGAAACACTGGCTGGCGAAGGCTGGCTTGTGTAGCACGTGTTGGCTTGTCCCGGCGGGACAAATGAAAGAGGTACAACCTTTTTAAATTTTAGTTGAGAATGACTTGCATTTGCAACCACAAGCATTTTTCAACAGGTTTACCGATGTCGTGCCAGGCTGGACAGGCATTCGCCAGCGATCGCAACTCGCCATCGGCGCTCGAAGCGCCGCCCACCGGTCGACTGCCCGGAAAAAGCCAAATTGCCGGGAATGCTGGTCATTTGCCGCGAAGCCTCGTAGACTTTGCGGCTATTCATTTCCAGCGACAGGCAAGGTCCATGGCTCAATACGTAATGTCGATGCTGCGCGTCAGCAAGATCGTCCCGCCCAAGCGGCAGATCATCAAGGATATTTCCCTCTCCTTCTTCCCCGGCGCCAAGATCGGCCTGCTCGGTCTGAACGGTTCCGGCAAGTCGACCGTGCTCAAGATCATGGCCGGCGTGGACAAGGAATACGACGGCGAAGTGCAGCACCTGGCCGGCGTTTCGATCGGCTACCTGCCGCAGGAACCGCAGCTCGACGCGAGCAAGACGGTCAAGGAAGAAATCGAATCCGCCCTCGGCGAAGTCATGCAGGCGCAGGCCAAGCTCGATGAAGTCTATGCCGCCTACGCCGACCCGGACGCCGATTTCGACAAGCTGGCCGAAGAACAGGCCCGTCTCGAAGCGATCATCTCGACCGCCGGTTCCGACACCGAAGCGCAGATGGAACTGGCCGCCGACGCGCTGCGTCTGCCGCCCTGGGAAGCCGTGATCGGCAACCTGTCCGGCGGTGAAAAACGCCGCGTCGCGCTGTGCAAGCTGCTGCTCGCCAAGCCCGACATGCTGCTGCTCGACGAACCGACCAACCACTTGGACGCCGAATCGGTCGAATGGCTGGAACAGTTCCTCGTCCGCTTCCCCGGCACCGTCGTCGCCGTCACCCACGACCGCTACTTCCTCGACAACGCCGCCGAGTGGATTCTCGAACTCGACCGCGGCCACGGCATTCCGTACAAGGGTAACTACTCGTCCTGGCTGGAGCAGAAGGAAGCCCGTCTGGAAACCGAAAACAAGCAGATCGACGCCCACATGAAGGCGATGAAGCAGGAACTGGAATGGGTGCGCTCGAATCCGAAGGCGCGCCAGGCCAAGTCCAAGTCGCGTCTGGCCCGTTTCGAGGAAATGTCGAGCCAGGAATACCAGAAGCGCAACGAAACCCAGGAAATCTTCATCCCGGTCGGCGAGCGCCTGGGCGGCAAGGTCATCGAGTTTGCTGGCGTCACCAAGACCTTCGGCGACAAGCTGCTGATGGACAACGTCAGCTTCACGATCCCGGCCGGCGCCATCGTCGGCATTATCGGCCCGAACGGCGCCGGTAAATCGACGCTGTTCAAGATGATCACCGGCCAGCAGCAGCCGGACTCCGGTACGGTCGACATCGGCCCGACGGTCAAAATCGCCTACGTCGACCAGTCGCGCGACTGCCTCGACGGTTCCAAGACGGTGTTCGAGGAACTGGCTCAGGGCAGCGACATCCTGCAGATCGGCAAGTTCGAAATGCCGTCGCGCGCCTACATCGGCCGCTTCAACTTCAAGGGCGCCGACCAGGGCAAGCAGGTCGGCAACCTGTCCGGCGGCGAACGCGGTCGTCTGCACCTGGCCAAGACGCTGATGACCGGCGGCAACGTCCTGCTGCTCGACGAACCGTCGAACGACCTCGACGTGGAAACGCTGCGCGCCCTGGAAGATGCGCTGCTCGAATTCCCCGGTTGCGCGATGGTCATCTCGCACGATCGCTGGTTCCTCGACCGCATCTGTACGCACATCCTGGCCGCTGAAGGCGATTCGCAATGGAACTTCTTCGAAGGCAACTTCCAGGAATACGAGGAAGACAAGAAGAAGCGCCTCGGCGAAGAAGGCGCCAAGCCGAAGCGTATCCGCTACAAGCCGATCACGCGCTGAGGCCGGACCGCGCGTACCGCCGTTTTCGCGGGCGGTACGCGGTCAACCGCCAGCCACCATGCAAAACGGGCGCCGTATGGCGCCCGTTCTTCTTTTTGCCCCCCGCCATGGCGGAAGGCCAAAACCGGATATTTGGGGATTAGTGCTTCAGATTGGCGGAGAACACAGCCTTGGTATTTTCGGAAAACTGGAATTCGTTGAAAGCGCGATCGATGGCGGCTTCGTTGCGGCCTTCGGAGCGATCTTCGAAGTTGATGCCGATGACCTTGCCGTTGGCAGCCAGGGTCTGGAAGGCAAAACGCCAACGTTGTGCTTCAGCCAGCCGCTCACGCAGTTCGGCTTCGTTGGAAATGGTAATACCGGCGTTTTTCAGGGAATCAAGAAACTGTTCGAAAGATTCGTTGCTCAAACTGCCCATTTGTCTCTCCGTGTTTAGATGCGGTGTTGGATCACCATGAGCCGAATAACGACCCGGTATTGATTCGGTTGACACAAAAGTAATAGAAATTTCAAAACTTTTTTCGCCGCGGCAAAGCGTCGTCAAATGCGATAATCGCGCCCTATGAAAAAGCCGAACATCCCCGCCGAAATCCCGGAAATCCGCCCCGGCCAGTCCATCGAACTGCTCAAGGAACTGCACATCCTGACCCGCGACGGCAAGCTGAACCAGGACACGCGGCGCAAGCTCAAGCAGGTCTATCACCTCTATCAATTCATCGAACCGCTGCTCGCCGACGCCACCAGCCTGGCCGACCACGGCGCCGGCAAGTCTTACCTCGGCTTCATCCTCTACGACCTGTATTTCAAGGCGCGCCAGGCGGACGAACAGCACGGCCACATCTACGGCATCGAGACGCGCAAGGAACTGGTCGAGAAATCGCGCGAGCTGGCCAAGCGTCTCGGCTTCGCCGGCATGAGCTTTCTCGATGTCACGGTCGAGGAGTCGACGCACTCCGCCGCCCTGCCCGCGCAGATCGACGTCGTCACTGCGCTGCATGCCTGCAACACCGCGACCGACGATGCGATCCGCTTCGCGCTGGAGAAGAACGCCAAACATATCGTGCTGGTACCTTGCTGCCAGGCCGAAGTCGCCGCGACGATGCGCGCCCGCAAGAACGAGTCGCTGGGCAAGACGCCGCTTTCCGAACTGTGGCGCCACCCGATCCACACACGCGAACTCGGCAGCCATCTGACCAACGTGCTGCGCTGCCTGCTGCTCGAGGCGCACGGCTACGACGTCACCGTCACCGAACTGGTCGGCTGGGAACATTCGATGAAGAACGAGCTGATCATCGCCAGCAAGCGCGGCGCCCCCAGGAAAAATGCCCGCGAACGCGCCGAGGCCATCCTGCGCGAGTTCAATATCGAGGAACTTGCGCCGCGTTTCGCATACTAAGTTGCCCATGACCCGTATCCAACACCCGCTCGAACTCCTCGCCCCGGCCAAGAACGCCGACTTCGGCATCGAAGCCATCCGGCACGGCGCCGATGCCGTCTATATCGGCGGTCCGGCCTTCGGTGCGCGCTACGGCGCCGGCAACACCATCGAAGACATCGCCCGCCTGTGCGAATTCGCGCACCGCTTCCGTGCCAAGGTTTTTGTCGCGCTGAACACCATCCTGCGCGACGACGAACTCGAAGAAGCCCGCCAACTGGCCTGGAAAATCTATGAAGCCGGCGCCGACGCGCTGATCATCCAGGACATGGGCCTGCTCGAAGTCGAACTGCCGCCGATCCAGCTGCATGCCAGCACGCAGACCGACAATCGCAATCCGGCCAAGGTGAAATTCCTCGAAGACGCCGGTTTCTCGCAGGTCGTGCTGGCGCGCGAGATGACGATCAAGGAAGTCGAGAAGGTTGCCGCGGAAACGACGCTCGCCCTCGAATATTTCGTGCATGGCGCACTGTGCGTCGCCTATTCCGGCCAGTGCTTCATCAGCCACGCCCACACCGGGCGCAGCGCCAACCGCGGCGAATGTTCGCAGGCCTGCCGCCTGCCCTACACACTGATCGACGACAAGGGCAAGACGATCACCGAGAACCAGCATCTGCTGTCGATGAAGGACAACAACCAGACACAGAACATGCTGGAACTGGCGCGCGCCGGCGTCTCGTCCTTCAAGATCGAAGGCCGCCTGAAGGACCTCTCCTACGTCAAGAACATCACGGCGCACTACCGCCAGTTGCTCGACGAAATCATCGCCGAAAACCCGGAATTCACCCGCGCTTCAAGCGGCAGCAGCACTTTTACCTTCGAGCCGCAACCGGAGAAGACCTTCAACCGCGGCTACACCGACTATTTCGCCAACGAGCGCCAGGACGACATCGGCGCCTTCGATTCGCCGGCTTTCGTCGGCGAGCTGATCGGCGAAGTCGTCGAGATCGGCGACGGCTGGTTTACGGTCAACGCCGAAAAACCCTTCAATAACGGCGACGGCATCTGCTTCTACGACGCGCATGGCGACGTGGTCGGCGTACGCATCAACCGGGCCGAAGGCACCAAGCTCTTCCCGGTCGAGATTCCCGCCGAACTGACCGAAGGCACCACGCTGTTCCGCAACCGCGACCAGGAATTCGAGCGCTCACTGGAAAAGGACTCGGCCGAACGCCGCGTCGCCGTACAACCCGTGTTCGCCGAGACGGAAAACGGCTTTTCCCTGACGTTGACCGATGAGGACAATGTGTCCGTAACGGTCAACCTCGTCCACGGCCAGGAAATCGCCCAGAACGCCGAACGGGCGACGAATACGCTGAAAGACAGCCTCGGCAAGTTCGGCAACACGATGTTCAGCGCGCAACCGGTCGAACTCAAGCTCAGCCAGCCGTGGTTCCTGCCGGTCGGTACGCTCAATGCGCTGCGCCGCGAGGCCACCGAAAAGCTGGAAGCAGCCCGCATCGCGACCCACCCGCGTCCGCCGCGCGCCGCACCCGCTGCCAATCCCGTGCCCTACCCGCAGGACGAACTGACCTATCTCGGCAATGTCTTCAACGCCAAGGCCCGTCATTTCTACGAGAAGCATGGCGTCCAGCTGATCGCCGACGCCTACGAGGCGAACCAGGAAAAGGGCATGGTGTCGCTGATGATCACCCGCCACTGCCTGCGCTACAGCTTCAACCTGTGCCCGAAGGAAGTGAAGCACCTGAAGCCGGACCCGATGACCCTGGTCAATGGCAGCGAAAAGCTGATCCTCAAGTTCGACTGCAAGGCCTGCGAAATGCACGTCATCGGCAAGATGAAAAAAGGCGTCACGCTCAATCTCGGTACGGTACGCCCGACCGCGGCCTGCGGCTGAAGCGGCTTTCCGGAAGCTGCCGTGATCGCTCAATAGGTAGCGACACTGCTTGGCAGGACTCTAAACCCCTCCCGGCCTCCCCTTTTCAGGGGAGGAGAAAATCATCCGGCCTTAACCTGGCCGCCTACATCGAAGGGGACATGACTCGCGGGAGATTGCGTGCGATTTTTCAGGCCGGCTTGCGCAGCAGGTCGACGCGCTGCGGGTTGTGGAAGGTGTAGCCGTCCGGCCCGGCGAAGGACTCGAACTTTGCCTGCACCTGCCGGTAGAGCTCCGGCGACAGGCGGTGGTCGCTGTGCGTGACCTGGATCATGCGCGTGTCGAACTGCGCGAAGTTGTCGAAAGAGCTGCGCGTATTGAAGAACAGCTGCTTTTCCAGCGTCAGGCTGCCCGATTCGACCGCCTTGCAGACCGCGGCAAAAGCCGCTTCGCGGACCAGCTTCTCGTCGTGGAACAGGCGGAACACCTCGTTCAGGTTGCCGGCAAAGACCGGTTCGGAAATCCAGGCCAGACCGCCCGGCTTGAGGACACGGGCGATTTCGGCAAGCGCCGCATCCATATCGGCAACCGGCACATGGTGCAGGGACTTGAACATCAGCACGATGTCGACACTCGCATCTGCCGCCGGAATCGCCTCGGCCCCGCCATGCGCAAAACGCACCGTCGGCAGATCGGCGATTTCCAGGTTACGCGCGTGCTGGATGGTATCGACTTCGAGCGCCAGGATCTGCGCCGGCCGGCCGCTGGCCGCCAGTTGCCGCGTCTTGTCGGCGCGGCCGCAGCCGAGTTCAAGGACATGCGCCGCGTCGAGCGGCAATTCGGCGAACAGCAACTGCATTTCGTTGCACAGCGTGGTCTGGGTCGGGTCGGCGATCTGCATGGCACTTCCGGTGAAATTGGCAAGAGCGAATATTAACGGATGATGATGTTCAAAAAAGCCCCGGGCAACACGCGATTCGCCTCTTTTCCGGAGAAACGGAGAAAAGCCGGGCTATAGTTGCATCCGTCATCAAAACGCTCCGCCGCCATGAAATCCACCTCCTGCCCGTCCTGCCGGCAGTCGATGCTGCAAAAAACCTTCGAGCGCCAGTTGCATGGCGAAATCGAACTCGATATCTGCTTTTCCTGCCAGGGCATCTGGTTTGACGATTTCGAAAGTGCCCAACTGACGCCGGGCGGGATACTCGAACTGTTCCGGCTGATTCAGGACCACCACGACGAGCAGCGCCAGCCGCTGCGCGATCCGCTGGTCTGCCCGCGCTGCAGCGACAAGCTGCTGCACGGCCTGGATGTCGCCAGACACGGCGGCCAGTTCAACTACCACCGCTGCCTGCAAAAGCACGGCCGCTTCACGACCTTTGCCCAGTTCATGATCGAAAAGGGCTTCGTCCGCCAGTTGACCGTTGCGGAAATCGACGAGCTGGCGAGCAAGGTCGGCATCGTGCGCTGCAACGGCTGCGGCGCACCGGTCGACATCCGCAAGGACCACGCCTGCAGCCATTGCCGCGCCCCGATCACTATCCTCGATCCGCAGGCGGTCGAGCAGGCGCTGGCACGTTACCAGCAGGCCGAGGTCAAGCGCAGTGCACCGCCCGACTACGAACTGCTCGCCGACGCCATCGTCATGCGCGAACGGGAACGCAGCCGGCAGCTGCGCGAAAAACAGAAAAAAGGCGACAGCCTCGACGGTGCCGAGATTGTCGATCTGATCGACGCCGGCGTGACGCTGTTTTCCACCCTGTTCCGCCGCTGAGCAGCGTGCCGCCTAACTGCAGGCGGCCGCGATGATCCGCGTGGTTTTCTCTTCGTCCAGCCCGGCATGGCCGCCGAGCGCCGCATTGCCATGCTCGCGCACGGCCTGCATGACGCGCGTTGCCGCATCCGGATCATCGACACCCGCTTCCGAGAGGTGCAGCGGCATGTTCAGGCTGCGGTAGAAGGCTTCGAGCGCGGCAATGGTCTGCTCGGCCGTCGGCGCCGGCATGCGGAAGACTTCGCGCCCCATCTGCTCCAACTTGGCGCGCTTGGCCTCGATCAGTTCGCGCAGCAGCCAGGGCTGGATGATGCTCAGCGTGCGGCCGTGATCGATGCCGTAGAGCGCGGTCAGTTCGACCGCCAGACGATGCGTCGCCCAGTCGGCCGGCACGCCGGCCCCGATAACGCCGCACAGGGCCTGGTTGGCAGCCCACATCAGGTTTTGCCGCCAGTCAGTGGTGTGGCGCTGTGCGAAACTGTCGGCCAGCGTCTTCAGGGCGCGCAACACGGCCTCGGCGTAACCGTCCTGGACCAGCGCACCGACCGGATAGGTCAGGTACTGTTCGCAGACATGCACGAAGGCATCGACGACGCCGTTTTCCAGTTGCCGGTCCGGCAGGCTGGCCATCACGTCGGGATTGAGAATGGCGAAACGCGGCCGGGCCGGCGGCACGTAAAACACCTTCTTTTGCAGCGTCGACCGCCGGGTGACGACGGCGCCGGCATTCGATTCCGAACCGGTCGCCGGCAGGGTCAGCACGATGCCGACCGGCAGTGCTTCCTGCGGCACGAACTTGCCACTGACGATGTCCCAGCCATCGCCATCGTAAAGCGCCGCGCAGGCGATGAACTTGGCGCCGTCGGCCACCGAACCGCCACCGACGCCGAGAATGAACGTGATTTTCTCCCGCCGCGCGAGGTCGACCGCCAGGCTCAGCGTTTCCAGGGTCGGATTTGGCTCGACGCCGGCAAATTCAACGACCTGGCGCCCGGCCAGCGCCGCGCAGACCTCGGCGTGGATGCCGTTCTTCTTGATCGAACCGCCGCCGTAGAGCAGCAACACCCGGGCATCGCGCGGAATCAGGTCAGCGAGCTTGGCAAAGCTGTTGGGGCCGAAATGGATCTGGGTCGGGTTGTGGTAGCTGAAATCGAAGGACGGGTTCATCGCGCAGGCCTCAGGATGGAGCGAACACAGATTCTGCCCTGCCGCTGCCGTTTTTGGGAAACGGCGCCAACAAAAAGCTGCTGGCCGCGGCTCCGCTTAGCGCTCGGCCGGCGCTTGCCAGATCAGCGGCGTGAGTTCGACCTGCTTGCTGTCGGTGCCGATCCAGATCGTGCCGTCCTGGATCGTGCACTGCAGGCGCATGTTGCGCTCGGCGAGTGCCGCCAGCGCCGCCGACTCTTCCGGCGCCAGGGCAAGCACCGTCAAGTTCTTCAGCCCGGCCAGCTTGTCGGCCGACTGCTGCCACCAGATTTCCGCCTGGCGCCCGCCGTAGGCAAGCACCACGACCTGCCGGGCACGCCCGCAGGCACGCCGGATATTGCGTTCGTCAGGCAGGCCGACGTCAATCCAGCGCTCGATGCAGCCGGTCAGATCGGTATCGGTCAGCGCCGCCTCGTCCTCGTTCGACAGGCCGCGCCCGAAGGCCAGCGTTTCCGAGGCGTAGAGCGCAAAAGCGAGCAGGCGGACCATCATGCGCTGGTCGTTTTCCGATGGATGACGGGCCAAAGTCAGCGGGTATTCGCCGAAATGCGAGCGATCAAGATCGGCCAATTGCAGTTCTGCCTTGAAGATAGTCGATTTGAGCGCCATGCCGGTCCCCGGAAAAAGCGCGGATTATCCCACGCAGGGCGCGAACCGGCCGAGCGGAATGCGGTCTGAACAAGCAGACGGTCGACTACTCGCCAGAGGCAAAAATGGGCGGGTGGCGCCGGGAAAACCTATAATCAGCGTTTCCTTATTTTCGGATCTGCCATGCGCCGCCTGCTTCTTGCCTGCACCCTCGCCTTTTCTTCCCTGCTCGCCCACGCCGAGGTCGTCGATATCGACAATGCGGAATTGCAACGCCTGCTCAAGGCCGGCACGCCGGTGATCGACATCCGCACCCAGCCGGAATGGGAAGAAACCGGCATCGTCGCCGGCAGCAAGCTGCTGACCTTCTTCGACGAACGCGGCCGGTCCGACCCGGCCGGCTGGCTAAGCCAGGCGCAGCAAGTCGCCAAACCGAATGAACCACTGATCGTCATCTGCCGCAGCGGCAACCGGACCAAGGCAGTCAGCCAATTCCTGTCGCAACAGGCCGGCTATGCCCGCGTCTATAACGTCAAGAGCGGCATCAAGGGCTGGCTGGGCAACGGCGGCGCCGTCGTCCCGGCGACGCAGAGCATTGCGGCCTGCCGCAGCGCGAAAAATTGCTGAGCCACGCCGTCGACCGCAAACGCTGCGCCAGTTGCGAACACTGGGGCGGCCCGCGCCAGCCGGGTGACACGCCGGCCAGCGTGCTGATCGAGGACGAAACCAGCACCGGGCCGTGCAATGACGGCGGCTGGGCCGGTTCCGAGCGGCGCGCCCGCTCGGCTTGCGGCCACTGGCGGTTGTGGCCGCTTCTTAATCCCCCGGTAGACGACCCCGTCCGGTAAAATGCATCGCCTCGGCTTTCCGGCGGCAATTTGCGCGCCGATCGCTGCAATCCGACCGGAAACCCCATGCCCACGACGCAACTCACCGCCCTCCTGCAAGCCGCCTTCGATGCGCGCCAGCCGCTCCTCGAACGCCTGCACGCCGAAGACACCAATGCCTACCGGCTGTTCAACGGCAGCGGCGAAAATCACCCCGGTTTGACGGTCGACCGCTACGGCGACCTGCTTTTGCTGCAAAGCTTCCACACGCCGCTCGACGGCCACGACCGGGTTGCCATCGAACAGTTCTACGCCGGCGTCCTGCCCGGCCTGACCGCGATCTACAACGACCGCAGCGGCGCCAACTCGCGCATCGTCAATCCGCTGCCGCTCGACGTCCTGGCGGAAGCACAACAGCCGCGCGAGTTCCATGAAATGGGCGTGCGCTACCTGGTGCAGGGCCGCCATGCCGGCCAGGATCCGTGGCTCTTCCTCGACATGCGCGCCGGTCGCCGCCGCGTCATGCAGGAAATCGCCGGCAAGACGCTGCTCAACCTCTTCGCCTACACCTGCGGCGTCGGCGTCGCCGCTGCCAAGGCCGGCGCCGCGCACGTCGTCAATGTCGATTTTGCCGAATCCAGCCTGAAAGTCGGCAAGGACAACGCCCGCCTCAACGACCTGCCGATCCGTCTGCGCTTCGTGCAGAGTGATGCCTTCGCCGCAATGCGCCAGCTCTCCGGCATCGGCCAGCCGAAGAAGGTGCGCGGCAAGCCGATGCCGCCCTTCCCGACGCTGGAAAAGCACAGCTTCGACGTCGTCTTCCTCGATCCGCCGCGCTACGCCAAGAGCCCGTTCGGCGTCGTCGATATCGTCAATGACTACGCCGCGCTGATGAAGCCGGCGCTGTTATGCACGGCCGAAGGCGGCACGCTGATCTGCTGTAACAACGCGGCACAGATTTCCCGTGAAGTCTGGGCCGACCAGTTGCAGCGCTGCGCCGCCAAGGCCGGACGAACGGTACGCGAACTCGAATGGATCACGCCGGAAGAAGATTTCCCCAGCCACGACGGTCAACCGCCGCTGAAGATCGCGCTGCTGCGCGTCTAATCCGCCGGCAACGCGGCAATCGCCGCCAGCAAGGCGTCGCGCAGCTCGTCCGGCAAGGGCAGCGGCGCGGCGAGTTCAGCCAACTCGGCGCCCGGCACCACGCCTGACACTTCCTGCAGGATCGCCAGCAAGGCCGGCACTTCCGGCTCGATGCTGATGCGCTTGGCGGCATCGGCCGCCAGACGCGCGATATTGGCGCGCGGCGTGTCGGTGCCCTTGATCAGCGCAATGACCAGGCCGGGCAAGCCCCAGGCCTGCGCCAGCGCCATGGTCAGCTGACGGAAGGTGAATTCGATTTCCGACTGGCGTAGCGCCAGCGCCCAGTAACGCTCGTTCCATTCGCGCACGCCGACTTCCTTGTCGGTCATTTCCGGCGCGAAATGCCAGAGCAGCAATTCGCCGATCTCGACCAGCAAGGCTGCCATCGCCACCTCGTCGGACGAGATGTCGGCACGCCGGTCGGCCCAGGCGCGGGCAATCGCTGAGGCGAGCAGCGAACGCTGTTCGCAGATGGCGCAACCGGGCAAGACATCGACCGGCAGCGGGCTGCCGATCACGATATCGTGCAATTCATCGAAGCCGACCTGCAGGATGGCCGCCAGCGGCGTCGTCGTATCGTGACCGAGTTGGCGCGAACGACTGTCTTCGGCCTTGCGCAGGACTTTCAGGGCGAGATAGGGGTCGGCGTAAACAATGTCGGCCATGTCGCGTGCCGACAGGCGCTCACGTTCTTCGTCCGGCCCCTCGCGCAGCGCCGTGAGAACGGCGCGGGTGCTTGCCAGGACCGGAATTTCCTTGTCCTTGAGATATTCGACCCACTGGCTGATCCCCCACTGCCACTGATGCGCCTGCATGTTTTCCTCGTCCCGATGGCACATTCGAAATATGTGCCGCAACCAGCAATGTAATGCCCCTCCGGGCGCCTGCCAAGAGGCGCAGCCAGAATTGAGCGACAAAGAAAAAGCCACCTCGCGAGGTGGCTTTTTCTTGCCGAAGACCCGAAGATCAGGCGGCGCTGGCTTTGCGCAGCGTGCTGTAGAGCTCGTCCTTGAGTACGAGCTTTTCTTTCTTGAGGCCTTCGATGACGTCATGGGTAGCCGGTTCGATACCGGATTCCATGTTCTTGATCTTCTGATCCAGTTCGTTGTGCTTGTCGAAAATATTCAGGAAATGACGATCCGTCGTTTTCAGTTGGGTGATGAGTTCACGGTATTCAGGAAACATGCTACTTCTCCACGGCTGGTTACTATTTGGCTTGTGTTCAGGTATCGATGATACGACCAAAATCGGGAAAAATCCCCGGTTGACCGTGCAAAAGCCTTGTCTGCGCGGCAAAGACGCGACACTACCGGGTCATGCGGGAGATTTTGGGGGATTCTGGATTAATGGTGCCCATGGGCAGGATCGAACTGCCGACCTCTCCCTTACCAAGGGAGTGCTCTACCACTGAGCCACATGGGCAACAAGACTGCTAGCCGAGTGGTAATGGCATGAAGCAGAATTTTTGGCTCCCCGACCTGGGCTCGAACCAGGGACCTACGGATTAACAGTCCGGCGCTCTACCAACTGAGCTATCGAGGAACTACGTGTTTGCCGATGATGACCATCGACAGGGCGCGAATTATATACAAAACTTCTGAAACGACCTAGCACTCTTCGTTTCGAAGTTTATTTTTTTTAAACAATCATTCTTCGGCAGCCGGTGCCGCCTGTTGTTCGAGCAGCTGTTTGGCCCGTTCGGCACGCAAGGACGGGGTTTCCAGGCTGATCCGGCCGAGCGCGCAACTGCGGTAATCGGTCAACAGCAAACCGGAGGCCTTTTCCAGATCCAGCTCGCCGCCCCGCCCTTTCATCAGGCAACCGCGCCGTTTGGCGACGGCTTCGATGACACCGACCGCATCCATGCCTTCCGTGGCAAAGCCGTAGCGTGCCGTGAGCAGCGCCGGGTAATGTTCGAGCAGGAAGCCGGCGAGGAAGGTCGCGACCTCGATGTCGATGTAGGCATTGACGCCGACCGCATGGCTGGCGGCCAGCATCTGGCCGTCGATCGGATGCGCGATCTTCGGCCACAGCATGCCGGGCGTGTCGTAAATGGTCAGACGCGAGCTGATGTCGATGCGCTGCTGGCTCTTGGTCACCGCCGGCTGGTCGCCGACCGCCGCCACCTTTTTCTTGACCAGCGCGTTCATCAGCGTCGACTTGCCGACGTTGGGCACGCCCATGATCATCAGGCGCAGCGGCTTGACGGCATCGTTGCGGTGCGGCGCCAGCTTCTGCGCCAGACCGGGAATACGCGCCACGTCGCTCGCCTTCTTGCAGGAAATGGCGACCGCCTTGACCCCCGGCTGCTTTTCAAAATAAGCCAGCCAGGCCTTGGTCACTTCCGGGTCGGCCATGTCGGCCTTGTTGAGCAGCTTGAGACAGGGCCGCTGGCGGAAGGCGCGCAGCTCGTGAATCATGGGATTGCTCGAAGCCTCCGGCAGGCGGGCGTCGAGCACCTCGACCACGACGTCGGCCATGGCCAGCGTCTCGCCGGCCTTCTTGCGGGCCGAGGTCATGTGCCCCGGGAACCATTGGATGGACATTATCTTTTCCTTTTACAACCGCAAGGCGCCAACAAAGTGCAGCGCAGCGGCTTCTTTCAACCGCCGGTTACCGGCGGGAAGAAGGCGATCTCGTCGCCATCCTGCACCGCCGCATCCAGCCCGGCCACTTCCTGATTGACGGCGCAGCGAAGATTCTTCGCCGTCGCCAGTTTTTCGCGCCCCTGCGCAACCAGCCAGTCGCGCAGCGCGGCCAGCGTTTTGACGCTTTCCGGCAGGTCGACCGTCTCGGCCGAGACGCCGAGCGCCTCGCGCAGGCTGGCGAAGTAAAGCACCTTGACGCTCATGCCAGCAGCTCCGCGAAGGGGATGAAACGCACGCTCTCGCCCGCCGCAATAACTTGCTGCGGCGCCTTGACGATCAGTCCGTCGCCCCAGGACAGCGAGGTGACGACGCCGGCGCCCTGGTTTTTGAACAACTCGACACCACCGGCGCCGTTGAGCCGGCCGCGCAGGAACTCGGTGCGCGGATCGGGCTTCTTCCAGTCGAAATCGGCGCGCAGCGTGTAGCTGTGCGGCAACACCTCGGCCACACCCTGCAGACGCAGGATGAAAGGCCGGACCATGATCAGGAAGGTGACGAAAGCCGACACCGGATTGCCCGGCAGGCCGATGAACCAGGCCTTGCCGTCGCTTTTGCGGACTTCGCCGAAAGCCAGCGGCTTGCCCGGCTTAATGGCGATTTTCCACATATCGAGCCGGCCTTCGGCTTCGACCGCCGGCTTGACGTGATCCTCCTCGCCAACCGAGACGCCGCCACTGGTGATGATCAGGTCGTTGTCTTCGGCCGCGCGGCGCAGCGCATCGCGCGTTGCGTCCAGCGTGTCGGCAACCGTGCCGAGATCGCGCACTTCGCAGCCCAGGCCTTCGAGCAGCGCGCGCAAGGCGTAGCGGTTGGAGTTGTAGATGGCGCCCGGCGGCAGCGGCTCGCCCGGCTGCACCAGTTCGTCGCCGGTGAAGAAGACGCCGACGCGCAGGCGGCGATACACCGGCAGTTCCGGCAGCCCGGCCGAGGCGGCGAGCGCCACGTCCTGCGGCCGCAGCTTCATGCCGGCGCTGAGGATCTGGCCGCCAATAGAGATATCTTCGCCGGCACGGCGGATGTTCTCGCCGGCATGCGGCAGATGATTGATGACGACGCCACCCTCGCCGTGTTCGCAAAGCTCCTGCATGACCACGGCGTCGGCGCCAACCGGCACCGGCGCACCGGTAAAGATGCGCGCCGCCGTGCCCGGCTGCAGCGGCGTGCCGACCGTACCGGCGGGAATGCGCTGACTGACCGGCAGGCAGACGCCGGCCGCGGCGATATCGGCGACGCGCACCGCGTAGCCGTCCATCGCCGAATTGTCGAGCGGCGGCACCGCAACGGTCGACGCCTGCGCCACGGCCAAAACGCGGCCGGCAGTGGCGGTCAGCGGCAAGGCACGCACTTCTTCGACCGGCGTGGCGGCGGACAACAGCTTGTCCAGGGCTTCTTCAAAACTCAGCATGGGCGTTCCTGCAAATCCAGGGTGTTCATTACAAAATCGACGATCGCCGCGATGTCGTTCAGCGGCAGCACCGGCAGATCGCTCACCACCTCGCCATCGGTCGCGACGCCGACGATGTCGCTGCGCTCGGCAAAAAGCGGCGGCTTGCCGTGGGCCGGGCGGTAGACCTCGAGCTTGGGCACCGGTTCCTGCTTGAAGCCCTCGATCAGCACCAGGTCGCAGGGCGACAGGTGGCCGAGCAATTCGGCCAGGGTCGGCTCCGCCTCGCCGCGCCGCTCGTGCATCAGCGCCCAACGGTCGTTGCAGGAAAGCAGTACCTCGACGGCGCCGGCTTCGCGATGACGGTAGGAATCCTTGCCCGGCCGGTCGATGTCGAAACCGTGGTGGGCATGCTTGATGACGGCGAGCTTGAGGCCGCGCGCGGTCAGCGCCGGAATCAGTTTTTCGAGCAGCGTCGTCTTGCCGGAGCCGGACCAGCCGGCGATACCAAATACTTTCATGGCCGGATTCTAACCGTTCAGGCCGTAAACACCGGGGCGAAACCGCCGCCCGGCGTCCGGAAATTGGTCGTTTGCCCTTGATAAAGGCGGGCCGCGACGAGCTGGATGCGGGCCGCGTAGGTGTAGCAGCGCACATCGAGTTTCATGTCCTGCGCGACAGCGTCAACGAGCAGCGTCTGCGTCGAAGGCGGCACGATTTCCTGGGCGATGTAGCCGCCCTGCAGGATTTCCTCGAACACGCGCTTGGTCAGCTTGTCGCCGCGATAAGTGGCGCGGCTGCCGAAACCGGCGGCCGGCTTGAAGAACCAGTTTTTGCGCGTGCTCCAGAACTGTTCGCCCTGCACCGCCGTGACCGCGACCGTGCGCGGGATGCCGGCCAGCAGGATTTCCTGCGTTGCGGCCGACACGCCGAGTTCGCTCAGCGCAACCGGATCGGAGAGCAGCATCAGGTTGCGCTTGTCGGCATACAGCGCATGCGCCCGCGGATGCGGCGTGACGACCACGCCGCCGGCCGCGAAAACGGCCTGCAGATCGGCGTTGACCGCCGCCTCGAGGGAAAAGTCGGTGAGCCGGTTATAGACCAGGTCGACGACCTCGCCACGATACAGCAGGCGCTCGCCGCGGCGCGACAACTCGGCCGGATCGGCAATCACTGCGGCGATGCCGTGGCGCGCGAAAAGCCGCCGGAAGAGCTCGAACTCCGGCGCCAGGTATTGTGCGGCCGGGTTTTCATCGACGATGGCGATCCGCGTCAGCGGCGCCGCGCCGCGCTCCAGTTGCCATTCGGCGCGGAACATGGCGACGATTTCCTGCTCGATGCGTTCGGCCGCGGCGGTTTCGCCGTGCGCCCGGAGCAGGCAGGTGTTGAGCAGCGCGCCGCCGGCATTGGTATTGATTTCGATCAGTTTCGGACCGTCGACCGCCAGGTGGAAGTCGTAACCGAAAAACACGCTGCGCGCCGCCGTCGACCGCTGCGCCAGGGCCGGCGCGCCGGCCAGCACGCGCTCCTGCCAGGCGGGCAAGGCAACAACCGACTCGATGGCGGCGATGAGGTCGGCCATTGCCTGCCGGGTGGCCGGCGCAATCGCAACGGCCGCCTGCGAGAACAAGGACGGGTGCGACTCGGCGAGCGCCGCCAGGTCGAGACCGGCGCCGGCGACCAGCGCGGCGTTCAGGGCGGCGCGATCAAACATGGTCGCCGTTGCGGCGGGCGAAAAAGTTGAGCACATCGTTCAACTCCTTGGTGCGTTTCATGGGCGGCAGACTTTGCCACACCTGCCGGCCGTACGGCTTTGATATAAGTCGTGGATCGCAGATCATCAGCACGCCGGTATCGTCCTCGTCGCGGATCAGCCGGCCGGCGCCCTGCTTGACGTTGATCACGGCGCGCGGCAGCTGGTATTCGATGAAGGCGTTGCGGCCCTGCTGCTTCATCTGCTCGATGCGCGCCGAGAGCACCGGATCGTCGGGCGGCGCGAAGGGAATCTTGTCGATGACGACGAGCGAGAGCGCCTCGCCGCGCACATCGACGCCTTCCCAGAAACTCTGGCTACCGACCAGGATGGCGTTGCCGAGATGGCGGAAGCGCTGCAGCAGGTCGTTCTTGCTGCCCTCGCCCTGGATCAGCAGCGGCATGTCGAGACCTTCGTCCTCGAGACGCGCCTTGAGCAACTCATGCGTGCGGCGCATGGCGCGCAGGCTGGTGCACAGGAAGAAGGCACCGCCGCCCGCCGCCTTGACCGCAGGGAAGGCGGCGTCGACGACGGCATCGGTATAGCCCATCGAGTTCGGTTCCGGCATGCCGAGCGGCGCGTAGAGCAAGGCCTGCTTGCCGTAGTCGAAGGGACTTTGCCAGCACGCCGACTCCGGCTCGCCAAGGCCGAGTTCGGCGCAGTAATGATGAAACTGGCCGCGCACGGCAAGCGTCGCCGAGGTGAAGATCCAGGCGCGCGGATGGCCGCCCATCTGTTTGCGGAAGATGTTGGCGACGTCGAGCGGCGTCGTGTTGAGCTGCAGCGAATGCGTGTAGGCCTCGCCCCAGCGCACGTAGCCGTCGTCGGCATTGCTTTGCCAGTGACCGATCTGGCGCAGCAGCTCGGTGGCGCGCTGCCAGCATTTTTCCAGGCCTTCGGAACGCTCGGCCTGGGTTTCGAGAATCGCCGCAAAGCCGCTGACCTCGTCTTCGAGCAGTTTCAGGGCCGGCGCAAATTCGGGCTTTTCGAGCAGTTGACCGTAAGCGAAGCGACCGCTGTCGAGGCCGACCGCCAGGCGCAGATCCTTGGCGACCTTTTCCAGCTCGCGCGTCGCGCTTTGCAGGTCGAGGCAATCGCGCGCGCTGGTCAGGCCTTCGGCGCGGCTGTCGCGAGCAAGGTCGAGCACCTGCGCGGTCGAGACGGTTTCGCCGAAGAACAGCGTCGCTACTTCCGGCAACTGGTGCGCTTCGTCGAAGATCACCGTGTTGCAGGCGGGGAGCAGTTCGGCCATGCCTTCGTCGCGCAGCATGACGTCGGCGAAGAAGAGATGGTGATTGACCACCACCAGGTCGGCCGCCATCGCCTCGCGCCGGGCGAGCATGACGAAGCAGTCCTTGTAATCCGGGCAGTCCTGGCCCAGGCAGTTCTCGCGCGTCGAGGTGGCGTGCCCCCAGACCGGCGAGTTTTCCGAGACTTCCAGGCATTCGGCCTTGTCACCGGTATGCGTGACCTTGGCGAAAACCGAGATGCGGCGCGCGTCGGCGGCATCCTCGCGGGTCAGGAAGCGACCATCGGCGAGCGCCCGTTCGAGGTGGTAGGGGCAAACGTAATTGGCGCGCCCTTTCAACAGGGCGATCTTGACCGGCGCCTTCAAGGCGTCGCGCACCATCGGCAGGTCCTTGTTGAACAACTGGTCCTGCAGGGTCTTGGTGCCGGTGGAAACAATCACCTTGCCGCCCGATTTCAGGGCCGGGACGAGGTACGCGAAAGTCTTGCCCGTGCCGGTGCCGGCCTCGGCGATGAAGACCGAACAGCTCTTGATGGCGGCAGCAATGCGCTCGGCCATTTCAACCTGCTGATCGCGCACGCGATAGCCGCCAATGGCCCGGGCCAGCGGCCCGTCGGGGGAAAAGATTTCGGGAAGGGAAGACAAGGAAAAAGGCCTGATGAATGCGGGCCGAATCTTAACAGATGCCGGCCCCCTTGCCCCGCCCGCTCCGCCTCAGAAGCTCTCCGACCAGACCGCCTTGATGACGTATTTCTCCGGCGTTTCCTTGAAACCCTGGCCGATCCCGACATGAAACGAACCGCCCGCCGTCTGCATCTCGCCGACCAAGTAGAGCGTGCGGTCGCCCGCGCCCGGATTCAGATCGCTCAACTTACCCCAGTCGAGATAGGCTTCCAGGCCCCAGGCAAAATCGCCGGACAGCTTGTGCATGGCCTTGAAATCGACATTGAAGTCGGGCCGCCGATCCGCGCCGGCCTGACCGTAGCCCCACATCAGGTGCGGATTGGCGACCAGCCGGAAATGCTCGCCGTCGTAACCGGCGATGCCGCGGAATTCGATGCTCGTCTTGTCGGCGACGAAGCGCGGCGAATTGATGTCGTATTCGGCATTGAAACCGTAATACCAGCCGCCGCCCAGCGGCCGGATGTGCTTGAGGCGGAACATGATCGCCGACTCGCCCCAGTCGCCGCGCCGCGAACTCGGGCTGTCGATGCCGGCGCGCATCACCGGCAGGTGGATACCGGCCTCCCAGCCTGGCGCCAGGCCGGTCGCGAACTCGGCCATGACATAGCTCATCTTGTCCACCGGCCAGGTACCGTCGCGCGTCGTCTTGTCGCCCTGCAGCGTGTGATTGGCATGCAGGGTCGCGACCAGTTCGCCGCGCGCGGCGAGGTCGCCCTCATGCACCATGATTTCCGGATCGGCCGCCGCCCCGCCGGCGCACGCCAACCAGGCCAGCGCGGCCGTTAGTTTTTTCCCTGAACAGATCATTTTTTATGTTTTTTTGGCAACAGGCGGAGATTTGCATACCGCTGCGCTTCCGGCAAGCGACAAGCAACAAATCACCCACTTGGAATATACTGCCGCGGCACCGGGATGGCCCGGCGGCGAACTTATCAACCCAGGCAGTTCTCGCGAGGAAATACGCATGATCGTCACCAATATCGAAACCGTTCCCGGCAAGACCATCGTCAAGCATCTCGGCCTGGTCAATGGCAACACCGTGCGCTCCAAGCACGCCGGCCGCGACCTGATGGCCGGGCTAAAGAACATCTTCGGCGGCGAATTGAAGGGCTACACCGAACTGCTTACCGAGTCGCGCGAGGAAGCCGTACAGCGCATGCTTGCCCAGGCCGAAGCGATCGGCGCCAACGCCGTGGTCAATGTCCGTTTCTCGACCTCCTCGGTCGCCGCCGGCGCTGCCGAACTGTTCGCCTACGGCACGGCCGTCGTGGTGGAATAAGCCATGTACGACCTGATATTTTTCCTGATCCTGCTCGGCTGCGGCTACGTCTTCGGTCAACTAGCCGAAAAGCGGCACTTCCGCTCGATCATCGCGCGCGAAGCCGAGTTGCAGGATCTGCTCTGCTTTTCGGAACGCAACATCCCCGCGGCCCATACCGGCGACGCCGCGCTGGTCTGCGGCAGCGTCGTCATCTCGATCGACTATTTCAAGCGCTTCGTCGCCGGCCTGCGCAACTTCATCGGCGGCCGCGTCAGTTCCTACGAGTCGCTGCTCGAACGCGCCCGCCGCGAAGCCATGCTGCGCATGAAGGAAGAAGCCCGCGCCCGCGGCGCCAGCAGCGTCTGGAACGTGCGCCTGGAAACCGCCTCGATCTCCAAGGACAACGACCAGACGATCGGTGCCGTCGAGGTCGTCGCCTACGGCACTGCCGTAACGCCGCGCTAGACGATGAGCGACTACGAGAACCGGCCGGTCCCGGAAGGGATCAACATCAGCCCGTCGCATCCGCTCAAGGAGTTCGGCCTGCTGCTCGGCGGCATCAGCGCCGTGCTGCTGACCGGGGTGCTGCTGCTATCGCTCCTCGCCGGCCATCTCGTACGTTACGTGCCCTTCGCACAGGAAAAGGCCTTGCTCTCCGGCGTCGACATCGGCTGGCTCAAGGATGACCAGAACACGGCCAGCCAGCAGAAACAGCGTTACCTGCAGGCGCTGGCCGAGCGCCTGGCGACGAACATGCAGCTGCCGCCCGGCATGAGTTTCAGCCTGCACTACTCACCGGATACGACGGTCAATGCGATGGCCACCCTGGGTGGCCATATCGTCGTCTACCAGGGCCTGCTCGCCACCCTGCCCAGCGAAAACGCGCTGTCCATGGTGCTGGCGCACGAAATGGCCCATGTCCGGCAGCGCCACCCGATCGTCGCCGTCGGCCGCGGCTTTGCCGTCATGCTGGCGCTGAGCAGCCTGGCCGGGGTCGGCGACGGCGCCATGCAGCAATGGGTCGGCAACATGGGCATGCTGTCGATGCTCTCCTTCAGCCGCGCCCAGGAAGAAGAAGCTGACGCCGAGGCGCTGCAGACCGTGCTGCGCACCTACGGCCATGTCGGCGATGCGGCGGCATTTTTCGAATATATCGCCGGTCGACCGCAAAGCCTCGAAGCCCCGGCCATTTTCAACACTCATCCCGACCACGCGGCGCGCATCGCCCGCATCCAGCAATTCGCGCAAGCTCATCCGGGCGCAGCCGGACAGGTCCTCACCCCACTGCCGGCATTCCTGAAAAAACCCTAGCCGGCAATCGGTTTTGCGGCAGCGCAAAATCACCTAAAAAAACCCGTCAACCGATCTGGTACAAGGCTTATACAAGCCTTACAAAACACGGCATAACAAATAATTGCTGCAATGCAGCATAACCCCGACTCCCTGTGCTAAAGTCGGAATCGATAGTCAAAAAACACGAATGTCGAAAGCAGCGCCGGCAAAACCTGCCCGCCGCCGCATTTCGACCTCGACCTTCAACGGGGAAGGCCTCGCAACAGGAAGCGCATCATGGCAAGCCAGATAGAGCACAGTAAAGCCAGCCACGAACAGATCAACCTGGACGCCAGCGGACAGTTAAGCCTCGATGTTCCGCAACGGAGCTGGGCGGTCGACGTCCCGCCCCTGCGCAAAAGCCGCTGGCCGGCCCGTCTCGATCTGCTGCAAAGCGCCTCCGGGCTGTTTCTCGGGCTGTTCCTGATGGCACACATGTTCTTCGTGTCGAGCATCCTGATCAGCCACGACGCCTTCTATACGATCGCCCGCTTCTTCGAGGGCGTCTATTTTCTCGGCAAGCCTTATCCGATCATGGTTTCGGCCGTGGTCTGCGTGATCACCACCATCTTCATCCTGCATGCCTGGCTGGCGATGCGCAAATTCCCGGCCGGTTATCGCCAGTACCGCAGCTTTGTCGCGCACAAGAACAGCCTGCAGCACGCCGACACCTCGCTGTGGTGGCTGCAGATCTGGACCGGCTTCGCACTGTTCTTCATGGCCACCATCCATCTCTACGGCATGCTGACCCAGCCGGCGCTGATCGGCCCCTATGAATCGGCCGACCGCGTCTGGACCGGCGGCATGTGGCCGCTCTACCTGATGCTGCTGTTCGCCGCCGAACTGCATGGAAGCATCGGCCTTTACCGGCTGGCCATCAAATGGGGCTGGTTCGCCGCCGCTTCGGCCAACATCAGCCGTCGTCGCCTGCAGATGGCGCGGCATGCGCTGAGCGCCTTCTTCATCACGCTCGGCTTGGTCACCCTGCTCGCCTACGTCGAGCTTGGCCGCGCCCACGCCGAAAAGGCCGGCGAACGCTACGTCCCCGGCCAGCAAGCCAGCGGCAGACACTGACATGGATGTGATCCATACCGACGTCCTCGTCATCGGCGGCGGACTGGCCGGTCTGCGCGCCGCCCTCGCCGCGAAAAAGCGTGGCCAGAAGGTCATCATCCTCAGCCTGGTACCGCCCAAACGCTCGCACTCGGCCGCTGCCCAGGGCGGCATGCAAGCCAGCCTGGGCAACACCGCCAAGGGCGCCGGCGACAACGAAGACGTGCATTTCGGCGACACCGTACGCGGCAGCGACTGGGGCGCCGACCAGGAAGTCGCCCGCATGTTCGTGCATACCGCGCCCAAGGCCGTACGCGAGCTGGCCGCCTGGGGCGTGCCCTGGAACCGCGTCGAACGCGGCCCGCACGACGTCATCATCGACAGCCAGAAAGTCACGCTCAACGAGGCCGATGCGGCGCACGGCCTGATCACCGCGCGCGATTTCGGCGGCACCAAGAAATGGCGTACCTGCTACGTCTCCGACGGCACCGGCCACGCCATGCTCTACGCCGTCAGCGACCAGACCATCGCCGCCGGCATTCCGGTGCATGAGCGCATGGAAGCGGTTTCGCTGATCCATGACGGCGCCCGCTGCTACGGCGCCATCGTGCGCAACCTGACCAACGGCAAGCTGTCGGCCTATGTCGCCCGCGCCACCTGCATCGCCACCGGCGGTTTCGGGCGCATCTACCAGGCGACGACCAATGCCGTGATCAACGAAGGCATAGGCGCCGCCATCGCACTGGAAACCGGCGTCGTGCCGCTCGCCAACATGGAAGCGGTGCAGTTCCATCCGACCGCGATCTTCCCGGCCGGCATCCTGGTCACCGAAGGCTGTCGCGGCGACGGCGGCCTGCTACGCGACGTCGACGGTCACCGCTTCATGCCGGACTACGAGCCGGAGAAGAAGGAACTGGCCTCGCGCGACGTCGTCGCCCGCCGCATGGAAGCGCACATCCGCGCCGGCAAGGGCGCCCGCAACCGCTTCGGCGAGCATCTCTGGCTCGACATCACGCTGCTCGGCGAAGCGCACATCAACAGCAAGCTGCGCGAAGTGAAGGAAATCTGCCATCACTTCCTCGGCATCGACCCCGCCAAACAATGGATACCGGTGCGCCCGGCCCAGCATTACTCGATGGGCGGCATCCGCACCAATGCGCAGGGCGCCGCCTACGGCCTGAGCGGCCTCTTTGCCTGCGGCGAAGCGGCATGCTGGGACCTGCACGGCTTCAACCGCCTGGGCGGCAACTCGGTCGCCGAAACCGTCGTCGCCGGCATGATCGTCGGCGAAGCAATCGCCGATTTCTGTGCCTCGCCGGCCGGCGACATGCACGTTTCAACCGCGCTCGTGCGCGACTGCCTGGAAAAGGCCGAAGCCGAATTCACCGCGCTCAGCGACGGGCAAGGCACGGAAAAGGCCGGCCAACTGCTGCGCGAGATGCAGGCGATCATGACCGAACAGGTCGGCATCGTGCGCCACGGCGAAACCCTGGGCGCAGCGGTCGACGCCCTGCAGAAGCTCGTTTTGCGCAGCCGGCGGATCGGCCTCGGCGGCCGGCGCCCGGGTGCCGATCCGGAACTGACCACCGCCTGGCGCCTGCAGAAAATGCTCAAGCTGGCGCTCTGCGTCGCGCGCGGCGCCGAGCAGCGCTGCGAAAGCCGCGGCGCGCATTTCCGCAGCGATTACCCGCAGCGCAACGACGCCGACTGGCTCAAGCGCAGCCTCGCTTATTGGCCGGACGCGGCGCAACCGCTGCCCAGCCTCGCCTACGAGGAACTCGCCATCGCCGGCATGGAACTGCCGCCCGGCTGGCGCGGCTACGGCACGCGCGATGCCATCGAGCATCCGGCCACCGCCATCCGCCAGGCCGAGATCGACGCCATCCGCGCCCGCCTCGGCGAGGCCGACCGCCACGCCATCCAGGATGCCCTGATGCCCTTCCGCCACCTGTTGCCGGCGCATCTGCGCGGCAACAACGCCCGCCTCGACGAGTCCGCATGATCAAGCTCTTTCGCCGCCCACCGGCCAGCCAGGCACCGCGCCGCCTGACCTTCAGCATCCTGCGCCACAACCCGGCCGATCCGGCCAGCCGGCCGCAGTTGCAGGACTTCGAAATTGAAGAAGCCGAAGGCATGACGCTGTTCATCGCCCTCAACGAAATCCGCGCCACGCAGGACGGCTCACTGCAGTTCGATTTCGTCTGCCGCGCCGGCATCTGCGGCAGTTGCGCCATGCTGGTCAATGGCCGGCCCAGCCTCGCCTGCCGCACGCTGACGCGCGACCTCGGCACGCAGATCACGCTGGCACCGCTGCCCTTCTTCGAGCTGATCGGTGATCTATCGGTCAATACCGGCAAATGGATGCGCGGCACCAGCGAACGCCTGCGGACCTGGATCCACAACGCTGCACCGGTCCAGCTCGACGCGCTCGAAGAAAAAATGGCGCCGGAACTCGCCGAAGCCATCTACGAACTCGACCGCTGCATCGAATGCGGCTGCTGCATTGCCGGCTGCGGCACGGCGCAGATGCGGGAAAATTTTGTCGGCGCGGTCGGCATGAACAAGATCGCCCGCTTCCGCCTCGATCCGCGCGACACGCGCAGCGACGAGGATTTCTACGAGCTGATCGGCGACGACGACGGCGTCTTTGGCTGCATGTCGCTGCTCGGCTGCCACGACGTCTGCCCGAAACAGTTGCCGTTGCAGACGCAGATTGCCTACCTGCGGCGCAAGATGGCGATCGTCGGCCTCAGCTGAGGCCAGGCGGTCGATGCCTCAATCGACGCGAAAAGGCAGGAACTTCGAGTTGATCCGGTCGTAGGTGCCGTTGACCTTGATCCGGTCGAGCGCCTTGTCGAGTACCGGCTTGAGGTCGGCGCGCTGCGGCGTGATGCCAAAGGACGCCGCATTGTCGAACTCGGGCGCCTGCAGGATCACCGGTACCAGCCCGAGTTGCAGGAAAGCGCGGTTCTTGCGCAGGTTGAGGCTGCTCATCAGCGGCACGACGCAGGCCTGGGCGACGCCGGCCACCAGTTGCTCGACCATGTCTTCGGCCGTTTGCGCGCCGACCGACCGCCAGCCCTGCTGCCGGATATAGCCTTCCTGCACCGAGCCCTTGAAGGTGGAAACGCGCACATCGGGCTGACCGGGCGTCACGCCGGGTTTGGCGAAAAACAGGGTTTGCGAGCGGTAGACCGGGCGGGTGAACAGCACCTTCTGACGGCGTTCCGGCGTATTGAGCAAACCGACGGCAGCCACGTCAAAATGACCGCTTGCCAGATCATCGAGCAAATATTCGAACTGCCGCGGTTCAAACTCGCAGCGGACATTGATTTCCGCACAAAGAGCCTGCATGACGGCGACACTGAAGCCGGTCAGTTGCCCGCTGGCGTCGCGATAAGCCATCGGCGGCGCATCATCCACCACCACTACCTTGAGCGCGCCAGGCTCACCCGGTGCGGCAGTTGCTGCCAGCGGGAGCAAGAGGAACAAACACCAAACAAGGAACTGCCGAAGTTGCCGCATGCTTCTTCACGCCACCTATGATTTGCAGCCAGTATAGCGCCACGCTGCCGCCAATTTGATGACTGCGCGCGCTCAAGCCGACTTGCCAAGCGCGCCGTATTTACGCAGCATGCACGGCACTTACCAAGGAGCACTCCATGCAAAACATCCTGATCATCATCCACGCCGCCCCCTATGGCAGCGAACGCTGCCTTTCCGCCCTGCGCCTGGCCTGTGCCCTGAGCGGCAGCGATGCCAAGCCGCAGGTCAATATTTTCCTGATGTCCGACGCCACGGTACTCGGCCTGCCCAACCAGATCGACGGCACCGGCAACGGCCTGCAGGGCATGGTCGAACAACTGGTTGCCAGCGGCGCCAGCATCAAGCTCTGCCGCACCTGCGCCCTGGCGCGCGGCCTCGGCGAACTGCCGCTGATTCCCGGCACCAGTATCGGCACCCTGGTCGAACTGGCGGCCGCGACGCTGGCAGCGGACAAGGTCATCACTTTCTGAGCCAAAAAAAGGCCGGGCAGCGCGCCCGGCCTTTTCTGCATTTTCGACCTTTTCAGACGGTCGACCGCCTGAAACAGGCAAAAACCTACTTGCTGCGCGCCAGGCGCCGCACCCCGGCCGACATCGCGATCTGGCCGGTGCTGGCGAAGGCCTCAAGGTTGGTTTCGATGTCATCCAGGCTGTAGAAGTAATTGACCATCAACCCGAACGACTGCCGGAAGCCTTTCGGCGAGGCATCGGCCAGATAATTGAGCTGCTCGACGCGCGCCCCGTTACCAAGATGGAAACGCGACACCGGGTCGAATGGCGCACCGCGCTCGCCGCCGCCCTGCTTGGCCGTGGCCAGGTAGCGCGCGGCGAGTCGGGTCAGCGGATCGCGCAGACTGCGCACCTGCTTCTTGTCCTCGGCCCACGTACCGGTCGACAGCGCTTCGAGCGGCAATTCGCTGCCCGCCTCGGCCAGTACCTGCGGATTCTTCTTCACCCACGCAGCCAGGCCCGGCATCGGCGACAAAGTCGCGAAGCTGGCAAGACGCGGGAAGTCGCGCTTCAGGTCGTCGATCACCCGCTTCAGCAGGAAATTGCCGAACGAAACGCCACGCAGGCCGACCTGGGTATTCGAGATGGAATAGAAGATCGCCGTGTCGGCCTTGCTGTTGTCGAAGACCGGCGCGTGCTCGTCGAGCAGTTCCTGGACGTTGGCCGCGAGATGGTCGGTCAGCGCGACCTCGACAAAAATCAGCGGCTCGGCCGGCATGCGCGGATGGAAGAAGGCGTAGAGCCGGCGGTCGGAATCGAGCCGGTTCTTGAGATCGGTCCACGAGCGGATTTCATGCACCGCTTCGTACTCGATCAGCTTCTCGAGCAAGGCAGCCGGCGAATTCCAGGTGATGCGCTGCAATTCCAGGAAGCCGACGTCGAACCAGGCTGACAGGCGCGACTCCAGTTCGCGGTCGAGCACGGCCAGTTCGCGGTCGTTTTCGAGATAGCGCAGCAGGTCGGCGCGCAGATCGACCAGAAACTTGACGCCCTGCGGAATGGCGTTGAACTGGGTCAGGATGCGGATGCGCCGCGAGCGCATCGCGCCGCGCATCGCCGCCTCCGCCTTCCACTGCTCGGGCGTGCCGACCGCGGCCTGGTAGGCGGCGTGCGCCGTCGCCACCTTGACCGGGTCCGGCCCGAACTCGAGCGCGATCAGCTTGAGGAAACGCTGCCGGCCTTCGTCATTGAGGCTGAGATAAGTTTCGGCGAGACGCGCCGCGCGACCGCGCGCCGACACTTCGCCACCCTGCCCTTCGGCACATTCATGCAACTGCGCGCGCAAACGCTCCAGGCCGCGCGGCGTCAGCGCCACACGCGCCGCGCCGGCGCCGACCATCGAACGCAATTTATCGACCAATCCTTTTGTCACCATGGCTCACCTCCTGCCGGATATTGTGCCCCAAGGCGGGGCAGATTTGGCCCCGGAATTGCTTACACCCCCCGACGCCCCGGAAAAGACGTCGTTTTTGTCGACAAGCCGACAAAGCGGACGCTCGCCCGGCGGGCGGGAATACCCCCTTTTTTCGCAACAACGTTGAACAGGAGAAACAGATGTCGATTGTCCCCATCAAGGCCTTTTCCGAAAAAGCCAAAAGCGATCCGGTGCTGAAAGAGCAATTGCTGGCCTGCCAGAAGATCAAGGAACTGCGTGCCCTGGCCCTGGAGCACGGCTTTGCCATCGACGAGAACTCGCTCTACCCGCCCAACGAACCGCAATTCACCGAAGACCAGCTCTCCGAGCGCCTGATCAAGGCCCTGCTGCGCGTCTGAAGCATTGCCCACTCGGCGAACAAGGCCGGCGCGTCCGGCCTTGTTCGTTTTCGGGTGTTTTTAGCGGTCGACCGCTGCGCCAGGGCAAAAACCGCATCAAGCGACCCGGGCAAACCTTGGCCTGGCGCTGACGATTACAGTTTGTAACGAAACGAATCCGGTCCCGGGGTTAGCATTCGCGACTTTGCGCCATCTTGCCCGGCCTGCTGCCCGATGCGACAACAGCGTTCCCGGTCAAACGCCCCCAGGACTTACGCGATGAAATCCCTCCCCCTGCTGCTTGCCGCCTTGCTGGCAATTCCTGCGTCCGCCATTGCTGTGGAAGCGATCAAGATCGACATCTACCTGGCTGACCAACTGGAACAATCCGTCACCCTGAGCGGACCAAACTCGACCGCCAGCATCACCGGCAGCAACATGCCGGGCACCACTTTCGAGTTGCGTCTGATCGCCCCGGAGCCGCTCATCGTCGAGATGAAGGAACATTCAAACGATGGTCGTGCAGATGCAACCGGACGCGCCAAAATACTGGCGGCCGGCAACTCCTTTGCGGTTTCGGAAATCAAGGGAGCAACGTTTCGCAATCCCTACGTACTTGTCCGCCGCAACTAAGGAATTCCCTCTACCCGCCCAACAAACCGCAATTCACCGAAGCCCGGCTCTCCGAGCGCCTGATCAAGGCCCTGCTGCGCGTCTGTAGCATTGCACACTTGGTAAACAAGGCCGGTTCGTCCGGCCTTGTTCGTTTTCGGGTGTTGTTTGCGGTCGACCGTCAGCCAGGTGCCAAAAGCAGTTCACGCACCGTTAGCCAGCAAGGACGCCGGGCGCCGTGTCGCCAGCCAGCGCCCGGCGATGGTCAGGATCAGTACGCCGACCGGCAGCGCCGCCCAGAGATTCAGGGCCTGCCAGCCGAAGCGATCAACCAGCGGCCCCGAGCTGAAAGTGACGCCGGCGATGGCAAGAAAGACCAGGCTGTCGTTGAAAGCCTGAACACGGGCCTTGTGCGCCGGCGGACAGCATTCGACCAGGCGCGTCGTGGCACCGACGTAGAGGAAATTCCAGCCGATACCGAGCAGGATCAGCGCCAGCTCGAAATGAACCAGTGTTTCGCCGTTGACCGCAACGCCGATGCAGCCAAGCATGCAGAAGGCGCCAAGCAGCATCACCGGCAGCACACCGAGACGGCGGATCAGCGCACCGGTAAAGAAGGACGGTGCAAACATCGCGACAACATGCCACTGGATGACCGTCGCCGTCGCGGCAAAATCAAGATGGCTGCACAGCATGGCCAGCGGCGTTGCCGTCATCAGCAGGTTCATCAGCGCATAGCCGACCACGCCGACCACCACGGCCAGCAGGAAATCCGGCTGACGCAGCAGCGGCATGAAAGATGCCGGCACCTGCGCCGTTTCGGCCGGCAGCGGCCGCACCAGGCGCAGGCGGGTCGCCAGGAAGGCGGCGAGCAGCGCCACCCCGACCAGGGCAAGGAAGCTGGCGGCAAAGGCGGGCGCGAAAGCATCCCTGGTCCAGCGCGCCAGGCTCGGGCCGGCCAGCGCCGCCAGCACGCCACCACTCAGAGTCAGCGAAATCGCCGAACTGCGCCGCTCGGGCGGCACGGCGTCGGCCGCTGCGAAACGGTAATACTGCCCGACCGCGCTGAAGATGCCGATCACGCCGCCGGCCAGCGCAAACAGCACGAAGCTGCCCAGCCAGATTGCGGCCGCAGCCATGGCCAGGCCGAGCGCACCGAACAAGGCGCCGCCGCAAAATACCGGGCGCTGCCCGTAGCGATTGATCAGGCGTGCCACCGGGTAAAGCGCCAGCAGCGTTCCAAGATACTGCACGGCAAGCGGCACGGTCGCCCAGGCCGGCGAAGCCAGGCGCGCGCCGATCAGCACCGAGGAGGCAAGCAGCAGGCTGATGCAGGTCATCACCGCCGCCTGCGACAGCGCAAGCAGCAGCACGTTGCGCCGCGCGTCGGCGGCAACAGGGGGTGAAAGGGAAACGGACACGGGACTCTCCTGATCTAGAAATACGGGTTCCCCATGGTGCCGAAAAGCGTTAATGTCTCAAATGACTACTTTCCCACTTTTTACGCCATGCCCCGTCAGCTGCTCTTCGTCCTCTATCCACGTTTCCAGCTGCTCGATGTGGCCGGCCCGGTCGCTGCCTTCGAGGCAGCCAACGACATCGTCGCCGCCAGCTATCAGGTGCAACTGGGCAGCCAGAACGGTGGCCCGGTCGCCAGTTCCTCGGGGCTGGCGCTGGACAGCATCGCCTTTGCCGCTGCGCCAGCGCTCGACCAGCCGGGCGACACCCTGCTCACCGTGGGCGGCCACGGCATCAACGCGGCCAGCGAAAATGCCGGCAATCTCGATTTCCTGCGCCGGCGCGCGGCGACCGCCGGACGCCTAGCCAGCATCTGCTCCGGCGCCTTCCTGTTTGCCGCGGCCGGCCTGCTCGACGGGAAAATGGTGACCACACACTGGAAGCGCAGCGCCGATTTCCGCCGCCGCTTTCCCGGCGTTTGCCTGGAGGCCGACCGCATCTACGTCAACGACGGCCGGATCTGGTCCTCGGCCGGCATCACCGCCGGCATCGATCTCGCGCTGGCGCTGATCGACGCCGATCTCGGCGAACAGGTAGCGCGCCAGGTCGCCCGCCAGCTGGTCGTCTATTACCGCCGGCCGGGCGGCCAGACGCAGTATTCGGCATTGCTCGAACTGAGCGGCGGGCCCGGCCGCTTTGCCGGATTGCTCGACTACATCCGGCAGCACCTCGATCAGCCGCTCGGCGTCGAAGAACTTGCCGCGCGCGCCTGCATGAGTCCGCGCCATTTCGCGCGCAGTTTCACCGCCGAAACCGGCAGCTCGCCGGCCCGTGCCGTCGAACGCCTGCGCATCGAAGCTGCCGCCAGCGCCCTCGAAGCGGGCAACAGCGTGCAAAGCGTTGCCCGCCAGTGCGGCTTTGCCAACCCGGAAACCCTGCGCCGCGCCTTCATCCGCCTGCGCGGCATGCCGCCGTCGGCGCTGCGCCGGGCTTGAGGGAAAATTGGTTTTGCCGGTTTTTTAGCGGTCGACCGCTAAAAAACCGGCAAAACCACTACCAGCCCCGCGCCGACTTCAGGGCACCAGAAACGGCAGCCCCTTGGGCAGCCAATCTTTCCCCGGCCTAGCTCGCCACCGCATCACGATACTCCGGGCAAACCGCCAGCCCGACTTTCAGCGCCTCGACCAGCAAGCGCACTTTCGGCAAGGCATAGCGGCGTTGCGGGTAGACCGCCCAGACGGCGGCGTTGGGCGGCTGGTTGGCGGCGAGCAGCGCGACCAGGTCGCCACGCCGCAGCGGATCGAGCACGTAGTAATCCGGCAACTGGCACAGGCCGAAGCCGCGCAGCGCCGCGTCGAGCACTGCCTGACCGCTGTTGCAGCGCCAGTTGCCGCTCGGCCGGAACGGGTATTCCTTGCCGTCCTGCTGGAACAACCAGCTGTCGCCGGTGCCGATCAGGCAGTTGTGTTGCCCCAGTTCCGACAAGGTATGCGGTCGACCGTATTTTTCGAGGTATTTTGGCGCGGCGCACAGATACATCGCGCGCGGCGCCAGGCGCGTCGCGACCAGGCTGGAATCGGTCAGCCGGCCGAGGCGGATGGCGAGGTCGAAGCCTTCATGCACCATGTCCAGCGTGCGGTTGGTCAGCTCGATTTCGACTTTCAGGGCCGGATGTTGCGCCATGAAATCATTGACCAGCGGCACGATGAAGCGCTCGCCGTAGGCCACCGCCGCGGTCATGCGCAGCAGGCCGGTCGGCGCGCTGTGCAGGTCGCTGATGCTCAGGAAGGCTTCGTCGCGTTCCTCGATCAGGCGCTGGCAGCGCGCGAAGAAAGTCTGGCCGGCTTCGGTCAGCGAAACGCGCCGCGTCGTCCGGTAGAGCAGCCGCGCCTGCAGGCGTTCTTCGAGCAGCGCGATCTGCCGGCTGACATGCGATGACGACAGGCGCAAACGCTCGGCAGCACGCGAGAAATTGCCGCATTCGGCGACGGCGACGAATTCATCCAGGCCTTCCCAACGGCTCATCTGTGGCGCCCTCCTCCGGCGGCTTGATTATCCCCATACAGCAACAATCAATCCTTGAAAGTCGATTTATCCGCAACGGGTGGCTAATTATACTCGGCGCCATTGTCACCCTTCCGAGAGTTCCGCCATGTCGATCAAGTCCCGCGCCGCCGTTGCCTTTGCCGCCGGCCAGCCCCTGCAGATTGTTGAAGTCGATGTCGAAGCGCCCAAGGCCGGTGAAGTCCTGGTCCGCATCGTCGCTTCCGGCGTCTGCCATACCGATGCCTTCACGCTCTCCGGCGACGATCCGGAAGGTCTCTTCCCGGCCATTCTCGGCCATGAAGGCGGCGGCATTGTCGAGGCGATCGGCGAAGGCGTCACCTCGCTCGCCGTCGGCGACCACGTCATTCCGCTGTACACCGCCGAATGCGGCAAGTGCAAGTTCTGCCTGTCGGGCAAGACCAACCTCTGCCAGGCGGTGCGCGCCACCCAGGGCAAGGGCCTGATGCCGGACGGCACCAGCCGCTTCTCCTACAACGGCCAACCGATCTACCACTACATGGGCTGCTCGACCTTCTCGGAATACACCGTGCTGCCGGAAATCTCGCTGGCCAAAATCGCCAAGGATGCGCCGCTGGAAAAGGTCTGTCTGCTCGGCTGCGGCGTCACCACCGGCATCGGCGCCGTGCTCAACACCGCCAAGGTTGAAGAAGGCGCCACCGTCGCCGTCTTCGGCCTGGGCGGCATCGGTCTGGCGGCGATCATCGGCGCCAAGATGGTCAAGGCCTCGCGCATCATCGCCATCGACATCAACCCCGCCAAATTCGAGATCGCCAAACAACTGGGCGCCACCGACTGCATCAACCCCAAGGATTTCGCCAAGCCGATCCAGGACGTCATCGTCGAGATGACCGACGGCGGCGTCGATTACTCCTTCGAGTGCGTCGGCAACGTGAACCTGATGCGCGCCGCGCTCGAGTGCTGCCACAAAGGCTGGGGCGAATCGACCATCATCGGCGTCGCCGGTGCCGGCCAGGAAATCTCGACGCGTCCTTTCCAGCTCGTCACCGGCCGCGTCTGGCGCGGTTCCGCCTTCGGCGGCGTCAAGGGCCGCACGGAACTGCCGGGCTATGTCGCCAAGGCGCAAAGCGGCGAAATCCCGCTCGATACCTTCATCACGCACACCATGCCGCTCGAACGGATCAACGAAGCCTTCGACCTGATGCACGAAGGCAAGAGCATCCGCACCGTGATTCATTTCTGAGCGGAGCCGCACGATGAACCTCGAAAACCTCTCCTGCCAGAAGCTGTTCGGCGGCTGGCACAAGCGTTACCGCCATCATTCCAGCACGCTGAACTGCGCCATGGTCTTCTCGATCTACCTGCCGCCGCAGGTCGAACAGGGTGAAAAGCTGCCGGTGCTCTACTGGCTGTCCGGGCTTTCCTGCACCGACGAGAACTTCATGCAGAAGGCCGGCGCCCAGCGCCTGGCGGCCGAACTCGGCATCATCATCGTCGCGCCCGATACCAGCCCGCGCGGTGACGACGTGCCGGGCGATCCGGACGGCGGCTGGGATTTCGGCCACGGCGCCGGCTTCTACCTGAACGCGACGCAGGAACCCTACGCCCGCCACTACCGCATGCACGACTACGTGGTGCATGAACTGCCGGCGCTGATCGAAGCCAGCTTCCCGGTTTCCGGCAAGCGCGGCATCAGCGGCCATTCGATGGGCGGCCACGGCGCCCTGGTCTGCGCCCTGCGCAATCCGGGCCGCTACCAGTCGCTGTCGGCCTTTGCGCCGATCTGCAACCCGGCCGCCGTGCCCTGGGGCGAAAAGGCTTTTACCGGTTATCTCGGCGTCGACCGGGCGAGCTGGCGCGAATGGGATGCCAGCCAGTTGCTGGCCAATGCCGGCGAAAAGCTGCCGATGCTGATCGACCAGGGCGACCGCGACCAGTTCCTCGCCGTTCAGCTCAAGCCGGAAATGCTGCAAGTCGCGGCGCTGGCCGCCGGGCATCCGCTGACGCTGCGCACGCAGGCGGGCTACGACCACAGCTATTACTTCATCGCCAGCTTCATCGACGATCACCTGCGCCACCACGCGCAGGCGCTCAAGTAAGCCGGCGCGCCTCTTGTCGAAAACTCGACAAGAGGCTGTCGCGGACCAAAGCGCGACAAATTAGTTCAATTCAGCGAAAACGCTGACCAGGACTACCAAGCCGGCGCTTGGCACCATCCCTGCAAGGGCAAAATCTCCAACGATAGGCCAGCAAGGCCAAGGAGATCCCCAATGGACCAGAGAACCATGCCGATTACCCAGGAAGCCGCGCTGCGCGTTGCCCTGGCTTCCCGCGCCATGCCCAATGTCACCCTGCCGCGGTTGATTGCGCTGTTGCAGAGCCATCTCGGTGAACAAATCGACACCGACAATTTGCGTGCGATCACCGTCACCAACCTGAAAACCGGGCTGGGCAGCATGGATGGCGAGGAAGACGACGAAGACATGGGCATCGGCATCGACGCCATGAAACTCGCCGTGCGCATCTTGTGGGGCGAGGTGCAGGACGACGAAAACCTGCCGCAGGCCGAGCCTTATGCCGACGGCGACATCCCCGATTCGCTGCGCGTCGCCATCGCCTCCGACAGCGGCAACGAGCTGAACGGGCATTTCGGCTCCTGCCTGCGCTACCTCGTCTATCAGGTATCGGCCACGGAAAGCCGTCTGATCGGCGTGCGCAGCGCGCTGGAAGCGGATTTTGCCGAGGACAAGAACCTCTTTCGCTGCCAGTTGATCGGCGACTGCCATGTGCTCTACGTCGTGTCGATCGGCGGGCCGGCGGCGGCCAAGGTGATCCGCGCCGACATTTTCCCGATCAAGCTGCCCAACGGCGGACCGGCGCTGGAAGTCATCGGGCGCTTCCAGCAGGCGCTGGCCGACTCGCCGCCGCCCTGGCTGGCAAAGATCCTCGGCGTCAGCGCCGACAAGCGTCTGCGCCTGTACAACGCGGAGGAAGAAGACGATTAAGCCGGGCGCTGCGCCGCGTCGATCAGGCGGCGCGAGATGCTGATCGGATCCGGCAGGATGGGCAGCGCATCGGGCGCAAACCACTCTGCCGCTTCGATTTCGGCCGGATCGGGCGTGATTTCGCCGCCCGCGTAATCGGCAAAGAAGGCGATCATTAATGAATTGGGAAACGGCCAGGGCTGGCTGGAGAAATAGCGCAGGTTGGTGATCTCGATGCCGACCTCTTCGCGCACCTCGCGCGCGGCGCATTCTTCGAGCGTCTCGCCCGGTTCGACAAAACCGGCCAGGGCGCTGAACACGCCCGGCTTGAAATGCGGACTGCGCCCGAGCAGCAGCTTGTCGCCGTCGCGCACCAGCACCATGATTGCCGGCGACAGGCGCGGATAGGCAAGCAGGCCACAGTGCGGGCAGTGCATCGCCAGTTCGCTGTCCTTCTTTTCGGTCGGCGTGCCGCACTTGCCGCAGAAGCGGTGGTTGGCCTGCCAGTCGAGCAATTGCGTGGCGCGCCCGGCCAGGGCGAAGATTTCCGGCCCGGCCAGCTGGAAGATGGCGCGCAGCGGCGTCGGCTCGGCGCCGGGCATTTCCGGCAATTCGGCAAGGTCGACCGCATGGCAGGGCTGGCCGTGCAATTCGCCGACGTAAAGGGCGTTGTCCGGGTCGCCGAAGGCGCCGGCCGGGCCGAACGGAAAAACCGTATCGACCAGGGTCAACAAGCGATGCTCGGAACGCAGGATCCAGTAACCGGTTTTGCTCATGCTGGGCGTGTGCTGCTGTCAGGAAAGACGCAAGCTTAGCATCCGCCCCGGGCAAAAGCCGTGCGCCACGACCGGCGCGCGGCTTTGCCCGCATTTTTACGGTCGACCGCTACGCCGGTGGCAAAACCACTCAGGCGGCGACGAAGGTATCCGGCATCTGCACCGCGACGATCTCGCCGCGCGCCGTCGCGACGCCCTCGGCATACACCGTCGCCTCGACCACCACCTTGCGCCCCTTGATTTCCTTGACCCGACCGCGGATTTCCAGCTCCGGGCCGAGCGGCGTCGGCTTCAGGTAACTGACCTGCAGCGAACCGGTAACGAAACGAAAGGCCGGCAGGCTGTCCATGCTGCGGTTTTCCGCCCGGTACATCGCCGCCGCGGCGGTGCCGGTGCCGTGGCAATCGATCAGCGAGGCAAGCAGGCCGCCATAGACGAAACCGGGGATGGCCGTGTGTTCCGGGCGCGGCTGGAAATGCGTGACCGTTTCGTCGCCCTCCCAGAAAGTCTTGATCCGGTGGCCGTCCGCGTTGTTGCGGCCGCAGCCGTAGCAGTGCGCGAGATTCTCCGGGTAATAGTCCTGAAAGGCCTGCATGCTTGTCTCCTTGTTGTTTAAGCAAGGCGCATCCTAGGCGATGCCGGCCGGCGGCGACCACTGCGCCCGCCGACAACAAGCATGCAAATTCGGCCTATTTTTGCGGTTGACCGGTCGACGCCGCAAATAGGCCGATTTGCCCGCGGGTCAAGGCTTATGCCCGTGCATCACGATACGCCCGACATACCAGATCGCCACCAGATTGGCGCCGACCGCCAGGTAACCGGCAAACGGATAACCGACGACATGGCCATCGGCGTCGAGCGCAATCATGTAGCCGGCCAGCGTCGTCGCCAGGCCCATCGCCAGCGACTGCACGGTGCCGTTGAGCGACATGAAGGTGCCACGCAACTTCGGCTGCGCCGCCGAGGTGATGACCGCCATGGCCGGGATCATGCGCCCCGAGATCAGCACGAAAAAGCTGGTCGAGCAGATCAGCCAGCCCCACAGCGGCAGGCGGCCGACATGGGTAAGGACGAGCAGCGGCACGATGGTAATCAGCGCCACCCAGCGATAGGCTTCGACCTTGCCATGCCGGTCGGCCCACTGGCCGATCAGGCGCGCGCTGATGAAGGTCGCAAAACCGCCGGCGAGATAGACGAAGGGAATATCGTGCGGGTCGATGCCGACATTATTGACCGCGTAAACCGTGATGTAGGGAATCACCGTGAAGCCGGAAAACACCAGCAGCGCCGAGAACAGCAAGGCATGCCGGTGATTGGCTTCGCCGAGCACGCTGAAGGTCGCCGAGAGCAGGTGCGCCCGCTTCTCTTCGCTCAGGTGATGCCGCAGCTCGGGCAGGAAGCGCAGGCCGACTACGATAAACAACACGCTGGTCGCGGCGATCAGGATGAACGGCGTCTGCCAGCCGAAATGATTGGCCAGCCACAGGGAGAGCGGCACGCCGGCAATGGTCGACAGCGAGAAGGCACTGGCGATCAGGCCGCTCGCCCGCGCCCGCCGCGAGAACGGAATCACGTCGCCAACCATGGTCTGCACCAGCGCGCCCATGATGCCGCCGAACACGCCGGCCAGGCCACGCGCCAGCAGGAGCATGGAAAAGCCCGGCGCCAGCGCACAGGCCAGCGTCGCCAGCGCAAACAGCGCAAAGCAGACGAGCAGCATGCGCTTGCGCTCGAAGAGATCGACAAAGGTCGCCGCCAGCACACCGGAAATCGCCGCGCTGAAACTGTAGGAGGCGACCAGCAGGCCGAACTCGTGCGTCCCGATGCCGAACGCCGCCATCAGAATCGGCCCGAGCGGCATCATGATCATGAAATCGAGGATGTGGCTGAACTGGACGCCAGCCAGGGTCAGCAGGAAGAAACGTTCGGTACGCGGGGCGAGCTCGGTGGTCATGGATCGTGCAGCAACTGTTCGCCAAGGGCGGCCGGCAAGGATACGCGTCCCGACGGCCCGGCGGTAGCTTTCCCCGGCAAAAGCTACATCGAGATGGTCGGCCCGCTCGCCGGCAGGCGATAGATGGTCAGATCGGCATCCGGCACCAACCCGCCGAGCAGCATGCTCATCAGCGCAATGAACAGGCTGGCAAAAAACGCCGTCCAGAAGCCGGAGATTTTGAAGCCATCGACCAGGCGCGCCACCAGCAGCAACATCAGCGCATTGATCACGAGCAGGAAGAAACCCAGGGTCAGGAAAGTCAGCGGCAGGGTCAGCACGATCAGCAAGGGGCGCAGCACTGCGTTGGCAAAACCGAGCAGCAGCGCCGAAACCAGCAGCGTGCCGGTACTGGCAAAGCGGATGCCGCTGAACACATGACTGGCCACCCACAACGACAAGGCGATGATGCCCCAGTGAATGAAGAAGGCGGTCAGATTGGCGAGCATGCTAATTCCTCGAATGAACTGAACGGGAATTATCGGCCATCCAGGCCAAAGCAGGAAACGCCAGCCCCTTGCCCGACACTTTCCGCGCGCCTCCGAGCAGTCGACCAGCCCGCCCAACGCCCACCGGAGCATGGAAGACGGGCACACGCCAAGACGCCGGCAGCCCGATAATTAATCATTGCAAAAGAATTACAAGTTTATGTTGCACTGCAGCAAATCTGTGCCACAATGGACCTGTCTCCTCCATTCCAAAAAATGGATTTATGCCCGCCTAGTGCGGGCATTTTTTTCGCCGGAAAATTGCCCGGAAAGCCAGGCCAGCCGGCCCGAAGCGGGCCACACGACGGATCGCTCGCAGCGGCAACTCCGCCACCCTGCCAGAAACGACAGACGAAAAAGAAGCCCGTCTAATGCGGGCTTTCCTTTACTTACCTACTTAGTCTCCTCCACCCGAATCACGCTTAACCGGGAGGACGCTGGCGTCCAGTGAGGACGGATTATCCATAGTTGAATCAGTTTTGTATAGATAAATTTTGGGGCATGGCGTGCGTGCGGCACTTCTTGCAGCGGATGCCGAGGTGGCCCAGATCGGGACAGGGTTTCGTCCAGTCCGACATCACGTCGGGCAACGCGGCGGCCAGCCAGGCAAACTCACTGACGTCGAAGAAATTGCCCAGCCCGATCCAGCGCAATGCCTTCAGCTTGCCGAGCGGGCGCAAGCAGCCAGCCGCAACATGGATCGCACCGAGGAGCAGCCAGCGCAGCCGGGGCCCGGCCTGCCTGTCCTGCTCCTGCGCGGCAAGCAAGACCTCCTGAAGCTGCTTGCGAAACTCATCCAGCGACAAACTCACGCAATCTCCCGGTTCATTTGATGCTGCAGCCCCCGGAAAATACCGCATCGCCACACGCTACGCACCAGCCACATGAACGGCAACAGCTATGAAAGCCGACAGCCACCGAGGCTTGACGCTCCATTGCCCCACCCCATAACATGCGCCTGCGATAATTTGTGCCGTTTTCATAAAACACCGGGAGCGACGATCCGCCATGCAATCTCAACGGATTTCGATATTCGTCCTTTTCCGGCACAACGCTATCGATATTGCCTGGATGAAACATCAATCCACACGCGAAACCAGAAGGCCTCTCAGGAAACAATGAAATGAAAACCGTATTTTCAGTTGTGGCGCTAGTAGCCGCACTGGCCGGCTGCGCCAGCCAACCGTCCTCAACGGCCAGCGAAGCGGCTGCACCGGCCCAGAAAGGCGCCTGCATGACCAACTTTGCTACCGAAGGCGGCTTTTGGACTGGCCAGCGTCACAGCACCTACGAGGTATTTCAGAAGAAATCACCGGCCGCCGCCTTTGACACCCTGCTTCAGACCGTTGCAACGAATGGGTATCAAATCGTGACCAGCAGCAAAGAATCCGGCCTGATCAGCGCCAACCAGACCGTAAGCTACGGCAAGGGGAAAACGGTACCGATCAATGTCGTCATCAAGAAACTTTCTGCCTCGGAAATCCGTGTTGATGTCTCATTGGCGCTATCCGGTGGCGTTTCTGCGCCGATCGACAGCGTGCAAGGCGAATTCTGCAAGTTCATGGATGCTGTCCGTCAAACCCCCAACGTGAACGATCCTGCTGCGCAACAAGGCGCGCAGTCTTCCGGCGAGACGGCCGGTAGCGCAAAAAAGACGGCAACGTCAAAGAAGGCAAAAAAGAAAACGACCAGCCAGTAGGTTTCCCGAACATCGCCCCCGACATGGGGGCGATGTCTTTCTGGTTCAGCGACACTCCCGGCAGCCTGACCGGCCAAAACATGGCGGCCCCGACAGTTTCATTTCCGACTGTTTATTACCGTGTGATTCACAGTTCAACCCAGCCCCCGCCGCAGCGCCCGGATTTTGCTCCACAACACCGCTGATCGCCATCACCTGCATGCAACACTCCAGCCAGTCCGGGCGATTCTGCAATCGCTCGATGGCGCGTCGAGGTCGTTGGCAATCGCTTCGCCGTAGGCACCCCGGGCCTTGCGCTGCGCACGAATACGGACGCCGAGCGCGACAAGCTGCTCGGCAACGACAGTGGGGTTTACTGGGGCTTTGGCCGGCATTGTGTTTCTCGTATTAGGCAATCATTAACATTCGCCAATATTGAGAAACACTTTTTATTATCAACTCCCCGAAGGATCATCTCCACATAACGCGAAAATCAGGCCTCGGCAGTTCAGAGCAAATTACGCTGTTTTTAGCGGTCGACCGTTGAACACAGGCAAAAACCAGGCTCAGCTGTGAAAACAGCTTGCACGGCTGGCGCCCAGCGTTTCTCAATGGCCGCATCGCTGCCGCTGCAATAGCCAAGCCGCCGCAACAAGACTATGATCAGTTCAACAATCTATTCATGAATGAATTCATGTCAGCACCAGATCACTCGCTAAGCATTCGTACATTGCTTTCGTCCGGCCCGCTCACCGCTCGCCAGTTGACCGAAAAAATGGGCGTCAGCCAGGCCACGCTGTCCCGTGCCATGCAGTCGCTGGGCGATCAGGTCATCCGTTTCGGCCCGTATCGATCTATTCACTACGCACTGCATCGGCCCCTGCTCGCCATGCCGGATGTTGCCATCTATCGCGTCACGCCGGCCGGCCAGGTCGAGGCGCTCGGGCGGCTCAGCCCGGTGCAGCCCACCGGCTACGTGATGACCAACAGCGACGGCAGCACCAGCCACAGCGAAGGCTTTCCCTGGTGGCTGGACGACATGCGCCCGCAGGGCTTTCTCGGCCGCGCCTTTGTTGCAGCCCAGGCGGAAACGCTCGGCCTGCCGCCCCGTCTCGGCGACTGGCAGGAAGAACACATCCTGCGCGCCCTGCTCAGCCAACCGGGCAGCGACGCCATCGGCAATTTGATTGTCGGTGACGCCGGGCGCGAACACTTCATCCAGCGCCCAGCGCCGGTCGCGCTGCCGGGCACCGGACTTGCCGCCGCCTACGCCGAACGCGCCCGGCAAGCGCTGAGCGGTGAAACCCCGGCCTCCTCGGCCGGCGGCGAGCAACCCAAGTTCGGCACCTATGCCGAAACGGCCAGCGGCCCGCGCCATGTGCTCGTCAAGTTTTCACTCGCTGCCGCAGAAGGCGCCGACAACCCCGTCGCCCAACGCTGGCGCGACCTGTTGCTGGCCGAGCACCACGCCTTGACACTGCTGCGCGAAAACGCCATCGCCGCCGTCGCCACATGCATCCTCGACCACGGCCGACAACGCTTTCTCGAAGTCGAGCGTTTCGACCGCATCGGCCCGCACGGCCGGCGCGGCCTCATTTCGCTCAGCGCCATGGACGCCGAATTCATCGGCCTCGGCCGTGGCGGCTGGCCGACTATGACCGCCCGCCTGCTTGCCGAGCGTCACATCACCCGCGACGCACATGCGGCCGCCTGCCTGCTGTACGCCTTCGGCACGCTGATCGGCAACACCGACATGCACCCCGGCAACCTCTCCTTCGTCACCGACAGTGGCCGCCCCTACAAACTGGCGCCGGCCTACGACATGCTGCCCATGACCTTCGCCCCGCGCAGCAGTGGCGAACTCCCCGCCACGCTACCGGCGGCCGGCTTCGACAGCCAGATCAGCAGCGCCCAGTGGCGCCAGGCACTGGCGCTGGCACAGGCTTATCTGGAACGCCTGCACGAGGAAGCGGGATTCACTGCCGGATTTGGCGAATGCCTCGCCGCACTGGACAGGCACTTGCAGACGGCAGCTGAGCGGATTGGGCGGCTGGCATAGCTGCCCGTACGCAGCCCCCAGGCTGCCCGATTTCCGCCCCTTCTGCAAAGACCCGATGGCGCATCGAAGTCGTTGGCAATCGCTTCGGCGCAGAGCCGCTGCGCAATTCCTGAGCACGAACGCAGCCACGCAGGAGAAATCAATTCGCGGCGCGCGGAACTCCATGGCGAACCGGCTGCCTTAAGCCCGTCCATTAACGGAAGCAAGTCATCCCCCATGAAAACAGTGATCAGAGCCTTCTTCAAAACCCTGCGGATCGTCATCGGCCCCTTCATGCTGCTCGGCGAGTTCGTCACCCGGCCCAAGGGGCTAGTGCGTCCCGCCGCAAGCCAGGCCGAGGTCGACCAGCAGTGCGCCAGCCTCGTCCTTTACCAGTACAAGACCTGCCCGTTTTGCATCAAGGTACGCCAGGAAATGCGGCGTCTCGCCCTCAAGGTAGAACGGCTAGATGCGCAACACCCCGGAACCCACCGCGAGGCGCTGATCAGCGGCGGCGGCAAGGCCAAGGTGCCCTGCCTGAAAATCACCGACCCGGCCGGCAATACGCAGTGGCTCTACGAATCCGGCGAGATCATCAAGTACCTGCGCAGTCGTTTCGCCAGCGCCTGAAGCCCCCGGCCGAGAGGGAACGGCCGGCCCTTGGTTTGTGCCGGCAATTTGCACCTTTTTCACCGGTCGACCGCCTGAGAGCCAGAACGAGCGAGCGAATCTGCCTCGCGGCGGGCGCAGGAAAAGCTGCGTTCAGACCGCCCCGCCGCAGCGCACGAACCCAGGCCCGCGTTACGACCAGCGCGCCAACGCCCTTTCAATCCGCGAGGAAAAGCGCCGAACCTGAGCCGAATCGAGCTTCTCCGCCTGATACAGCGACAGCATCCCGAAGCGGCAAGCCGGCGCGCAAGTGCCCAGCAACGCCGTTTTCAGGATGCGCCTGACCGGCTGCCACAGCAGCAGGCGATCCACCCACCACGGCGACCCGAGCGAAGTGATCGCCAGCGCGTGCTTCAGATTGAGCAGGCGCGGCCGAATCGGCCCCAGATCGCTGGCATGATCGTAAGCCACCCCAGGCCCCCAGACCCGGTCAAACCAGCCCTTCAAGATTGCCGGAAAACCGAACCACCAGGTCGGAAAAACCAGCACCAAAGCCTCAGCGGCGAGCAAGCGCTCAACCTGCCCGGCGATGGCAGAAGCATCGAAAGGCAAACGGTAATAACTCTGCCGCTCGGCCTCGGTCAGCACCGGAGAAAACCCGGCGTCGTAAAGGTTCTCGACCACGACCTCGTGACCGGCGGCGGTCAGTGATTTGATGGCGACCTGTGCCAGGGCTTGGGTCAGGCTGTCGGGGAGAGGGTGAGCGATGACGACTAGGGTCTTCATGGGGAATGTCTAAAACCGAGCAACTGTTGAGAAGCAGAATATGCCGCATCGCCGCAAGCATCGCACCAGAAACACGAGCGGCTCCCCCGCTTAAAGCCGACAGCTCAGCACGAGACGCTCGCCCGCCCTGACTTCAACCTCGTCGTTCGTGATGCGGGAGATCTTGCCGGCCGACTCGTAAGTGTCGCCGCACAGTTTCCAGAATATCCGCAGGCCGGGAAGCAGATCGATTTCCCGTTGCAGCACAATACCCAGCGGATCGGCGTCAAACGCGGCAACCCGATAGAGGCGATAGCGAACCACTCCCGAGTTGGCTTCGTCGAGCATGCCGTCGATGAACGGCGCCGAGAAAGACATCACCAGCCAGCACAACAAGGTGATCGGCAGAACCGGCAAGGCGACAATAAAGGCGGCCCGGCGAATGTCACCGCGCGGAGAAGCGAAGCCTGCCCAGACGAGACTGAAGGGAATGGCCAAGGCGAGCGCCAGACCAACCTGCTCATTGATACCCCACAAATCGACCTCGAACGGAAAACCGGTCAGGCCGACACCTGAAATTGCAAGTAGGGCAGCGACAAATATCAGGCGGCGATTGACGGATGCGGGCGCCATTTTCAGTTATTTACACTCAAATCGAAATAGGCAGAGAAAGTGTTAGTTTTAATTAAAAATTTAATCACTCCAACCTCTATGCATCATTTGCCCTAGGCATTGGGGAATCTGACTGAAACAGGGCCACGTTGTTTGGCTCTGACGACGACGCTATGAGCGAGTTTGTCGTGCCAACTTTGTTTCCTGTTATCAAAGCCTACCCAGATCAGTCCAAGCCCAAGCGGGATCGCAGATACAAAATATGCCAGGTATCTCCCGATGCTTTGGCCGACAGAGAGCGCAGCGCCAGAGTCGGCATCTAAAACGCGTAGCGACAATGCCATCTTCCCCGGAGTGGCTTGCTTTCGTGTCCAAAACCAGACCGAGCCAACAGCGGGAAGAACCCAGGAAATAAGAAAATCAGCAGGGCCGGAAATCACGCTCTCCGAATCAAAATACTTCCAGCCGTAAATTGAAATGAGAAGCGGAAATGTAATTACCATGATCAATATTGTATCGATGAGGGCAGCCCCCACACGCACCCAGAAGCCTGCATATTCAAAAGATGACTCATCCATAAATACTCCACTTAAAAACTTGACAAACAAAACAAACCCACCCCGCCCCATTAAAAAAATGGGGTCTGACCCCTATTGTTCTTTGTTTGCTATTTTTTAACCTATTGCTGAGATAGTAATTTTGAAACCAGACTAACAAGAGACTCAAACTCACCTGAATGAGCTTGACACACACCTGTTGTAAAAAAATTAAGGCAAACCTTCTGATCTAGGCCAAGATTATTCGAAATTTCAAAAAATTCGTTATGTTTTCCGGCTTGAAGACCGTACTCAAGTACATCAGACAAAACATCACAATCGCTTGATGTAAGTTTTGATAGCAATTCAAGACAGCTCGTGCTTTTCTGAACAATCCATGCTTCTGGCCAAGTATCGCCAGGCAAATAGGCAATGCGATTTTTATACCAACCAACAAAATCAATTCCAATATTTTCGGCCATTTTTTCGGCGTGCTTCATATTATTATTTTCATTGTTTCGCTGATCGCCATCGAATATAGCCAAAGTCTGTCGTTCTTCACCGCGAATGTAAATTGCAGCTAGTTGCCTAGCAAGGGCTGAGGCAGAACCAATTACTGTTATCTTTACTCGAGAACGAATGTGTGCCGGCAAGCTTGATTGCAATAGCGATTTCGCCACCTCATCCTCAACCATAATATCAATTTCATTACCAGGAATAGCCGCCATCTTTGCAAAAGCGAATTCAGACGAAATGGAGTCCGTTAGTTTAGTCTTTCCATTTATGCACTCAACGAAATATCTAGCATCATATGGCAAACAGTCGAATATTTCCTTGGAGTGAGTAGTGCATATAACTTGCGTGTGTGTTTCCAAACACACGTCTTTAAGCCTATCAATAAATTTCCTTTGAGCTTCAGCATGAAGTCCAAGCTCAACCTCATCCATGACAAGCAGAGCCCCTTCTCCACAAGAGTAAATGGTCGAAAATATTTCAAACAGTGCATTCTCTCCGGCCCCCATATTAAATCCAGAGTAGACTGAATTATTAATTTTAACGAGCGGGAGGCTATATTTTGTATGACGAAGGTAGCTAAACTTGTCATAAGATTTATTTAAAATATAGCCAACCGCATCCTTTACCTTATCCTCCCAACCCATAGGCTGAGTATCTTTAAAAACTCTGGAATAAGAACGTGACTGGCTTCTCTCGCTATGAGGAACAATTCTTTCGATGCCAAGAAACACCACATCCCGCTTAACGCGATCAGCATAGTTATTCCACTTCCCCCCTTTGCTTTTCCAGCGGCGTTGATGCCCAACTCCTCTTCCATCAGGAAACGAATCTGTTTTTCTCCACTTGTCATAAGCAATACCGTAGCGAATATCAATCCCTTGAGGTGGCACTTCTTCTGGATGCTGGACGAAAAAGTCTGAAAATGTAAAGTAAGAAACTTTTCTCTTTGGAAGCTTAAATCCATTTCGATTATTGTGAAATGCACAACATGCCAAAGCCAAAATTGTTGACTTTCCCGCACCATTTTTCCCAGCAATTGCTGTAATTGGAAAGTTAAAATTAATGTCTAGTGAATTTATCCCTCGCAATTCGCCTTCTTTGAGAAAAATTCTACGCAAGGCAGCGTGAGCATAATCATTTAAGTAACGATTACGGAGCGTTTTATCTTTCTGACTCTCTCGATATTTCATTATTTAATTCCGTCAATAATAAAAAACCATGACATGCACGGACATCACGTTTCACTCCCAACTATCACCAAATCCCGCATAGCCCGAGTCATCGCCACATACAACAACCGCGCCTCCTCATCATTCCGCTCTTCATCCACCGCCCTACCCGCCCTCCCCCCGGAATCGTAACTAGCGGAAACGCCAGTCCCTTTCAGCTACGCATGGTCAAAAACCTCACGGTATCGTCCTGCTAAACGAAGATGATGTCGTCCTGATAAATCATCGGGAATGCACGTTACGCGGGCCGAGCGGTACGTCGAACCAGAGCAGCCAGTCGTCTTTGAGCTTCTGCTCGAGGCGGTAGGCGAGACGTTTTTCGCCACCGGTCATGCGCGAAACACACACGCCGATTGCCGGAATCAAAGACGCCACGACCACCCTTCCGTTTTGTTATGAATTTGTAATGGGAAAATTATGCCATAGGCCATATCCCGTTCGGCTGAAAATAGCTTGGACAGCTTTCGCGCTGCCAGCCTCTCCCCGATTCGGCGTTACGATGTCGCCCCCTTCGCCCAGGAAAATCGCATGCAAAACCTCGTCGACCGTATCGCCGCCCGGATCAAGGCCAAGTTTTTGTCGGAAAGCTCGGGCCATGACTGGCATCACATTCATCGCGTCTGGCAGCTGGCGCGGCAGATTGCCGAGCGCGAGGGGGCCGACCTGGTGATTGCCGAACTCGGGGCGCTGGTGCATGACATCGCCGACTGGAAGTTCCACGGCGGCGACGACAGTGTCGGGCCGCGTGAAGCGCGCTTGTTGCTCAGCGAGGAAGGTGCGCCGGCGGCGGTGATCGAGGCGGTGGTCGAGATCGTCGCCAGCATTTCCTACAAGGGTGCTGGCGTGGCGACGCCGATGCGGTCGCTGGAGGGGCGTTGCGTGCAGGATGCCGACCGCCTGGATGCGATCGGCGCGATCGGCATTGCCCGCTGTTTTGCTTACGGCGGCCACGCCGGGCGCTTGATGCACGATCCGGACGAGCCGCCGGTGCTGCACCAGACGGCGGCGGCCTACAAGGCGTCGAAGGGCGCCAGCCTGAATCACTTCTACGAGAAGCTGTTTCTCCTCAAGGACCGCATGAACACGCCGACCGGCCGCGCCCTGGCCGAGCCGCGGCATCAGTTCATGCAGGATTTCGTGGCGCAGTTTCTCGCCGAGTGGAACGTGTCGGCTTGAATTTCAGGCGCCGAGTGAGGGGCCGCTGTGCGCGGCGCTCATGAACTGGCGGCGAAAATCGGCTTCGCAGACCGGTCGACCGCTGAGAAAACCCTGATGCACGTCGCAGACCAGGTCGCGCAGCATCAGTAGCTGGCCCTCGGTTTCGACACCTTCGGCGACGACTTCGAGGCCGAGGTTGTGGGCCATGACGATAATCGCCGGCACCAGCGCCGAAGCACCGGTGTAATTGCCTTCTTCGTCGATCAGCGACATGACGAAGCTGCGGTCGATCTTGAGGCTGTTGAAGGGCAGCCGGTGCAGGTAGGAAAGCGACGAGTAGCCGGTGCCGAAATCGTCGAGCGCCAGCCGGAAGCCGTGCCGGCGCATCGCATGCAGGGTGTCGACGTGGTCGCCTTCGGCCTGCAGCAGCATCGACTCGGTGACTTCGAGTTCAATCTGGGCGGGCGCCACGCCATGTCGCGCGCAAACCGAGATCACACGCTCCAGCAATTTGCCGTTCCAGAACTGGCGTGGCGAGAGATTGACCGCCATGCGCAGCGGCCGGGCCGAGCAACGGTTCCAGCCGGCCAGGCAGGTGATCGCCTGTTCCAGCACCCAGTCGCCGAGCGGCACGATGAGGCCGGTTTCTTCGGCAACCGAGATGAAGCGCTCGGGCGGAATCCACTGTTCGCCATCCCGCCAGCGCAACAGCGCCTCGGCACCGAGCAGTTCGCCACTGGCGGTATCGAACTGCGGCTGATAGTGCAGCTCGAACGCCCGCTGCTCGATGGCCAGACGCAGGCGGGCCTCGATCGAGGCCCGCTGCAGCACGCGTTCCTTCATCAGCGGCGTATGCCGGCAAACCCGGCCACCGCCCTGCCCCTTGGCCGCGTACATCGCAGTATCGGCATTGCGCAGCAGCTGTTCGGCATCCTCGGCATCGTTCGGATAAATGCTCAGGCCGATGCTGGCGCCAACATGCAGGTGGTTGCCGTCGGTGACGAAAGGCGCGTTGAGCTGGTCAAGAAAAAGCAGCGCCCGCGCCTCGGCAAGCGCCGGATTGACCAGGCCGGGCAGGAGGACGATGAACTCGTCGCCGCCCTGGCGCACCAGCGTGTCTTCGTCCCGCGTCACGGTACGCAGGCGGGCCGCGACTTCCTGCAACAAATGGTCGCCCAGACGATGGCCGAGCGAGTCGTTGATGTCCTTGAAGCGGTCGAGATCGATAAACAACAGCGCACAACCGCCCTCACCGGACATCGCCAAAGCCAGCCGCTCGGCGAGCATGAAGCGATTGGCTAGGCCGGTCAGCCGGTCGTGCTCGACGAGATAGCGCATTTCATCTTCATGCAGCTTGCGCTCGGTAATATCGGTCACCGATCCGGCCATCTGGTAGGCGACACCATGCCGGTCGCGTACCGCGATGCCGCGCGAGGCAATCCAGCGGTATTCGCCATTGCTCGCCCGGACCCGGTATTCGCAATAAAAGAACGGCGTGCGTGCTTTCAGGTGATCGGCCACCGTCCGGTTGTAATGCGCCCTGTCCTCTGGATGCACCAGTTCCAGCCAGGCATGCGTGTCGGGCAGGAAGTTCTCGCTGTAGCCAAGGATTTCGAGCAGGCGGGCGCCCACGTTAAGGCGCTTGCTGACCGGATCCCATTCCCAGAAACCGTCATGGGCGGCTTCCATGGCGAGGCGGTAGGCGCGCTGCGTCGTCCATAGACGCCGCAACTGGATAGCGACGAAATAGCTGCCGCAGAGGATGCACAGGGCCAGGCTGCCGCGCACCAGCGGCGAAGAATGCGCCAGCCAGAGCAACAGGAGCAGCCCGCCCAGCACCAGCAAGGCACCGACCTGCAAGCCGATCATCCGGCTGACCGGGCGACGCAAGCCCTCCGCAGCCACGTTGCCGGCAGCAATCTGGTGAGGCAGAGTGGAATGGTCGCGAATCGACATTTGTCTGGTGGTTACGAGATGGTTGGCCATGCATGGCTACTGCCGGCCACGCAGTATCCCGGCCCTTTCCCTTGCAGGTCAAGACTCCTCTTCGCCGTTGCAGGAATCGCCCGGCAGGATTATTCCCGCAGCAAGATTACCGATGGATAAGACCGGCCGGCCAGCGCTTGTCGCGGCGTGCTTTGCGTGAAAAAGCAGCCGGGCACGGATATTCGTCGAAGATATTTGCATGCCTTGCGCGCAAAACTTCGCCGGCCACGCCGTTTGCCGGCCAATTGCAAAACCGGCTGATGACTGCGCCAAGGCAAGCAGCATCAGGGTTTTTACTGCTCGCGGTTTCGCAATGTTTCGGTATGATTGAGCAACAATTTGAACAAATAGTCACACCTCCCCCCGGAGACCGACGATGATCGTACGCATAGCTTTCGCCTTACTGCTCTCGCTCGGCAGCCTTGCTGGCGTGAACGCAGCAACGCCTGACTGTTCCCGCCCCTACACGCTGGCCCTGCATGATCACGGCCTGCTCTACTCCGCCGACACCGATACCGGCATCGACAAGGATGTCGCCGAGGAACTGGTCCGGCGCAGCGGCTGCAAAGTCACTGTCAGCCTGATGCCACGCGCCCGCATCTGGCAACTGATCGAGTCCGGCGCGCTCGACTTCAGCCTTTCCGGCATTGCCAATGCCGACCGTGAAAAATTCGCCACCTTTGCCTGGTATTTCAGCAACCGCTACTACCTGCTGGTGCGCAAGGACATCAACGTCCGCCAGATCAACGATTTCGTGCAAAACAACGCCCTGCAACTGGGCGTCATCCGCAGCTTCCGCTACAGCGAATCCGCCAACCGGCTGGTCGACCGGCTGCAGGCCGATAACCGCCTGAGCCTGTCGAGCGGGCTGTCGCCGCTTTATCAGGCGCTGCAACTCAATCGCATCCAGGGCATGATCATCGAACCCTTCGACTACCCGAGCCTGGAAGAAAAGAAGATCCGCGAGTTCACGACGGTCATCGAATTCAACGACCCGGCCGTACCGCATGGCCTGATCATGTCGAGAAAAGCCCTGCCGGTCGCCGAACAGGAAAAATGGCGGGCCCTGATCGCCGGCATGCGCAACGATGGCGCGATGCGCCGGATTTTCGAGAAGTACTTCAAGCCGGACCAGGCTGCCGCCATGGTCGACTTCTAAACGGCTCATGCAGGAGCACCCAAGCCGCACCGCGGCAATTCTTTCGCTGCTGCCCTGGTTGCCGTGGCTGGCGCTGGTTACCTCGCTCGGCACCACCTGGCTGGTCTGGGATCACGAACGCAACAGCGCAAACAACGAAATGCGCTCGCAGTTCAATTTTGCCCTGCGCGAAACGGTCAGCCGCATCGAACAGCGGGTTGCCGCCTACGAACAGATGCTGCGCGGCGTCCAAAGCATGCTGGCGACCACCAGCCTGAAGAACCGCAAGGCTGTTCACGACTACATCGAGTCACTGCAGCTTGATGCCAACTTTTCCGGAGTCCAGGTCATAGGCATCGCCGAACTGGTCGCCCCGGAGAACAAAGCGGCCCATGAAGCGGGCATGCGCCAGCTCGGGCTGGCGGATTACCGGATTGAACCAGCCGGCGAACGCGAAATCTACGCGCCAGTCATTCAGCGCGAACCGTACTTTGGCCGCAACCGGACCCTCCTCGGCTTTGACGCCTGGTCCGAGCCACAGCGCCGGCAAGCCATGATCAGGGCCAGGGATTCCGGCATGCCCGCCATTTCCGGCAAGGTGCGCCTCGCGGTGGACGACGCCAGCACGGCAACGCCCGGCTTCATCATGTACATCCCGGTCTTCGCCCACGACCGGCCGCATGACAGCATTGCCCAGCGCCGCGCCAATCTGGTCGGCTGGGTATATGCCTCGTTCCACATGAACGACTTCATGGCCAGCCTGTACGGCAGACAGCCCTCAGGCCTTGCCTTGAGCATCTATGACGAAGTCGACCCAACCGAGGCGGCACTGATCTACCGCGCGGCGGATGGCAACGAGACGCTCGGACCGACGGGCAAAAACGCCCTGAGCACCATCGAATACATGGTCGTCGCCGGCCATAACTGGACAATTTCGCTATCCACGCAAAAGCAATTCGAGAAACTCTACGATCGCGACACAGCCTTCGTCATCGCCGCGGCTGGCACTTGCCTGAGCTTCGCCCTGGCGGCACTGGTCTGGCTACTGCTCAACGGCCGTAGCCGCGCCTTGCGCCTGGCCGCCCGGATGACTGAAAAGCTGCGCCACATGGCGCAGCACGACCTGCTCACCGGGTTGCCCAACCGGGCCCTGTTCAGCGACCGCCTGCAGCAGGAACTGGCCCGGGCCAAGCGCCTGAACGGGCAATTTGCACTGATCTTTCTCGATCTCGATCATTTCAAACCGATCAACGACAACTTCGGCCACGCCGTCGGTGACCAACTCTTGCAGCAGATGGCGCAACGCCTGCGCACGGCGGTTCGCGCCGCCGATACGGTCGGCCGCATAGGCGGCGACGAATTCGTCATCCTGATGACTGAATTGACCGAAGCGAGCGATGCGCTCAACCTGGCGGAAAAGATATGCGAGGCAGTCCGCCAGCCAGTAACGGTCAACGGCCAGGAACATCGGATTTCCTGCAGCCTGGGCATCGCCATTTACCCGACCGACGGCATCGATGAAATCACGCTCACCAAACGCGCCGATGCAGCCATGTACCGCTCCAAGGAGAACGGGCGCGACGGCGTCGAACTGGCCGGCAGGATGACCAACAGCCGGTTTTGAACTGAGCCGCCGGGCAAGGTGTTACCGCACGTAAATAGGCTCAACTTCTTGTCCACTCCGGACGTTAATACATTCACAGAGGCAGTTTTGCTGAATGATTCACGAAGGAGTGTCACCATGATCGCGCTCAACCAGATGGATATCGACCGACTTCAGGAAACCGCAACAACGGCGGCAACTTATCTTGATGCCTGCGATGACGGCGCCCGCTTCGTGCGACTCGACCCGGCCTATTACAAGGCCTGCGGTCACCTGCTCCTGACCATCTTTGCAGTGACCGATGCCGCCCGCGCCTTTCCCTGCCTGCTCGAACATTCGCCGGCCGCGCGCGAAGCGGCCGAATCAGTCGAAATCGCCCGGCGCATCGGCATCAGCCGGCTCGGCTACTACCCGCAACTGACCGTGGCCATGAACCGCATCACGACCTAGGCGGTCAACGCAAAAAATATCGCGAAAATGGAAAAGGCCGGAAAACCGGCCTTTTCATCGTGCAACCCCCGTGGCGAATAAGGGTCGGGCGACCCCCGAGCACGCACCAGCCCAGAAAAGCAAGGCTTGCCACAATTGCCCCGATCCTGGCTTGGGAAAACCGGCAAACATGCTTTTCTCCCGGAAACCGGGAGAAAAGACCGGAAAGCAATTGCTGACAGACAACCAGACAGTCGTGGGAGCGACTGCGGCGTCATCTGCCCCGCTCTTTGTGCAGGAACGCCCCCGGAGATCGCCCTCCTTCCTGCCGCCCCCGCAACCGGAGGCCGCTTGCCACTAACTGCAAATCAATGGGCGACGCCTGCCGAGCCGCCATTCGCAGCAGCATCCTTGGCGTCCGACTTCATGTGCTGCATCGCGTAGCGCCCGATATACACCCCCATGACGAGGATGAAAGCGATAGTAAACAGGCTGAGCAGCCCGATATCCGACGTAAACAACAGATCCCATGCCATTGATTTTCTCCCTTTATCTCTCGGTTGATGACTGTATTGATCCAGCCATGACAATCCAATCGCAAGATGCATGCCCATGGGCTGACAATGTCACCAGGGAAAATTCAAGCGCACAAAAACAACTCCGGCGCGCCCCGCAAACCATGCAGCAGAAGGCTTGGCGGGCAGCGGGAGGAAATGGCATGCCGAGCATTCGCCACTTGATGCGTCATCGACAAGACTCGAACAAGTTCACAAAGCGCCGAACAGCGCCAATTTTGGCAGCAAATAACAAAAATCACGCCACAATTGACAATCAACGCCAAAAACGGATAAACAAAAAGGCCGGGATCGCTCCCGGCCTTTTTCATTTCTGCCGTTTCTCAACGGTCGACCGTAAAAATCAGGCCTTTTTGTGCGAGGCCAGACGGGTCCAGGTATCGACCACGGTGTCCGGGTTCAGCGAGATGCTGCTGATGCCCTGATCCATCAGCCATTCGGCCAGATCGGGGTGGTCGGACGGGCCCTGGCCACAGATGCCGATGTACTTGCCGGCCTTGTTGGCGGAGGCGATGGCCATGGCGAGCAGCATCTTGACGGCCGGATCGCGCTCGTCGAAGAGATTGGCGACCAGACCGGAGTCGCGGTCGAGACCAAGGGTGAGCTGGGTCAGGTCGTTGGAGCCGATCGAGAAGCCGTCGAAGATCTTGAGGAAGTCGTCGGCGAGCAGCGCGTTGGACGGGATTTCGCACATCATGATCAGCTTGAGGTCGTTTTCGCCCTGCTTGAGGCCGTGTTCGGCGAGCAGATCGACGACGCCCTGGCCTTCGCCAACGGTACGAACGAACGGCACCATCAGTTGCACGTTGGTCAGGCCCATTTCTTCGCGGACCTTCTTCATGGCGCGGCATTCCATCTCGAAACAGTCGCGGAAGGACTGGGCGATGTAACGCGAAGCACCGCGAAAGCCGAGCATCGGGTTTTCTTCTTCCGGCTCGTAGAGCTCGCCGCCGAGCAGCTTGCGGTACTCATTGGACTTAAAGTCGGAGAGACGCACGATCACCGGGTTCGGCCAGAAGGCAGCGGCGATGGTGGACACGCCTTCAACCAGCTTTTCGACGAAGAATTCCTTCGGCGAAGCGTAGCCACGGGCGCGGCGCTTGATTTCGTCGCGCTTCGAAGCCGGCAGGCGATCGACGTCGAGAATAGCCTTCGGGTGAATGCCGATCACGTTGTTGATGATGAATTCGACGCGGGCCAGACCAACACCGGCGTTCGGCAGCTGGGCGAATTCGAAGGCCAGTTCCGGGTTGCCGACGTTCATCATGACCTTGACCGGGACGTCCGGCATGGCGGTAATGTCGCGCGAGGTGACTTCGAAATCGAGGCTGCCGCGATAGACGTGGCCGGTGTCGCCCTCGGTACAGGAGGCGGTAACGATTTCGCCTTCGGTCAGGGTTTCGGTAGCGTCACCGCAGCCGACGATGGCCGGGATGCCCAGTTCGCGGGCGATGATCGCCGCGTGGCAGGTACGGCCGCCACGGTTGGTGACGATGGCGGAAGCGCGCTTCATCACCGGTTCCCAGTTCGGGTCGGTCATGTCGGCGACGAGCACGTCGCCCGGCTTGACCTGGTCCATTTCCTTCGGATCCTTGACGATGCGGACCGGGCCGACACCGATCTTCTGGCCGATGGCGCGGCCGGAGGCGAGCACCTTGGAGAAGGACTTGAGCTTGAACTTTTCGACCTTGCCGGCATGCGCCTGCGACTGCACGGTTTCCGGGCGGGCCTGCAGGATGTAGAGCTTGCCGTCGATGCCGTCCTTACCCCATTCGATATCCATCGGACGACCGTAGTGGGCTTCGATGATCATCGCGTAGCGGGCCAGCTCCATGACTTCTTCGTCATTGAGCGAGAACTGGTGACGCAGGGACTCTTCGACATCCTCGGTAACGACCGACTTGCCGGCAACCTTCTCGGCCGAGAAGGTCATCTTGATCATCTTGGAACCGAGGTTGCGACGTACAATGGCCTTCTTGCCGGCAGCCAGCATCGGCTTGTGCACGTAGAACTCGTCCGGATTGACGGCGCCCTGCACGACGGTTTCACCCAGGCCGTAGCTGGAGGTGACGAACACGGCATCGCGGAAGCCGGATTCGGTGTCGAGCGTGAACATCACGCCGGCGGCACCCTTGTCGGAACGCACCATGCGCTGGATACCGGCCGACAGCGCGACATCGGCGTGGATGAAGTTCTTGTGCACGCGGTAGGAGATGGCGCGGTCGTTGTACAGCGAGGCAAAGACTTCCTTGATCGCGTGCAGGATGTTTTCCAGGCCGACGATATTCAGGAAGGTTTCCTGCTGACCGGCGAAGGAAGCATCCGGCAAGTCTTCGGCGGTGGCGGAGGAGCGCACGGCGAAGGACATGTCGGCGGTCGAGTCGGCAACCAGGCGCTGGTATTGCTCGGTGATCGCAACGGTCAACGACATCGGGAACGGCGTTTCCATGATCCACTGGCGAATCTGCGCACCGCAAACGGCGAGTGCATTGACGTCTTCGACATCAAGCGCATCGAGGGCGGCGTTGATCTTGTTGTCGAGGCCGCTCTGCGCCAGGAACTCGCGATAAGCCGAGGCCGTCGTGGCAAAGCCGCCCGGCACGCGGACGCCCGTACCAGCCAGCTGGCTGATCATTTCGCCGAGGGAGGAATTCTTGCCGCCAACCTGCTCTACGTCAGTCATGCGCAATTGTTCAAAGGGGATAACGATAGGCTCCATGCCTGTTCCTTTCCGGGGGGTCAAATCAAGAAGAAGACGAAGGGTTATTGCTGAAATCACTACTCAGGCGGCGCGCTGCCGTTTCCCGCCGGGCGGCGGTACGCAGCGACTGGGCCAAGGTTTCGCGGACGAAATCGATATGGGTTTCGGCGGCGGCGCGGGCGGCCGCCGGCTTGCGCTCGTGAATGGCGGCGTGGATCGCGGTGTGCTGGTTCTTGAGCAGGTTACCGGCTGCCGGCACGCCATTCAGCTCGCCCAGGTTGAGACGAATGTTGTCGTGCATCAGGCGCAGCAGGGCCGACGACAGGTGGCCGAGCAAGGCGTTGTGGGCGGCTTCGCCGATTGCCTGGTGGAAGGCGATGTCGCAGCGCGAACGGTTGTCGAGGTCGTCGACACCAAAAGCGGCGGTCAGCTCCGTAAAAGCCTGGTCGATGCGCGCCAGGTCGTCGCCGGTGGCGCGCTCGGCTGCCCATTCGGCGGCCTGACCTTCGAGCATGCGGCGGAATTCAAGCATGTCTTCGCGCAGATTGGGGTGCGCGCCCAGCATGTCGCGCCACGGATCGAAGAAGCTCGATGCCAGACGGTCGGTGATGAAGGTGCCACCGCCCTGCCGGCTTTGCACCATGCCCTTCGATGCCAGTTTCTGGATCGCTTCGCGCAGCGACGGGCGCGACACGCCCATCTCGGCCGCGAGCTCGCGCTCCGGCGGCAAGCGGTCGCCCGGCTTCAGCGAAGCTTCAAGAATGCGGCGCTCGAGTGAAGCGGCGACGGCATCCGAAATACGCGGAACCTGCATTTTGGCTGGTGACATGGGGCTTTCGCGGTGCTTTTCAGTGGTCATTGATTGGTAAGACCACGCCATTCTAATAAGCAAACAGGTAAACCGCAAGCACCGGAAAAACCCTTATATTATTGACTAAGTAACGGTTGTATCGTACATTTTCGCTTCACGAAATATTGGTTTGACCAATTTACCAACGGAGAAACCATGCCGAATCATGGAAAACCCGCGAGCCGCCCGCGCGACATCTATTTCTTTGCCACCTGCGTCGTCGACCAGTTCTATCCTGGCGCCGGCATGGACGCCATTACCCTGCTCGAACGCCTGGGTATGCGCGTGCATTTCCCGGAAGAACAGACCTGTTGCGGCCAACCCGCCTACACCAGCGGATTTCCCGACGAAGCGAGAAAAGTTGCCGCGCTGCAACTGACGCTGTTCCCGGAAGACTGGCCGGTCGTCGTCCCGTCCGGTTCCTGCGCCGGCATGATGAAGCACCATTACCCGACGCTGTTTGCCGCCGACCCGGCCCGCAAGGCACAGGCCGAAGCGCTGTCGGGACGCATCTACGAGCTGACCGATTTCCTGGTCAATGTGCTCGACTGGCAGCCGCAGGACACCGGCGGCGACTGCACCGTCGTGCTGCACACCTCCTGTTCGGCGCGCCGCGAAATGAATGTCCACCTGACCGGCCGGAAGTTGCTCGGCAACCTGGACAAGGTCAAGGTCGCACAACAGGATCACGAATCCGAATGCTGCGGCTTCGGCGGCACCTTCTCGCTGAAGCAGCCGGAAATCTCCGGCGCGATGGTCGAAGACAAGGTCAAGGCCCTCAAGGCGACCGGCGCCGAGCGCGTCGTCAGCGCCGACTGCGGCTGCCTGATGAACATCCTCGGCCACGCCGCCTGGAAGGATCAACAGGAAGGCAAGAGCAAGCCGAGCCTGCCCGGCGAACACATCGCCAGCTTCCTGCTGCGGAGGACTGCCCAATGAGCGCTCGTGACCGCATCCTGAACAAACTGAAGGCCGCCCCGCGCCAGGACAAGGCCGTACCGGACGTCGCCGCCTGGTACGCCACGCACCGCACGCCGGAAGACAACGCCGGCAAGGTGCAGCGCTTCCGCCAGTGCATCGAACTGGCGCATGCCGAAGTGCATGCGGTCACGCCGGCCGACTGGCTGAGCACCCTGCGCGAAGTCCTGCGCAGCAAGGGGCTGGACAAGATCCTGGTGAGCGAGGAAACGACGCACGGCTGCGCGCTGCTCGATGAATTCCCGCGTCAGGGCGTCGACTGCCAGGTCTACGACATGGCGATCGAAGCCTGGAAGACGGAGATGTTCAACGCGACGCCGGCCAGCCTGACCGCCGCCCGCGCCGCCATCGCCGAGACCGGCACGCTGATCCTCTGGCCGGATGCCGCCGAGCCGCGGCTGATGTCGCTGGTACCGCCGGTGCATATCGTGCTGCTCGACGCGAACCGCATCTACAACACCTTTTACGAGGCGATGCACAGCGAAGGCTGGAAGGACGGCCTGCCGACCAACGCCCTGCTCGTTTCCGGTCCGTCGAAAACCGCCGACATCCAGCAGACGCTGGCCTACGGCGCGCACGGCCCCAAGGAACTGGTCGTCTTGCTGCTGACGGAGGACGCACAATGAGCCAGCACACCCTGCATTTCAAGCCCGCCGAAGGCTTCCGCGCCCGCTCCAAGGCGGTCGTCGACAATCCCTTCCTGCGCCAGAGTTTCCGCGGCGCCATGGACTTCCTGATGAGCAAGCGCGCCGCGCAGTTCCCCGACGCCGGGGAACTGGCCAGCCTGCGCACGCTGGGCGAAAGCATCCGCCAGTACAACCTGGCCAAATTGCCGACCCTGCTCGAACAACTCGAAGCCAACCTGACCCGCAACGGCATCCAGGTGCATTGGGCGGAGACGCCGGAAGAAGCCAACGCGATCATCCTCGGCATCTGCCAGCGCATTGGCGCCGAGCTGATGGTCAAGGGCAAGTCCATGGTCAGCGAGGAAATCGAGCTAAACCATGCCGCCGAAGCCGCCGGTGTCGCTGCGCTGGAATCGGATATGGGCGAATACATCGTCCAGCTCGCCGATGAAAAGCCGTCGCACATCATCATGCCGGCCATTCACAAGACCAAGGAAGAAATCGCCCGCCTGTTCGCCGACAAGGTCGAAGGCGTCGATTACACCGACAACGTCGATGCGCTGATCCAGATCGGCCGCAACGTGCTGCGGCAGAAATTCCTGGAAGCCGACATCGGCCTCTCCGGCGTCAATTTCGCCGTCGCCGAAACCGGCACGCTGTGCCTGGTCGAAAACGAAGGCAACGGCCGCATGTGCACCACGGCGCCACCGGTGCATATCGCCATCACCGGCATCGAGAAAATCGTCGAAAAGCTCGAACACGTACCGCCGCTGCTCTCGCTACTGACGCGCTCGGCCACCGGCCAGAACATCTCGACCTACTTCAACATGATCTCCAGCCCGCGCAAACCGGGCGAGAAAGACGGCCCGGCCGAAGTCCACCTGGTCCTGCTCGACAACGGCCGCAGCCAGGCCTACGCCGACGAACAACTGCGCAAGACCCTGCAATGCATCCGCTGCGGCGCCTGCATGAACCACTGCCCGGTCTATACCCGCATCGGCGGCCATGCCTACGGCACGACCTACCCCGGCCCGATCGGCAAGATCATCTCGCCGCACATGCTCGGTCTGGAGGCGACCTCATCGATGGCCACCGCCTCCTCGCTGTGCGGGGCGTGCGGCGAGGTTTGTCCGGTGAAGATTCCGATCCCGGAATTGCTGATGCGCCTGCGCGAAGAGGCCTTTACCGCACCGCACGCGAATCCTTCGATGCTTGGTCAGGGAGCCGGGTATAGCTGGCTGATGACTTCCGTCTGGAAGGGATGGGCGACGGTGTATCGCTCGCCTTCCTTGTACGCTGTTGCGACCTGGCTGGGGAGCCGGTTGGCGTGGCTGATGCCTGCGAAGCAAGGGGCCTGGACGACGGTGCGGGTGCCTTTGAAGCCGGCACCGAAGCGGTTGCGGGATATGTTGAGGGATCGCGGGTAAATGGGGGTGGGGCTTGCTCAGGGGCTGGATTCGGATGGCTGTTTTCGCCGGATGAATGCGGCGCTTGTTTGGCGGCTGGGTTCAGTTAGCCTTTCTCGCGAAAATAGTGCAGCACCTTTTTGGCGGCCGGGTTCCGCGCTGGCGGCGCGGGCGTACTTTCTTTTGCTTCGCCAAAAGAAAGTAGCCAAAGAAAAGGCGACCCCAGGCTACGCGGTCGGCTGCGCCGACTTCCCTGCGCTACTCGAAGGACCGGGCGGCTGCGGAACTCGGCCCTTCGGGCCTCAGACAGTCCTCGCCGAAGGCCCCCGGCCCTTCTCCGTTGCTCGGCGCTCCACATGGGGACCCGGAAAGGCGTCACGGAACGACGGCTCTGCCCAGGAAGAAAAAAGGAAAAGCCTTGTTTTTAACGGTCGACCGCTGAAAACAACCCAAAATCATATCTACCGGTTCGGCGGCGACGCCTTTCGGGTCCCCCTGGGAGGCGCTGAGCAACGCAGGCTGGCCGGGGGTTTCGGCTTGCGTCTGTCTGAGCCGCAGGCGAGTTTAGCAAGCCGCCCGGCTAGCCGAGTAGCGCAAGGGACCCGCGCAGCGGGCGCCGACCCGGGGGTCGCCTTTTCTTTGGCTACTTTCTTTTGGCGAAGCAAAAGAAAGTACGCCCGCCCGCAAGGCGGAACCCCAACGTAAAACAAGCACAACACTCACCGTAGCCGAGACTAAAGCAGGTAAAGGACCACAATCATCCTTTAGCCACCCCGCCGACACGGAACCAAAACACCAAACAAGCACCACACCCATCACCACCCACGCCAAAAACAAACACCCGAGACAAACCAAATGAGCGCCCTAATCCAGCACCTCCGCCAACACCTCCCAGATCACCAGATCATCGTCGACGATCTGCGTCGCCTCGCCTACGGCACCGACGCCAGTTTCTACCGCCTGATCCCGCAGGTGATCACGCTGATCGAATCGGAAAACGACGTGCGCACGGTGTTGACCGCTGGCCGGCTGCACGCCACGCCGGTGACTTTCCGCGCGGCCGGGACCAGCCTGTCCGGACAGGCGATCAGCAGCGGCATCCTGGCGCTGATCGGCGAGGGCTTTACCGGTTGCGAGATCAGTGCCGATGCCGGCAAGGTCAAGGTCGGGCCGGGCATTGTCGGGGGTGAGGTGAATCGGCGCCTGGCGCCGCTCGGCAAGAAGATCGGGCCGGATCCGGCGTCGATCGGGGCGGCCAAGATCGGTGGCATTGCCGCCAACAACGCTTCCGGCATGTGCTGCGGCACGGCCCAGAACAGTTACCGGACGCTGGCCGGCCTGCGCGTCGTGCTCGCCGATGGCAGCGTGCTCGACACCGAAGACCCGCTCAGCGTCAATGCCTTCTCGCAAAGCCATGCCGTGCTGCTCGGCGAACTCGAGCGACTGGGCAGCGATACGCGCAACAACCCGAAACTCGCCGAGCGCATCCGCCACAAGTTCAAGATCAAGAACACCACCGGCTACAGCCTCAATGCGCTGGTCGATTATGAAGACCCGATCGACATCCTGAGCCACCTGATGATCGGCTCGGAAGGGACGCTCGGCTTCATTTCCAGCATCACCTACCTGACCGTCGTCGAGGACCCGTGCAAAGCTTCCGCGCTGGTTTTCTTCCCCGACATCCGCACCGCCTGCGAAGCGGTGATCCGCCTCAAGCCGCAGCCGGTCGCCGCGGTCGAACTGCTCGACCGGCCCGCCCTGCATTCGGTCGAGAACAAGCCCGGCCTGCCGGCGGTGATGCGCGAACTGGGCGAGGATGCGGCCGCATTGCTGATCGAAGTGCGCGCCGCAACGGTCGACGCGCTGCAGGAGAAGATTTCCGCCGTGCATACCGCCATCGCGGGCGTCGCCACGGTCGAACCGATGGTCTTCTCGACCGATCCGGCGACCTGCGAGATGTACTGGAAAGTGCGCAAGGGCACTTTCCCCTCGGTCGGCGCCATGCGCCGCACCGGCACCACCGTGCTGATCGAGGACGTCGCCTTCCCGATCGAGTCGCTGGCCGACGCCACGCTCGACCTGCAAGGCCTGCTGCGCCAGCACGGCTACCACGAGGCGATCATTTTCGGGCACGCGCTGGAGGGCAACCTGCATTTCGTGTTCACGCAGGATTTTGGCGATCCGGCCGAGGTCGACCGCTACGCCCGCTTCATGGACGACGTCTGCCAGTTGGTGGTCGGCAAGTACGACGGCTCGCTCAAGGCCGAACACGGCACCGGCCGC